>CAKZQY010000181.1 GCA_937142015.1 uncultured Halobacteria archaeon
GGCAGGTCTGCCATCCCGAGATCCGCGTCCACGGCGAGGGCGTCGAGTGCTCCCGCGAGTTCGTACGTCAGTGTCGACTTTCCGACGCCACCCTTCCCGCTGCACACTGCGAGAATCACGCGAATCTCCGGAGGTCGTCGACCGGCACGTCGGTCTCGGCGGCACGCTCGGCCAGTTCCGACGCTCGCTCGGCTAACTCCCGCAGCGCCGCTTCGTCGCGTGCGACCGCCTGCTCTAGCGTCACTGGCGTGTGGTGGGTGTCTCTGAGTGCGGCTGTCGCTGCCGTGACTGACTCCGCTGTCCCGGCAGCGCGGTCGATCCGCTCTGCTGCCGCGTCGAGATACTCCGTGACGCCCGTCGGCACTGTCCCGTCGGTGAACTGCCTGTCGTGTCCGGTGTCGGTGTCTCTCGACGACTCTCCGTCAGTCTCTCCGAGTGAGTCGGTACTCTCTGATCTCGACGGATCGGTACCGACGGCTGGCTGTTCGGTCGAGACGTGCGATTCGCTACGTGATCGCTTCACCCGACCTCGCTCCACCCGACCTCGCTCCACCCGACCTCGCTCCACCTGACCTCGCTCCACCTGACCCCCGTCACTCGCGAGCGACGGCGTCGGAACGGTGTCTCGCGGTGGTTCCCACGCGTCGAGTTCTCGACGTGTGTGCCGGACGGCACTGTGTGGTCCCTCCGGACCTGCCGTGTCGTCGTCTCCGACACCGTTCTCCGCGTCCGAGACGCAGTTCTCCGCGTCCGGGACACCGTTCTCGGCATCCACGACACGCTCGGGGTCGCCGACAGCGACGATTCGGGCTGGCTCCGTCTCGACCTGCTCGTCTCCAACCGGACTGGCGTAGCCGACAGCAGTCGTCGTCTCGGCGTCGACGACCGTGGTGTAGCTACTGTCTCCCCACCCGGCCTCCGGGACGCCGGCGCGGCGCGGCGGGAGTGTCGGTCCGTCGAGTTCGTCTCGGAGCTTGACTGCTCGCGGGACCGCTGTCTGGTTGTGTATCCGACACGTGACGAGCGCGATGCCTCGGTGGACGGTCACGCTCGTCGACAGACTCACGCAGCGTGTCTCCGGTGTCGTCGGCTCGCCTGGCGGTGTTCCCTCCGACATCGAGTCTGGTGGTGAACGAGTCACGCGGTGTGTGGTCACGTCGTCGTTGATAAACCTACGCTCGGTCTGGGTTCCAGCGCGTTTCGAGACGACTGCTCACCCGTGAGAGGGGTCAATGGAGGAGCACGACCGGTGTTCCGAGCAGTTCGGCAGCCTCTGCGGCCGACGTGAACGCCTCGACACCGACGACGACCGGTTCGGCGGTGTCGGCAACTGCGATGGCAGCGAGGTGTGCCGCGACCCGGTCACCTTCGAACGCGGCTGGTCGCTCACCGGACGACGCGGGACCGCGTTCGGTGAGTCGCTCGACAGCCTCCATCGCCGCCGAAAGCTCGTCGTAGACCGCCTCGCCGAGGTGGCCACGCGCCTCACGAGCGCGGTTCCGTCGCTCGTCTCGCGCCCGGAGTCGTCGCCGTAGCGCCGACCGCCGCTCGCGGACACGACGACTCTGTCTCGACAGCCGTTGGTCGGCTGCGATCCTGTCCGCTTCCGCCTCTGTCAACGACTTGACCGCTTCCCGCAGCGACGCGCTGGCAGCCTCGGTCTCGCCGTCGGCCGCCTTGGTCGCCTGCAGTTCTCCTCGGAGGGCCGCCACCCGCTCGCGTAGCTTCTCGACGCTGTCCCCGACACGTGCTGTCTGCCGACGAGCGGCGGTCAACTCGGCGTGATCGGTGTCGGCAGACGCGGCGTGACCGGTGTCGGCGGACGCGGCGGAGTCAGTGTCGGCAGACGCGGCGGGGTCGTCGAGAGACGCGACGTCACCGTCGTCGACGGCTCTGGAATCGCCACTGTCGACCGTCTGACGCGGTGGGAGACGCTGTTCCCCGTGTCCGTCGTCGAGGTCGACAGCGGCCGTTCCGGCGAGTGCCGCATCGAGCGTTTCGAGGCGGTCGTCGACCGGCGTCGTCACTCCCCGCGACCGGGCGACGATTGCCGCCAGCCGGCGGACTGGCGGCGGCTCTGCCGTGACTGTCGAGAACCACGTCCCGGCGTCGAACTCCGGGCGGGCACGCCACGCAGCCTCACGAGGGAGTCGGGTGCGCAGCTGCTGGGGAGTGGGTGCCGACGTGTGTTCTCGCAGGTCGACCGACTCTCCGGCGTATCGTTCGCTGTCGACGGTGATCACGAGGTGGTCGGTGTCGGCGTCGGCTCTGTCTCCCTCGTCGCTCACAGCTCCTCTCCTCGCATCGTTTCGGGGTCGGGGTACCGCTGTCCCGCAGCGAACTTCGTGTACGGCGTACTCGCCGTCTCCCGCCGCTCGTAGGCACGCGCTGCCTCCCGAACTTCCTCGTCGACGAGCCTGAACTCGTTGAACGGCTCTGTCTGTTCCACCTGCACGGCTGTCCCGTGTTTCGCGCGGAGGCGACAGGCGACGAACGCTCCCCACTCCGTGGCTGCGAGCAACGCCGCGCGACCGAACCGCTGCACGACTGTCTCCTCGTGGCTGCGACAGACGTTCCGGAGTGTCGTCCGCGCTGCCGCAGTGTGTGTCACGACTAACAGCACACTCGCCGGTCTAGAAGCAGAGAAATAAACGTATCGTGTCGTGGAAATTCGTACCCAGCGGACTGAACGTCCGGTTGACACGTTCCGAACGACGCCGACACGTGCTCACACGAGTTTGATGTGACCCCCGTCCGGAGTGTAGACGTCGCCTTTCTCCCGCAGTCGTTCGATCTCCTTCTCCACCTTCGACCGCTCCATCCCCTCCTCGTCGGCGCGTTTCATCACCTGGTCTCGTGGCGCGCCGGGTTCGTCCTCGTACTCCTCGTCGACAGTCCGCAGCAGTTCTTTCACGCCTTTGATCCGGTCGCGCTGGCTCTTCGTCGTCCCTGTTTCGACCACGTCGGCGTCGAACTCTCCCGTCTCGGGGTCGATGCCGATGTCCTCCAGGCAGGATCTGACGATCTCGATCACACGCTCGGCGTCCGCGGCGGTCACCTCGTCGGAGAGTCGCACTCGTGCGGACGCCTCCGCGAGTCTGACAATCGCCTCCAGCTGTCGCGCGGTCACTGGCACCGGTGAGTCCTCGTCGAGTCCCTTCGAGCGGAGATCGACGTAGAAGTCGCGGATCACCTCGCGGGCGGCGTCCGTCATCCGTGGGTAACAGTTCCGCTTGGCGTACGCGACGTACTTCCGGAGCAGCTCCGCGTCCACCGCCGGCGCGACTGTCTCCTGTACCTCTTCGACCTGCTGTCTCGACACCTCGCTGTTCGTCATCTCCGTCTGCTGGGTGTTCAACTCTCCCGCGTAGTTGGTCGTGAGAATGTGTTCCGCCAGCCGTGCGTCCTCGTCCGGATCTGGCTGGTCTGTCACGGTGAAGATCAGGTCGAACCGCGAGATCAACGCCGGCTCTAAGTCGATCTGTTCGCCGATCGGCTCGTACTGGTCGAATCGACCGTACTTCGGGTTCGCCGCCCCCAACAACGAACACCGTGATCTGAGTGTCGCGTTGATGCCGGCCTTCGAGATCGAGATCGAATTGTGGAGGACGACGCCGTCACTGACGAACGTGTTCGTCGGTTCGACAGTCACGTCGTACACCCACTCTGTCGCGTGTTCACCCTCGTTCGGAACTGTCTCTACCTCAGTTACCTCGTAGTACCGTAGTTCACAGCGATCTTCGAGCGCAGCCAGTCGGGTGGTCGCACTGTCGAGTGCCTCGCGCACTGCCGTGACGCTCCGGTCCAACAGTGACTGACGCCGTTCGGCGTCGTACCCACCGTTCTCCGCGTCGTGGACGGCACTCGTCGTTTCCGAGTCGAGTCTCTCGGCGAGCTGACGTCCGGACCATCCGACGAGATCCCGCAACTCTTCGAGTGAGTCGACTTCGTGGAGACGATCCGAGATATTCGAGACGCGACGACGGAGTGTCGCTACCTGCTCTTCGACTGTCTCGATCCGGACACCGAACCCCTCGTCGACGTTCGGTTTGAGCTGTCCGGTGAGTCCGAGGCCGAGCCGTCTCCGAAGGTCACGGATCTCCTCGGCGGCAGAGGGCGGGAGTACGTCGTGGTGACGCGGTGTCCGCTCGCTTCGCTCCGCGAAGTCCACGGCGTCCTGGTACCGGTCGTCTGTGGGTTCGACGACGGCATCGACGAACTCTGGAATCGAGTCGCCCATGACGTACGTTTTCCAGCTGTCCTCGGCTGGATCGTGGTAGAGTCGTGTCGCAACACCCAGCTTCGCAAGCGCATCGGCGTAGTCCTCCGCGAGGCCCGAGGAGGCAGTCGAGAGTGCCATCGACTCGCTCTCGACGCTCCCGTCACCTGCGAACGCGCCGACGAGGTAGCGTCTGACCTCTTCCGTCGATGCACCCAACACCGCGGCTGGCACCCGCTTGTTGCGAGCTGTTTGCATCACCTCGGGGAAGTTCGACTGGAACCATCTGTAGAGCTTGGTCGAGATCCAGCGCTTTGTTACTGTTCCAGCTGCGTTCGTCGTGTCGGTGCTCTCGATCCCGAACACCCTCTGAAAGAGGCTGTCCATCCGCGCGAGCAGTCGCTCGTCTTGATTCGAGACGCCGATCTCGTGTGCTGAACCCGCACAAGAGTGCCCTTCAGCAGTCAAAAACCCGAGTATTTCTGCGAGGTTCGGTGACATCTCCTCCGGTAACTGTACGATCTTTTCCCCTTCCGCCTGCTCGGTCGGGCTGAGAGGGACCGACGCTGTCGAGTTCGGAAGCACACGAGGTGCGGGGACGAAGTCACCCTCCTCCACGGAACTCGCCGTGACAGTCTCGACACCACCGTCGTCTACGAACATCGGATGGTCGGGGGTGACCGTGACAGATCGTCCGTTCGAGAACGCGACGCGGACGAACTCGTCGGGTGCCTCGTGGCGACTCACTCTGTCGACCGGACGCTTCGTCACCTCGTTCGTCTCCATGTCGACCGAGTGAATCCGTGTGTCGTCGAGTGAGAGAATCTCGCAGTCAACTCCGTCGACGACGTCGTCTGCACGCCGATCCATCGCTCGGTCGACGAACTCGCCAATCTCGACCCGACGTCCGTCTGCGAGGAGAATCTCCTCGTCCGGGTGGTACGACTGCTGTTCGAGCGCCTCGTGCATCGCCGATCGGTCGTTGGAATCCATTTTATCTAACTCGTCAATGGCTGCAACTCCCTTGTCTGCGAGCACGAGCGCACCGGCTTCGAGCGTCCACTGCTGTCCGTCGCCGAAGTCGTCGCGGACCGCCGCCGCAGTATTGTGTGTTATAACTCCATCTGCAACGAAGTTGTTCGTCCCTGGGACAGTGAGATCGTACAACTCCTTTCGACCAGTGTCGACAGCAGCAACTACCTCGTCCCATCGTAGATTCGATCCGGTAACAGACTCGACGAGCGAGGCCGCTTCGCCGAGATCAAGCTCCTGCTGCATCGAGACAGCACGTTCGCGGCTCAGGTCGTCTCCTCTCACTACGACGTTGTGGTACGACCCCGCAACCGGAACATCAGCCGCTGCCAGTTGGCTCCCGACAGGGAGCCGCTCGCCGCGACGTGGTGTCTCACCAGTGATCCGGTCGAGCACAGCACGCTTCGTCTCGGAACCGAACCCGACGCACTCGGCGTACCGGTCGAGGTCACTACCGTACACTTCGACGTGATACTGGACGTGCTTTGACTCGATCGTGTGCCCGTCCGGGAGTGTAGACGTACCTCGACGGTCCCGCTCACGAATCCGTGCCTGTACGTCGTACGTGTGCAACATCGCGCGGACCTGACGAGCGAGCCTCTCACTGATCGTCGAGAAGTGAACACTCGATCCACCGTCGTCTCGTTTTGACACAGAGCCATCGGCGTCCATCAACCCACGGAGGAACGCATCAGCGTGCTCGGCCGTCGTCAGCCGGTCGTCGAGAGACAGGCCTGTCTTCGGTGTCGACATCCCAACGTTGTGGAAGAGCCGGGCGATTGTCGCACTGTGGAGTCGGATACAAGCTACTCTGTCTTCCTGCCGTTCGATCTCGACTTCTTTGTCGAAGAGAGACTCGATGATGTCGACTGCGCGCCGCAGTAGCGCTTCGTCACTGTTGGAGATACGAACCATCCCGCGGTTCTCGTCACGCCGTGACACTGCGATGTCACCGTCTCCGTACGTCAACCCGAGGAGATACATCAGATCGGCGTCGAACTCTGTCGGGATCTCGACCCCTTCTCCGTGTCTGAGCATCGCCCGACGAGCGTCGATGTCTCCCCAGTCTGTGGGCGTCTCCGAAACGATCCGGTCGAGCTTCTCCACTGGGACGTGTCTGTTCGACAGTGTGTCGTAGACGAAATCCTCGCTGAAATCCAGTGCAGCAGCCGCATCTCGGAGTGTTCCGAACTTCTCAGTCAAGCTGTCTCGGAGGCACTCGACTGAGTCGTCTGTCAACAGTAACTTCTCGTTTGTGTACTCTACGAACTCGCTAACCGGCGGTGACGACCGCTCGATTCCGTCGAACGTCGGCGTCGCGACGTGGTCTCCAGCTTCGACCTCTGACATCGACTTCCACTCCAGTCCGTCGTCACCACACGTCAGAACTGGGGTGTTCTGTGATGTCTCCAGTTCCGTCCCGCTTGCTGTCTCGATCCGGCGGCACGGTTTCGGTGGCATCCGCCAGACGTGTGAGGTAGACGCGACTGTGGTCTCACCGGCCGCTTCGTCGTACGTGTAGACGTCGTACTCGCGCTCGACCGCAGTCTCTGTCTCGACTGACTCCGGTATCTCTGGGGTCACGAGGTCGTCGGCTCGTCTGATACCGTCGGCAGTGTGAACGAGTGTATCGCCCGTGACACACAGCCCGGCCGCCGACGACCCCTTCCCGGAGGTGTACACCGACCGCGGCGCGATGTTCTGGGTGTACGAGAGTAGCTGGGAGTTGTGTGAGACGACCCCGTCGGAGACGTAGCTGTGTGTCTCCGTCACTTCGAGGTCGTACACCCAGTCTTCGTCGTGCTCGACCCACTCCAGTGACACGACCTCGTCCCAACGAACGTCAGCTTCCACGAGACGACGGAGTGACTGCACGTCCTCTTCTACACTGGCTGCTTCGTCGACTACCCCGAGAAGCGCCTGTCTGGCCTCGTCAGTGACGCCACCGTCGGGGCTCACGTCCCCTCGCTCGTAGCCGCTGATCGACCCCTGTGTCACACCTGTGGCGGCGGCCACTTCTCCCTGTGAGACGTTCAGTTCTGATCTTCCATCCCCGAGTACGTCCCAGTCACATTTGACGAGGCGGTCTCGAACCTCGTCGAGCCACTCTAACCGCTCCTCGAAAGCCTCGATGACCGCGGTGAGACCCTCTAGACTCGGCTGTCTGTCTCCTCGTTCGTAGTGCTGGTACGTCGCTCGGGGGACACCACACTCGGACTGTGAGAGACCGAGTTGTGATCTGATCCGTTCGAGTTCTTGCCCGACGTTCGGAATCACGTCGACGTTCGTGTTCGTCTCAACCCCTTCGTGTCTCCGCAGAGCCTCTCGTTTTCTCTCAGAGACGAGCCCGATACGCTCGCGGAACCGAACGAAGCTCTCGCCACTGATCCGAAGACGGTAGCTTCCGTTCTGTCTGGACTCGAGCGTGGAACCGACTCCGAACGAGAGGAGAAGCGAACGGACCCCTTCGAGCAACTCACGGCTCATTGAACCCACAGTGAGACTACGCTGCCTCGTGGAGACGTGCCCTTCTCCTTCGACGTAGGCGCGGAGGAACGCGCGTCGAACGTCGTTGCCCGTCTCGAACAACTGGTCTGGAACCCGTTGTTCCGCTGACGGCCGCAGAACAGCGGGCTCGATGTTCTCGAGCAGACTGACCAACTCACCGGCCGTACAGACGATCTCCCGTGCCTCCCTGTCCTCGTTCGGACTACGAACAGAGTGAGGTGCGTTCAGCTTCTCCAGTGCATCACTCACGTCGTCGAGGACAGCCTGGTCGTTGTTCGTAACGAAGATCGAACCAGTGTTGTCTGGGTTCTGCTCGACATATCCTTCGGCAACGACGTATCCGAGGAACCGAGCGAACCACGGTGTCCACTCGTCTGGTGCGTCGATGTGGACGGCGTTGCCTGACTCTGAGCGCCGGTACTCCGCCCTCAGCTCGTTGTTGTGACCGCTCGGGCGGTACTGCGGTGTCGCAACGAACGATCCTCGGTCCAACTCGTCGGCACGCCGCGGCTCGAAGGTGCCGTCAGCACTCACGAACAGTGGGTGTGACGGTGTCACCTCGATCTCACGACCACTGGCAGTTCGGACTCGGATCAGTCTCTCCGGAGCCTCACGTTTCCACACCCGTGTCGCAGTACGCTCCGTCAGTTCTCCGTCGGATGCGAGTGAAGAGACGAGGATATCGGCGTCGTCGTACACGCCGTCGTCCACCGGATCGGGGTCATCGAGGTTCGACTCGACGAGATCACGGATCGGAACCTCGGAGCCGTCAGCCAGCGTCACCGGCGTGTCTCCGTGGACACACTTCCCCGTCCCGGGGTCGCCGATCAGGAGCATGTGAAGATCACCACGAATTCTGGACTCGTCCGGGAGGTGTTTCGTCACCCCGCCGAATAGCTGGAGAATCATGGCCAGCTTCTCCTGATCGTAGCCGTAGATCGACGGCGCGACGGAGTCGACCATCCGCTCGTAGATGTTCGGGCTGTCGGCGAGTTCGAGGATCTCCGTCACGTCCTCGTCGGAGATCTCCATGTCCTCGAACTCCTCGTCCTCGATGGTGACGGCGACCCCGTCCATGTAGAGGTCGAACAGCGCCGTCTTCTCGTTGCCAGACACCTGTTGTTCGATGTGGAGGACGCCGGCGACGCTGACGTGGTCACCGGGTGTCACCTCGCCGCACACGTCGTCTTCGAGGTAGACGTCGATGGACTGTGGCGTCTCCCCGCCGCGCAGCCCCTCTGGCGACTCCTGGACCCGGATCGTCTGGGCGTCGACGAACTCCGACTGGTCGTTGTTGATCCGGAACGGTCCCTGTCGTTCACAGCCCTGACACTCGTGTGGCTCCTGAAAGCCGGAGTCGGACTGCGGGATGTACGTCATCGTCCCGCAGCGCTGACACTCGAAGGCCGCCTCGACGATCTTCGGACGCACGTCCGTCGCCTTCCGGACGATCCCCTGCACGGCGACCATCGACCCGATGTGGTCGTCGACCACCCGGATATTCCGGATGTCGATGGTGCTGGAGGCCGGCAGCCCCCGGACGCGGACGTGAGCCTGTCCGAGTGACACGTCCGCAGGGAGGTCGTACGTCCGCAGTGCCTCCTCCGCGATCTCCTGCATGTCGACTGGCCTGTCGAGGTACCGCTGTGCCAACTCCGCGTCGTACGTGAACAGGTCGTCGTACGCGACGTACAACGACCGCTGCTCTGTGGGGTACCGCTGGGCGAGCTTGGCAATCGCGTCCTCGTAGTACCGCCGGTAGAAGGCGCGGAACTTCTCGATGTCCTTCCGTTCCACCTGGCTCATCGTACCCCATCTGGTGCGCGACGGTGTAAGAACTATCGGGTCTGTTCATAGGGTCGTGCGTAGATAGTTCCCGCCGACTCGACTCACAGACGTAGTAACAGCGCGGTACCGTCCGGTGCTCGGCACCCACGCGAAAATCTCTACGCACGACCCTATCAGTCCCCCGACTCCCGACGCGAGACTCGTCGGCGTTCGACACGCAGTTCACCGATTCTCGACACGAAACGTGTCAGACTCTCCACTCGAAACTGAGGGGTGTGTGAACGCGAGCCACCTCACGGGTCGTCTCGCGTTCCGAACAGTGGCCCCACGTTTAAGAGACACAGCGCCAACCGTAGTCAAACGATGAACCGTCGTCAGGTCGGGCTCGTGGTGTTGGTCGTCCTCGGCGTCGTCACAGTGGGGCTGACAGTGCCGTTGACACAGAACCGTCTCGTTCGCGCGAACGCAGACACGGTCGAGGTAGCGGTGACGGACACGCGTGTGGTGAACGGAACAGAGGAGACGACACTCGTCTTGTCGGTCGACGTGTCGAACCCGACGCGCCGGTCGTTGACCGTGCCAGAACAGGTCGCGTACGGCGGGCTATCCGTCAGGCCGGAGAGCGGCGACAGGGCGTTCGTCCAGCGTCGCGTCGCAGAGATCGAGTCGGGAGAGGTTCCGGCTGGCGGGTCGACGACGGTCACGGTTCGGTTCCCGGTGCGTGATGCGTACACCGACCGTGTTGGGAGTCTGCTGGACGGAGCGGTCCTCGCCGGTCAGTTCCCCGTCGAGCTCGACGGCCGGGTGATCGAGGTCGAGGTCGACACGCCAGTTCGAGGTGAGTCACAGTCGTCCGGGGCGTCGGTCGATCCGTCTCTGCCCTCGGTCGAGCCGTCCGAGCGGCCGTCTCTCACACACCGGGCCACGGGAGGTGGACGCTGATGGCGCGACTCGTCCGCTACGAGGCGTCGCTGTTCGAACGGGCCGTGGGTGGGACCGCCGTCGGGCTCGTTGCTGGGATGTTGACGTTCGTCCACTCCCGGCTGCCAACGTGGCCCGCGGCGTTCCCGATTCCGGACCAGACCGCAGTGATACTGTTGCTCCTCGTCGGGTTCGCACTCGCAGTGTTGGAGCTGGACATGCGGAGCTACATCTCGATCACGCTGATCGCCGCGGCGGTGTCGCTGCCGACGTACACGGCGCTCGACTTCGCGCCGCTGCTCACGAGTGGTGTCTCGCCGGGGCAGCTGTTCTTCGTGCTCGTGTTCGCGGGCGGGGGCCAGTTCTCCGCGTGGATGCTGTTCTTCCCGGTGCTGTTCGCCGGGAGTGGGACGTACGTCCTCTACCGAAACGGACCGTTCAGCTGACTGTCGAGACCGACAGTTCGACTGGTCTCGACGCGACGAAGACGTTCGACTGGTCTCGACGCGACGAAGGGGTTCGACTGGCCCCGACGCGACGGGCCGACCACAGGAGACGACTCACGCGATCAGCAGGTAGACGAGTGCGGACGCGATCAGGAGCTTCTTGATCACGATCGCGCCGAGCACGACCTGCTTGGCTTCGATTCCTTCGATACGGGCGTCGAGCCACCGTGTCGCACGCTCGGCGAGGCCCGGCACCGCCGGGCTCCCGTCGTCGAACACGTCGCTGTGGCCGGGGGTCGGGAGGGTCGCGGTCGGGACCCACTCGCCGTCGAGGTACGTGACACCGATCCGCTCGTCTTCGAGGTACGGGAGGTGATCGAAGTCGTAGCCCGCAGTCTCCGCGAGCGTCTCCAGTGCGAGCACGTCCCGTTCGCTCGTCAGGTCGAACTGGAGCTCCTCGGTCGTCTCGCCCCACTCGAAGCCGAGTCGGAGCGTCGCCGTCGAGTCTGTCAGCGTCACGTCGTCCACCGTCGCCGTCTCCTCGTTGCCGGCGACCTCGCGGCGTCGCTGCTGGAGGGTCTGGTACTCGTCGGTCGTGTACGCCTCTGTGCTCATCAGCCAAACTGTCGGCCCCCGTCTGAATCAATCCTCGGGTTCCGTCTCTGTGGTCGGAACCCCTCTGGCGGACGGGACAACACCACGCCGCCAGAAAACATACGTCGGTTGCCACGTCAGTCGTGGTGTGACCGACGACAACCCGCTCGTCTGGCGCGTGCTCGACGCGGTGGACCCGATTCCACTGTTGCCCAGCCGGTTCCACGAACCCGTCGCGCGGACTGTCTGGTTCCTGTTCGCGCCCGCGTACCTCCTCGGGATGCTCTGTCTCGCCGCTGGAGAGGCGATCCGGGCGGTGTCGTCGCGGGTGGCGACGATTCCGGCGTCCCTCGGGGTGACGCTCACTGCGCCGTGTTTCTATCTCTACGAGACGTACTGGGCTCCTTGATAGGGTCGTGCGTAGATAGTTACCGGCGACTCGACTCACAGGCGCAGTAACA
>CAKZQY010000182.1 GCA_937142015.1 uncultured Halobacteria archaeon
CAGGTGGCCCGCCTCTGCCGCAGGTGGCCCGCCTCTGCCGCAGGTGGCCCGCCTCTGCCGCAGGTGGCCCGCCTCCGTCGGGGTCTTCGATCACTGCCGCCCGCGACTCGACGACGTGGCTGGCGTCGTCCACGGCGGTACGGTGAGGATAAGTGTCGGCCACTCGTGGCAGGTGTATGGACGGAGCAACAGTCGTCGTGACGGGGGCGACACGCGGTGTCGGGCGCGCAGTGGCAGGAGCGTTCGCGGACGAAGGCGCGGACGTGGTGGTGTGTGCCCGCGACGCGACGGCAGTCGAGGAGACGGCAGCCGCGCTCGACGAGACAGCCGAGGGGAGCGTCGTCGGCCAGCGTGCCGACGTACGCGACGAGTACGACGTAGAGCGACTGATGGAGACCGCGGCGAGTCACGGAACACCCGACATCGACGTGGTGGTAGCAAACGCCGCCGTCTTCCACGGCTCGCCCGGCGAGACGCCGATCACCAGCGAGTCGTACAGCGCCTTCGACGACAGCTACCAGACGAACGTTCGGGGCGTGTTCGCCACGTTCCGCGAGTCGCTGCCACACCTCGCGGCCGGTGCGCGGCTGATCGCTCCCTCCGGCTCCGTCGCCCGCGAGGCGAAAGCTGGACTCGGCGCGTACGCCGTCTCGAAGGCCGGTGCCGAGGCGGTCGTCCGCCAGTTCCACGCCGACACGGAGTCGGACACCGCCGCGTTCGTTCTCGACTTGGGCCTCGTGGCGACGGCACTCACCGGCGAGGACGCCGGCCGCGATCCCGCAGCCGTCGCGCCGATGTTCACGTGGACCGTCACAGAGGCGGACGCGGAAGAACACGGCGGCGACGTGATCGACCTCCGAACGTGGAAGCGCGCGAGTCGGTGAGACTGTCGCGTGACGGCAGTTTCAGTTGTGGTGTTCACTGCCGAGAGGCCAGCGGTTGCGTGACGGCGGTCTGACGGGCGTCAGACACCGGGCGAAGACATTTCTCGGGGCGCTCACAACGCCGCGGTATGGAGCCGACGAGACGGGGGCTACTCACCGCGGCCGGAACGGTCGGGGCGGCAGCACTGGCGGGGTGTAGCAGTGTCGGCGGCGGCGCGGCCGCACAGGAGGGTGACTCGGGGGCAGTGCTCGCGTTCGTCAGAGTGGTCAACCAAGACGACACGGCGCACACGGTCCACGTTCTCGTCGAGCGAAGCAGCGACCTCGTCCACTGGTCGACCCACGACCTCGGGACAGGGGACTCCGGAGACGGACGCCAACAGCTCTCGGGGTCGTGGACTGAGTCCCCGGCGACGTACACGATCCACGTCCGACTCGACGACGCCGACGACTGGGAGACGTTCGACGTCGGAGACCGTGGGGTCCCGTGCTACGGGGTCGAGGCACGTGTCGACGAGGAGGGAACCGTGTCGCTGTGGTACCGCGAGAACGCGTCCGACTGTGGCGGCGGCGGAGGCGAGTCGACAGCAACCGGCGAGTGACGTGTGGCGAGTAGCGGTCCACGGTTCGGGCGCGGTGGAACGTCGATCACGGTCGCCCGGCGGGCCACGCGACGGCAGCTTGTATCCCGAACCAGTGTTCGACAGTCCCGTCTGCCCCGGCGACGGGGACCAGCGACACACGGTTGGAGAACGGCCGTCCGTCGGCTCGCTCGTTGTGGATCTCGACGGTCACCGGCTCCCACGTGCGGAGCGCCTCGACGAAGTCCGCTCGTCGTTCCTCGTCTGTCTCCTCCGTCTGGAGGAATCGCGGATTCGCGCCAGACAGCGTCGCCGGGCCGTAGCCAGTCAGTTCCTGGAAGGCGAGGTTCGCGTATCGAATCTGATTGTCGTGGTACGCCGCGCCTGTGAGCGTGATCCCTAGCGGCGCGTGGTCGAGCACCCACGCCTGCCACGCCAGCGGACGCGAGTGACGGTCGATCTCCTCCCACCCGTCGAACGTGACCGCCTCGGGATCTGTGTCCAGCCGACGCCGTATCTCTCGTCGGGTTCGCGTCTTCTCTGCAGGCACGTGGCTGTGGCTGTCGAGGAGGTCACGCACACGCGTCCGGAAGGTGTCCGTCTCACGACCGAGCGTCTCTCGGAGGGCTGCCCGACTGTCCGGCCGCGGCTCCGACGCGAGTGTCACTGTCCCCAGTTCGCCCTAGAGAGGATTGACGCTTTCCTCCCGACCGTCGACCACGTCGGCGACAAGTCGCGGTCGGAAGGTTCGACTGTCTCCCGCACGTAACGGTGTTCGATGAGCGACAGCGAGCAAGCAGTCGAGACAGCGGGCGGGATCACCGCGCGCTACGAGGAGACAGACACGGAGCGGCTGCTCACGTTCGAGCGCGACGGGCGGACGGCAGCCGTCGCACAGAACAGCGAGGGGTACGCCATGCTGAAGGTACGTCCGACGGCGGACGGCGACGAGCTAGAGCGCTACTACGGCTTCGACATGGCACTGGACCACGCCGCGGAACTGCTCGGGGTCTCGCCACGCGAACTCCCCGTTCCCGAGCCTGCTTCCGATATGGGAATGTGAGAGGCTCTCGTGGGGGCGACGTGTGACCGTCCGACGGGTCGACGACGTGTGACTGTCCGACGGGTCGACGACGTGTGACCGTCCGACGGGTCGACGACGTGTGACCGTCCGACGGGTCGACGACGTGTGACCGTC
>CAKZQY010000183.1 GCA_937142015.1 uncultured Halobacteria archaeon
GCACGCGTCAAACTCCGCCAGCTGTATCCAACAAATCAGGATTGAAGCGGCACTACGGCAGGCAGAACGCTTCGCGGAGAGCAATCTCTCCGAGGTGTTCGAGAAACTCGTCGACGTGAAGGAGACCATCGCGGAACTGACTTCTGATGGGGGATACGTCCCCCGGAACAGAATCGAAGAAGAGTGTGGACACAACGCCGGGCTCGCCCTCCAACTGCTCAAGCAACACGACTTCGTCGAGAACCGTGGAAAGGGCGGCAACTGGAGGTACGTCGGACAGTGACCTGATAGAGTCGTGCATAGAATTGTACTACTGACAGCCGCTTGCTGACACCCCAGCGACGTACTACGTCGACGCCTCGGGGAACCACCACGCACGCCCAAATAAAGCCTATCAGACAGTTCGTCGTCACCGCGGCGACGAGGCTGGGATCGGGGTACCGTGGCCTCTACAACGCCAGTCACCCACCGAACTCGTCGATCAGCGCCGGCACCACGTCGAACAGGTCACCGACGACGCCGTAGTCCGCGATGTCGAAGATGGGTGCGTTCGGGTCCGTGTTGATCGCCACGATGGTGTCGCTGCCTTTCATTCCGGCGACGTGTTGGACCGCACCGCTGATCCCGATAGCGAGGTACACGTCGGGAGTCACCTGTTTGCCGGACTGGCCGACCTGTCGGTTCTTCGGGAGCCAGCCGTTGTCGACGATGGGTCGGGACGACGACAGCGTCGCGTCCGTCGCGTCGACCAGATCGCGGATCAGATCCAGGTTCTCCTCTTCTTCGATGCCGCGACCGATGGAGACGAGGAACTCCGCGTCGCCGATGTCGACGTCGCCGCCGCCGACCTCCTCGAACCCGGTGACCCGCGAGCCGATTTCGGACTCGTCCACGTCGAACGGGAACGACTCGATCTCGGCGTCGCCGCCGGGTTCTGCCGCGGGCCACTCGCCGCCGCGGATGCTGACCGCGAACGGGGTCGCCGTCACCTCGACGGTCGTCTCCACCTTCGAGCCGTACATCTCGCGGGTGACCTCCAAGCTCTCGTCGTACGTCAGGTCGACCGCGTCGGTCGTCAGCGGCACGTCGAGCCGCGTGGCGACGGCCGGCACGTAGTCGAGACCGTTGACGGAGTTGGGCGCGAGCAGCGCGGTCGGGGCGAGCTCGTCGAACAACGCCTCGACGGCCTGCACGTACACGTCGTGGTTGAACTCCTCGCCTTCGGAGACGGTGTGGATCGTGTCGACGCCCTCGCGGGCGAGCTGGTCGGCGAAGCTGTCGACGTCGCCGGAGATCACCGCGACGTGGAGGTCGCCGCCGAGATCGTCGGCGAGTTCCCGTCCGGCGGTCAACAGCTGGAAGCTCACGTCTCGCAGGTCGCCACGGCGGTGGTCCGCGACCGCGAGCACGTCGCCGTCGCTCATTGTGCCACCCCCTTCTCACGGAGGAGGTCTGCCAGCTCCGACGCCTGATCCTCCGGGTCGCCCTCGAAGTAGGTGGCGTCCGACTCCGTCTCCGGCTCGTACATCGCAGTCCGCCGGATCGGCGAGTCGATCACGCTCTCGTCGACGCCGAGATCCGACAGCGCCTTCGGAGCGATCTCCTTCGACTGCGCGCGTCTGATTCCGCGGAGGCTGGCGTACCGCGGCTCGTTGATCCCCGTCTGGATCGTCAACACTGCCGGCAGGTCGACCTCGGTCAACTCCTCGACGCCGCCCTCCAACTCCCTCCGGACGGCTGCAGCCGGATCGCCGGCCTCCATGTCGAGGTGGTTGACGACCGCCGCCCACTCGTAGCCGAGCTCCTCCGCGAGCGCGACGCCGGTCGCGCCGAACCCGGTGTCGTTCGCCTGCACACCCGTGAGGATCAGGTCCGGCTCTTCCTCCTCGGCGACGGCCGCGAGGAGGCGAGCGCGTGCGGCGACATCGAGGTCGGCCCCGGCGATGTCGTCGTCCCACACGCGAACTGCGCGGTCGATCCCCTTCGCGAGCGCCATCCGGATCGTCTCCTCGCTGCGCTCTGGGCCGATCGTGACGGAGACGGTCTCTACGTCCTCGCCCGCCTCTTGGAGCTGGACCGCTGCCTCGACGGCGTAGTCGTCCCACTCGTTGAGGTCGTACTCGAGGTACCGCTCCGCGATGTCGTCGCCCTCGATCTCGAAGTCGTCTGCCGCCTCGGCGACCTCCTTGACAGTGACGAGTATCTTCATTCCAGCCGCTGATACGGCCACTCGGAGGTAAACAGTTTCGAAACGGCCGCAAACGAATCGCGTGTGGTCTCGGCGGGAAGGAGACTATCGTTTCGTCGTTCAGCCGTTTCGCCATTCAGTTGCCACGTTGTTTCGTCGTTCAGCCGTTTCGCCGTTCAGTTGCCACGTCGTTTCGTCGTTCAGCCGTTTCGCCGTTCGGTCGCCACGTCGTTTCGTCGTCCAGTCGCCAACTCGTTCAGTCGTCGAGGAAGTCGAGCAGCACCGACCGGAACTGTTCGGGACGCTCGATGTGCGGGGAGTGTCCGACATCGGCGAACGTCTCCTCCGTGTACCGACCCCCGTCGTCCGCGTACGATTCGAGCACGTCACGGGTCTGGTCGTTCATCGGCTGTGGCGGGTAGACGTCCTCACCCGGCCAGTCGGGCAGTTCGCCGACCTGACCGAGAAATCCAGCGTCGAAAAACGAGGTGTCCGAGACGATCTGGTCGGCGTCCCCCCGGACCCATAGCACTGGTGGCTTCGGATCGACGTCGGCCAGTGCGGACGTGTCGAAGTACTTCGGCGAGATCGCGTTGAGAACGCCGTGTTCACCGGGTGCGACGCCCGGCCAGTTCTCGGAGGGCTCCGCGTCGCCGGGGTAGTTCTCGTCGCCGACGACCGTCGTACACATCGCCGCCACGTAGTCGTCGGCAACGTCGGGGTCGAACTCGTGGTCCGGCCCGACGTAGAAGGCGTGCATCACCGAGCGTGGCGAGGCATCGGCCGCCGCGCTCGTGTCCCCATCGGCGAGACGCTCGACGAACTCGTCGTTGGCGAGACCACCGCCCGTTCCAGCGTAGTCGGGCTGACACGGCGTGCCGTCGCGGGTCGTGCCGCCGAACCCGTACGGCGACATCGTGCTCACGAGGACGAGATCCGTCAGCGTCTTCGGGTGGTCGACGGCGTACTGCATGGCGATGCCACCCCCGATCGACCAGCCGACCAACGCGACTGTCTCGACACCGAGTTCGTCGAACAGCGCCCGCAGATCCTCGGTGAAGTCGCGGACACCACGGGTCGCGTCGACCGGTTTCGTCTCCGACTCGCCGTACCCGCGCAGGTCCGGGGCGAAGACGCGGTACTCGTCTGGCAGCTCGGCCATCAGCTCGGCCCAGAACCGCGCGGACGAGACGTTGCCGTGTACGAGACAGACTGGGGTCCCGTCCGAGTCGCCCGAAACGAGGAGATTCGTCTGCAGACGGTCTGTGCTGACCTGTCGCTGGGTGACGGAGCCCGGGAGGTCGGTTGCCATGCTGGCACGTCACACTGCATCGTCATTAACCCCTCCTTCGAAATTCGGTCGTTGGTTGCTCAATAAAATCGATCAGTTCGTGAATCCGTCGCAGCGGTTCTGTCGAGGCAGGGCTCGCCGGCTCGTGACCGACAGTGTTGTGACGCGAGCGAGGGCAGACGCCCGTCCTCGTCGGTGAAACACGGCCGTACGTTTTTTGTTTGCTGCTTCACAGAAACTGCGACGATGCCCTCCACAGAGAGACGCAGACTGTTGACAGCGGCAGCCGCGGCGCTCTCCGTCGGCACCGCCGGCTGTGCTGGGTTGGTCTCCCAGTCGTCGGACGGCTCCGGTGACGGGTCGACCGTAACGGCACCCACGACCGGCACGTCGGACAGGTCCGGCGACGGCGCGACCGGAACGGCCGGTGACGGCACGACTGGAACGGCCGGTGACGGCGCGACCAGCGGCAGTCGAACGGGAACTGCGACAGAGACGGGAGCGCTCGCACTTCCGTCGGCCGTCACGAGCGGTGACCTGCCAGACGGGAAAGTGACCCTCAGACCAGACGGGAGGGTGACACTGCTCAACTTCTTCACGACGTGGTGTGGTCCCTGCAAGGAGGAGATGCCCGCACTGCGGAAACTCCGGGCGGAGTACGACGAGTCCGCGTTCCACTTGGTCTCGATCACACCGCAGGTGGAGCAGGCGGTCGTCGAGTCGTTCTGGGAGAAGTACGACGCGACGTGGCCAGTCGTGACGGACAGCTCCCTGCGGGCGACCCAGCGGTGGGACGCCAACTCCTACCCGACGAACCTGTTGTTCGACAGCGACGGGGAGCCCGCGGGCGAGGACGGCGCACAGATCCGCGCACGGACGTTCGACGGGTTCGACGCGCTCGTCTCCCCGCTCGTCTCGGAGGAGTGACCATGGCCGGGCTCTCACTCGGGTCCCTGCTTCCGCTGGCGTTCTCCGCCGGACTGGCGACGTTCTTCGCTCCCTGCGCGTTCCCGCTGTTGCCGGGGTACCTGTCGTACTTCCTCGGCGAAGCGGCGACGAGCGGGAGGAGCGGCGCTCCCAGCAGTCAGGCGACTGCGGCGGCGGACGCGACCGCAGTGACGACGACAGACACGGCCGCTAGCACGACGACCGACAGTGCCGCGGGCACGACCGCGAACAGTGCCGGAAGTGCAACGGCGAACAGTCCCAGAAGTGCAACGAGGAACAGCGCCGCGGGCACGTCCACGAGCGGGGGAACGGAGCGGTCGACAGCCACAGACACCGAGGGTGTGACCCCCGCGTCCACACCGACAGCCGACGCGACGCTGATCGAGCGAGTTCGACAGCCGACAGCCAGAGCGCTCGTGATCGGCGGGGTTGCGAGCCTCGGGATGGTGTTGGTCTACGTGCTCCTCGCCGGCACGGCAGTGGTGTTGGGAGCGAGCGCGCTGTCGGACGTGGCAGTGTTCGAGCTCGTCGTCGGCAGCGTGTTCGTCGTCGGCGGACTGGCGATGGCGGCCGGGTGGAAGCCGAGCGGCACGCTCGTCCAGCTCCCGGAGCGACGGCGGTCACTCGGCGGCATCTTCCTGTTCGGCGTGTTGTACGCCGTCGCGGCGGCGGGGTGTACAGCTCCGCTGTTCCTCGCTGTCGTACTACAGGGAGCCTCCGTCGGGCCGCTGGCTGGCGCGACCGTCGCCGTCAGCTACGCACTCGGGATGGGGAGTGTGATGCTCGTCGTC
>CAKZQY010000184.1 GCA_937142015.1 uncultured Halobacteria archaeon
ACGGCAGGGGCGGTGTGTCTCTGTCACGGCAGGGGCGGTGTGTCTCTGTCACGGCATGGGTGGCGAACGTGGCAGGTGAGCGCCAACGGGGACAGCGTTCAAATCGGCTGCGCGTGAACGTCAGGCGTGACACTCACAGCAGACGCGAAACGCGAGGTACGAGAACTCCACGCCTTCTTCCAGCGCTGGTTCCGGGGCGAGAGTGACGAGGGTGAGTCGAACGAGAGTGACGGGAGCGAGTCCCACGAGACCGACACTGGTGAGTCGACCAGCGCCGGAGCAGGTGCGGTTGTCGGGTTCGACCACCCGGAGGCGTCGCTGTCGGCGTCGTTCCGAATGGTGCCGCCGGACGGCTCCGAGACGACGAGAGAGCCGGTGCTCGAATCGATTCGGGCGTCTCGCGGCGGCGACGCCGACTCGGAGCCGCCGTTCCGCATCGAGATTCGGGATCTCCGTGCGCTGACGACGACCGACGACTACTGTCAGCTCACCTACGAGGAGTGGCAACGACGCGACGGGGAGTGGTCCGGGCGGCGTTCGACCGCACTGTTCCGACGCGACGAGACGGCTCCCAACGGTGTGGTCTGGGTCGACCTCCACGAGACGTGGATCGAAGGCCGCGACGAGCCGCCGACGGAGTAGCGAGACCGACAGTATCAGAACAGTTCGTCGAGTGTCCGGGTCCCGTCCGCGTCCTCGTTCAGCACACTCGGATCTGTCGGGGCGGCGTCGCCGGAGAACGTCTGTTCTCGGAGATCGGCGAGTGTCGTCTCTTCGCCAGCCACGTCTGTCGGGGCTTCTCGCGGTTCTGTTCCGCTTGTCGGGTCACTGTTTTGCAGCCTCTCTCGTACTGCAGGCGACAGATCCGGTCGCGGTGACGTTCACGACGCTCGGGTTCGGCGACTTCAGTCCGACTGGCTTCGGGCGTGTGCAGTTCACCCGAATATTGATTACCGTAGAGTGTCAACCTTGTCGACGAGGATGTCACAGCAGGTTCGTCTCGACGACGACGTGTACGAGCGGATCGAGGCTACGAGGCGCGACGACGAGTCGTTCAGCGACGCCGTGGACCGACTCGTCGGCAGTCCGTCACTGCTCGACCTTCGCGGTATCTTCGACGGGGAGCAGGTGAGCAAAATGCGGGACGCTATCGAGACCGCCGACCAGAGAGACCGGGACAGAGCCCGCGAAGTCGCAGAACGGTTCGAATGATCGTAGATACGAGTTTCCTTCTCGACATCATCGACAATATTGACGCAGCTGTAGAAAAACAGGAAGAACTCGAAAGCGAGAGCGTTCCGCTCGTTGTCCCCCCTGTGACTGTTCTGGAGCTGTACATCGGTGTCGGCAAAGTACCGAACACCCGCAACGAGCGTCAGAGGGTGGAAGCTGCACTCGACCCCTACCCGGTAGTTGAGACGACACCGAGTATCGCTCGCCGTGCTGGACGGCTGCTGGGTGAGCGGATCGCCGACACAGACGATAGTGAGGGGGCGGGAATCGGGAAAGCCGACGCGGCAGTCGCTGCGACCGCGCTAGAGCGTGACGAGCCTGTTCTCGCTGGTGACAGGCACTTCGGGACGATTCCCGGTGTCTCCCACGAGACGTATCGGTAAGCGACACGAGCCTCTACTGACTCGCACCCGTCAGCGTGTTCGATGCTGTTCACCACCTAGGAGCAGAGTCACCCGTCGTCGGCAGTACCAGCGTGCGCGTAGACGAACGCGCGGAGGAGTTTTCCAGCGAGCGCGGCAGCTTGGCCGTCGTCACGGTCGTTCACCTCCACAGCGTCGACACCGACACAGTGGGGAGCGACACGGCGGACGACGTCGTGCATCTCCCGTGGGAGGAGCCCGAACGGCTCCATCGTGCCAGTGCCGGGCGCGAACCCGGGATCGGCACCGTCGATGTCCACCGAGAGGTAGGCGTTCCCCGAGAAGGAGGGTTCCCAGTCTGGGACCTCGTCGGGCGGAACCACGGTCACGTCCGTCTGCTCGGCGCGTTCCCACTCTTCCGGCGAGCCAGTGCGCGCACCGAGGATCACCACCTCCTCGACAGTGTGGAACGCAGACCCTCTCGCCTCGTCTTCCGCCAGCCCGTCGAGAATCCGTCGCGTGACACAGGCGTGGTTGCGCGGGTTCCCGTCGTAGGCGTCGCGGAGGTCGAGGTGAGCGTCGAGAGCGACGAACGTGTCGGGTTCAGTCGCGCGCACGCCGGCCCACGAGACAGTGTGTTCACCGCCAATCGTGACCGGCACAGCGTCGTCGATGGTGACGGCACGGAGTTCGGCAGTCAGGTGGTCCAGATACGCGCCGACGTCGTCCCACGGCGACACGTCACCAGCGTCGTGGACGCCACACGCGGAGAAGGAGCGACCCGTGTGGTGGTCGTAGTCGTCGAACGTCTCGGCGAACCGGCGGACGCGATCCGGACCGAAGCGGGTACCGGGTTGGAACGTCGTCGTCGCGTCCAGTGGTGCGCCGACGACGACGTAGGCAGCCGACTCCCGCTCGGTCGTCGCGCCCGGGAACGTCATCCGACGACTTTGCGCTGGCCCTCGTACTCGAGGAACTCGATGTTCTGGTCCGCCTCGAACGACTCACCCTCCGGCACCAGCATCGTGAACGTGTCGTAGGTGTCTAGGTCCATCACCTGCACCTCGCCGTCGGAGACGGAGACGACCTGTCCCTGTTTGCGCTCGATGATCGGCACCCAGATCTTCGCGTCCACCGGCTGGGACAGCGTCCGCTTTTGCCCGTCGAACACACCCTTCCCCTCGATGCGGGCCTTCGCGCTGCCGTGTTTACCCGGCTTCGCCGTGCTGTAGGCGTCGATCTCACACGGTGTGCTGTCCATCATCACGTAGCTGCCCTCCTGGAGCTGTCGTACCTCCTTCTGTTCGCGCGGCATTTCTACCCGACGTTTCCGCGGCGACAGTATAAACGGTTTGATACCGCGAGGTCCACGCTCCACAGCCGACCGGACACGAGGTGTCCGCGTTCCGCAGTCGACCAGACTTCCGTCGTCGACCGGACGGCTTTTTTGATCGCCACACGAAGGTAGCGACGTGTTAGCCGCCGAGTTGCACTGTCACTCAGAGCTGTCACACGACGGCCGCGACCCGGTGTCGATGCTGGTCGAACAGGCCGCGGCCGTCGGGCTGGACGTGCTCGCGGTGACGGACCACGACGAGATCGCAGCCAGCCGCAGAGCGGCCGAGTTGGCCGCCGACTACGGGATCGTCGGCATCGTCGGCACGGAAGTGACGAGTGCTGCGGGTCACGTTCTCGGACTCGGGATCGAGGAGCCGGTGCCGGCCGGGCTCTCGTTCGACGAGACACTCGATCGGATTCACGACGCCGGTGGGCTCGCAGTCGTCCCACACGCCTACCAGAAGTCGCGCCACGGCGTTGCCGCCCACGTCACAGAGGAGCAGTTGGCCGCCGCCGACGCGATAGAGGTGTTCAATTCCAGACTGCTCACCGGACGCGGGAACCGTCAGGCCGAGGCGTTCGCCGTCGAACACGACATCCCCTCCGTCGCCGGGAGCGACGCCCACGTCTCCGAGATGGTCGGTCAGGCCGTCACACAGATCGGCACCGACGAGCGCTCTGCCGCCGCCGTCCTCGACGCGATTCGTGACGGCCGGACAAGCGTCGTCGGCAGCAAGACGCCGTGGCACGTCTCCTTCCGACAGGCCGCCGGCGGAGCCAAGCGCCGGGTCCGACGCCGCATCGCGGAGCTACTGTGACTGACGACGACCGTCCCCCGAGCGAGCAGCCGACCGGCGACGACAGGCGAGTGAGTGGTGACGGAGTGAGCAGCGACGACAGGCGAGTGAGTGGTGACGGAGTGAGTAGCGACGACAGGCGAGTGAGTGGTGACAGGGCGAGCGCCAACGAAGTGGGTGGGAACGAAGAGCGACTCGACGGCGCAGACCCCGAGACGGTACGGGCCGCGCTCGCAGACGGCGACCCACTCCCGGGAACGGCAGGGTTCGCAGGGCTCCTCGACGGTGTACTCGTTCGGGACGTGCTCGGTCGGCGACCGGTGTACGTCGATCAGTCCGAACCGAGTCGGTGGGCGTTCGACCCGACGGCGGTGGCGGAGCCAGCACTGCTGCCCGCAGGTCACCGACTCCCGCTGGGTGCAGACCCGGAGACAGCAGAGCGCGTCTGGTCGCTCCCGGCTCCCGAGGCGGCCGACCCGTCGGCCGCGCTGGAGACCGTCGAGCGAGCGGTACGTGAGCAGGTGCTGTCTGGCGTCGCGCCGACGAGCGAGGCGCTGTCTGACACAGAACTGGCGAGCGAGGCTCTGTCTGACGCAGAGCTGGCTAGCGAAGCTCTGTCTGGCACAGAGCCGACAGCCGAGCCAGCCACCCCCACACCACCTAGCGACGCCACGGCAGAGTCAGTCGCGGTCGCGTTCTCCGGCGGTGTCGACTCGGCAGTCGTCGCCGCGGGGTTGCCGGACGCGCCGCTGTACGTCGCCGGCTTCGAGGGCTGTCACGACGTAGCCGCCGCCCGCGACGCGGCAGCCGCGATGGGTCGAGCGGCGGATCTGACAGTCGTCGAGATTACACACGCGGACCTCCGTCGGGTCGTGCCGCTGGTCGTCGACGCCACCGGGCGGTCGAATCCGATGGACGTGAGTATCGCCGTCCCGCTGTTCTGTGTCGCCGAGCGTGCCGCCGCGGACGGCTACGATCACCTCGCAGTCGGTCAAGGCGCAGACGAGCTGTTCGGCGGCTACGCCAAGCTCGTCGATCCCGACGACGACGACCGCGTCGCGGCCGACACAGTTCGCGGGGCGCGCCGCGAGGTGGTGTTGTCACTGCCCGACCAGCTGCCGCGCGACGTGGCGACGCTCCGCGCCGCCGGCGTGGAACCCGTCACGCCGCTGTTACACGACGATGTCGTCGCTGCCGCGCTCCGACTGCCGGGGTCGCTGTTGGCGACGGAGACGGAACGGAAGATTGCGCTCCGTCGCGCAGCCGACGGACTGGTTCCCGACACTGTCCGGACGGCCGACAAGAAGGCAGTCCAGTACGGCACGTACGTCTCCCGCGAACTCGACCGACTCGCCCGGCGTGCGGGATTCAAACGCCGGATGGACGACCACGTCGGTCGCTACGTGACCGCGCTGGCTGCCGGAGACGACGATCCGTCGCCCGAGGACTGGTGAGTTCCGTCGCCCGAGGACTGGTGAGTTCCGTCG
>CAKZQY010000185.1 GCA_937142015.1 uncultured Halobacteria archaeon
CTCGATAGCTTCGGGGGCTTCGATCTCGTCCCTGTCCATACCGAGTTTTGACACTTTTTGTAAGATAAGAGTTTCGATGAGGGATTGTGGAGAGATCACGGAGAGTGTGAAACGCAGATCATGACGGCGTCGACGAATCGGTCTGCGATTCGTCTGCACACCAGAAATCTCTGATTTCTAGGGACGCTGTATCCTCACCCTACTCGCTCACTCCGTTCGCTCCTTGAGGGTGGGGGCTTAGTGCCTGCTATCAGCTAAAACATTAGCAAGCCACGATACAAATAGCACTCCGCATTCTACACACAGCACCGACTCTCACGAAGGTTGGTCAGCGAGCTACCGAGCGGTCACGTCGTTCGCGCAGAAGGACAGCAGCGATTCGCGTCGCCCGAGTCGTCGGCGTCAGCTGCTGATGAAGTCGTTGTCGCGCCAGTCGACACCGCTCTCGCCGTTCTCGCCGTTGGCGGGCGACTCGACGACTTCGACACTGGCGGGACGGGCTTCGCCCTCGACGATTCGCGTCGCGGTGAGTTCGCCGTCTTCCTCGGTGATCGCGGTGAGCGTCCCTTTCTCGGACAGCAGCGCGATCTCTTTCAGCACGAGGAACATCGGGTACTGGAGCGCGGTGTTCTGGAGCACCGTCTCGCGGTCACCCTTGAAACAGGCGAACTCCACGAGTTCGGAGGGGATCTCCTCTTCTTCCTCCTGCATCCAGCCGCCGCCCGGCTTGGGTGGTTCCTCCTCGTAGACACGAGTCTCCGAGACGCTGGCCTTCAGCTGTGCAGTGGGAGTGTACTTACTGATCTCGTCGTCGTTCTCCGCGACAGCGCGGAGGATGAGCGTGTTGTTGCGGCGCGATACGTCGACGTCCGCGACCCCGTCCGGCAGATCCGGGTCGGAGTCGAAGTGTTCGTGAACGTCTTCCAGCGGCAGTTCGAGCGTCGAGTGGAGTCGGAATACACGGCCTGACATGGTGGATTGGGGGGAGTCGCTCCGTGGACGGCCCGGCCCCGAGTCCGGGGCCGTTCACGGCGGGTGCTCTCGTGAGACTGTACGTGGCCCAGCGTCTTATGGGCTCCTCTCGCCCGACGCCGGGTGTGACTGCCGGCCGTCCGGCGGTCACTCACCCGTCAGGGTGGCTTCGAGTTCGCCACGCTCGTCCAGTTCCGCGAGTACGTCGCTGCCGCCGACGAACTCCCCGTCGACGAACGTCTGCGGGATCGTCTCCCACTCGCTGTGGTCCGAGAGCGCCGCCCGATACTCGTCGAGGGCGGGCAACACGTCGACTGTCTCGAACTCCTCGACGTACTGAGCGATCAGCTGGAGCGCTCGCTTCGAGTACCCACACTGGGGCATCAGCCGGTTCCCCTTCATGAACAACACCACGTCGTTCTCCTCGATCGCTCGGTCGACGCGGGCGGCGACGTCGCCCTCCTGCTCGCTCTCTGACTGGAACGTCATACGGGACAGTTAGTGCGGGACGCGAATATGTGTTGTGCTGTTCGACTCCCGGTGGTGCCATCGCTGTAGTGGTGCCGTCGCTGTCGCCGTCACGACTGTCGGAACACGGCGCTCGGTCAGCCGTGACACGACACTCGACGGACGAAGCGCACGAATCGACCGCAGAGAGCGGAGAACGGACGGCACTCGGGGAGCAGACGAGACACCGGCAGTGGGCAGGGAGACGGCGGGGACCAGTCCGCAACTCGACGAGTCCCACCGGGTGTCGTCAGTTCCGGTCGATAGTCATGAACGCGGACTCCATGTCGTCGAAGCCCTGCACGGTCTCGTCGAGGTCGCCGCGGAGTTCTTCGGCGCGCTCTTTGAGTCGCTGGTACTCCTCGTGGTCTTCCAGCTCGTAGGAGGGCTTCTGTGACTCCAAGACGCCGATCTTCGAGACGACGCTGAAGTAGTCTTGGAGGTCGTCGTCGTACTCCTGTTCGGCCAACTGCTGTTCGATCGCGTCGAACAGCGCCTCCTTCTCGACCGGCTTACAGAGGTAGTCGTCGAACGGCATCTCGACGATGTCGAAGTCGGGATCGACCGCCGTGACCATGATCACGGAGCAGTCCAGCCCGCGCTCGCGCATCTTCTCCAGCACTTCGCCGCCGGAGTAGTCCGGCATCCGACGGTCGAGTAAGACGACGTCGACGCCCTCGTCGACCGTCTCGAGTGCCTCCTTGCCGCCGTACGCCTTGCGAATGTCGTCGTACTCCATCTGGAGCCGGAGCGCGTAGGCGTCGGCGACCTGCTGCTCGTCGTCGACGACCAACACGGTGGGACTGTGGTCGGACATCTGTCTACCTACAGTCGGGGGCGACGGAGAGATATATTTTTCCGTGCGTTCCGACCGAGTGACCCGTCCCACCGCCACTCGGCGGGTGATCACCGCGACGACACCCGGATCACTCGACTCTCTGCGTCTGCCACCGGCTTTATGTGGGACTGTTCCATTGTGCAGCACAGGACTGTTGGTCCTCATGCTGCGGACGCGCACTCGACGGCCCGAACTGGGGGAGCGGGCCAGACGACGACGGGGGTACCGGGACTGCGGGCAGCTGCGAGGCTGTCCCGTCGGGCGACTGGAGACCACACCGACCCGCGCTCGGCGGGGTGGCTCCCCGTGAGCGACAGGGACGGCGATTCGAGCCGGGGACGGCGCTCGACAGACGAGACAGCGGCGTCACGGCGACGCGGACTCGTCGTCCTCGTCGCGTGGCTCACCGTGACGGCGACGATCACGCCGTTCGTCGCCGTCCCTGCGGGCGGGGAGAGTGCGTTCGCAGGCGGAGGGCTCGGCAGTGAGACACACGCTGGAGGACCGGCAGCTTCCGCCGGCGCGACCGCCGCGACAGAGTGTACACCGCTGGGAACCCTCGGGGACGGAAACGGCGTCGAAATTAGCAGCTCCGGCTGTTACGAGCTCACACAGAACGTCACGAGCACGAACGACGACCCACTGATCTGGGTGACAGCCGACGACGTTCGACTCCGCGGCAACGGCTTCGCGTTGATCGCCGGCGAGAAGTCGGAGACGACGCCGACCGCAACTACCACGCCGAGCGGACTCTCTGTCGACCCGCTGGGAGAAGACCGCGTCGGAATCTACGTCGACGGAGCGACGGACGTCTCCGTCTCCAACGTCGTCGTCGAACAGTACGATGTGGGTGTCCACACGAGCCTCGCGTCCGACGTTCGCGTCTCCGAGACAACTGTCCGGCAGACGACCGATTCGGCCATCTCTGTGACTGACACCGACGGCGTACTCGTCACCGACAACGAACTCACGTCGGTTGCGGGCGGTGTCGACGTGCTCGACTCCACTGACGTTCTGGTCGCCGACAACTCGATCACGGAGAGTCTCAGAGAGTCGGTCGCGGGAATCAGAGTGGAGTCACTGTCATTCGCGGAGAAGAACGTCACCATCACCGACAACCATCTTAACGGCGTCGGACCGACCGGAATTGCCGTCTTCGAGACGGGATCCGTCGTCGTTCGTGGCAACGTCGTCGAGAACGTGACCGGTCACACGGGAGGCAGCACGCCGGTCGCTGGCATCAGAGCCGGCTCGAACGCGGAGAACACGACCGTAGTGAACAACACTGTCGAGAACGTCTCCGGGGTCGGGCTCGACATCTCTGCCGCTGCGACGACCGTCGACGGCGGCACAGTCGATCAGACCGCCAGCCACGGCGTCGTGATCGGCACCGGGGCCGGGAGTCCGGCGGTCGGAGAGGTAGTTCGGAACCTCACAGTGAGAGCGGCGAACGGTTCTGGAGTGTTCGTCCGCGACAGCGCAAACGTCTCACTGGAGAACGTCACTGTCCGTGACACGACGACAGCGCCGATCACCTCCCGCCGGAGCAGTATCGTCACTGTGTCGAACAGCAGTCTTACCCCGATCACGCGGGCGGTCCCCCCGGAGCTGCTGGTGTACGTCGACAGCAGTGACGGACAACTGAAGTCGGTCACGCCGCGGACAGAGGCGGTGACAGACTACGACGTGACCGACGCCGCCGTGATCGGCCCGCCGGCGTTCCTCGACGGTGACGACGCCGTGGAGGTGCCGTACGTCGACGACGACGGCAACCTCGGAGTCGTCGACGCGAGCGGCCAGACGACGACGTTCGTCGGGGCAAACGACCTCGGCACGTCGCCCCGCACGGGCAAGTCGAAACTCGCCGTCACCGACTGGGACGGAGACGGCAATCCCGACGTGGTGTTCGCTAACGGGAACGGGGTGTTGTATCGAGTCGATTCCGACGAGACAGGGGGCCCGAAGTCGATCAGCACCGACAAAGATGTCCAGTTCGTCGTCGGTGCGTTCGACGTGACCGGCGACAACGAGCGCGACGTAGTGTACATCACCACCTCCAGTGGACTCAGGGCTGTCGACGGCGAGACGGGAACAGACACCGAACTCTCGACCGACACCACGTGGGGGGCAAACGACCAGATCGGCTTCGGTGAGCCGACACTGCGCAACGGGACGTTCGTCTCTCCTCGCGTGAGCGGCGGTGAGGAGCCACAACTGCAGCTGTTCGACGGAGAGGGAACCGTCGAACAGATTAGTGACTTCGACGTGGCGAAGACCGCTCCGACGGCGGTCGACCTCGACGGTGACGGGCGGGCGGCCTACGCGTTCGTGACGGAAGACGGGAATCTCGTCACGACGAGACCGAACGACTCGTTCCGGACGGTCACAGTCGGCGAGACGGAGATCGAGGTGGACGACGACGTCGGCCTCGCCAGCCCGGTGACGGTGCGGACGCCGGCCGTCGTCTCCGTGCGCGACACCGGTAACCTGACAGTGGAGAACCTCACCGTCGGCAACGCGGGCACGACCAGTCCGAGCGGAGAACCGCCCGGTGACGTGGCGAATCTCTCGTTCACCGCGCGCAACGTCTCGGTCGCAGCAGCCGCGACACTCCCGCTCGATCCCGACGGAGCGGCGAATCTCACGGACAGCGGACTCGACGTCCGGAACACGACTGGCGGCGACCCGGTGTTCGAAGCGAGATTCGCGTACACGCAGGCGGACGTGACAGAGACCGGGTTCGACGAGTCCACGGGCGGTGTGGGACAGTACGACGGTGACACCGACACGTGGGTGTTCCTCGACTCGACACAGCAGGCCATCGACGACGAGATCGGCGTGACAGTGCCACACAACCGCCGCGGCGTCGTCGCCCCGTTCGTCGGCGCGACCGAGCCAGACGAGACCGGGCCGACAGTGTCGGTCGCCGTCGTCGACGAACTCGGTAGCGCAGCGACGGTGAACGTCACCAGCGACGAGCCGTTGGCGGCGTTAGAAGTGAACGTCGACGGCCCGGGACCGCTCGAAGCGCGGGAACGCGAGGCGTTCGAGGAGGTCAGACTCCCGAACGGCGAGTACAGCTACCGGACGCCGTTGTCGTTCCCGGCGGGCGCAGTCACGGTGGAACTCACGACGGCGACAGACGCCGCGGGCAACGCGGCCGGAGCCGTCTCGAACGAGACAGCGACCGTCACAGCGATGGCGACGGTCGACGACAGCGGCGGTGCCGACTTCACCTCGATCCAGACCGCGGTCGAACAGACACCTCCGGGCAGCGTGATCGCCGTCGCCAACGGGACCTACGAGGAGAGTGTCACCGTCGCACAGAACACGACACTCTCGCTCGCGTCGAACGCAGTGTTGAGCGGGGCGACAACGGCAGAGTCCGTCGGCATCGAAGTCGTCGGCGACGCGAATCTCACAGTCGACGGCGGAACAGTCCGGGAGTTCGCGGTCGGCGTCGCCGGCAACGGGACGACCGGGAACGTGACGCTACGGAATCTGACAGTCCGCGACACCGCCAGCCACGGGGTCAACGCGTCGCAATCGGACGGGAACTGGATCGTCACGAACGTCACACTCCGGGCCACCGCTACGGGGATCACGGCAGTAGCGTCGACTGGCGACTGGACGATCCGTGACACTGTGGTCGACGATGTCACCACGACGGCGGTGAACGCCACCGCGGCTGCCGGGACGTGGTCGGTGAACGGGAGCGCACTCCTCGGGTACGGGAGCGTCGGACTGAACGCCACCGACGCGACCCAGACGGTCGACGCGACCGACAACCTCTGGAACGACGGAAACCCGCCGACAGTGAGCTCGAACGGCTCGGCGACCGGCGACTGTGTCGGCAACGTCGACTGCGCGAGCCACCTGACGAGCGTGCCGAGCGACGCCGGCGCAGCGGGAGCCGACCCGGTGAAACTTCCCGACATCGTCGTCGATCCGGCGGCTGGGGTTGGAGACTACGACACGATTCAAGAGGCTCTCAACAATGCCACAGACGGTGACAGAGTCGAGGTACGTCCGGGGACGTACGATAGCAGTGTCGACGACGAAATCGACGTTTTCGATAACGTCACGTTGGCGTTCGACGTGGGGGTGACACTAGAGAACAACGATGGGGGCGGGCCGGCTGCTATTATTCTCAACGAAGACAGTGATCCTATTGCAGCGACAATCGTCGGTGGCACGATCACGGGCTACGAAGTCGGTATCGACGCGACAGGTGTCGACGGCAACTGGACCGTTCGAGAGACGACAATCGAACCCGGCGAGAGTGGGATAGCCGTGGACACAGCAGATTCGACCGGCAACTGGACAGTCGAGAACGTTGTCACGGACGGTGGTACTCACGGCATCGTCACCACGGGTGCGACCGGAGACTGGACAGTTCGGGAGACAGAACTGCGGAATCACGTCGAGTCGGCAGTCGTCACAGCCGAGTCGAGCGGCAACTGGATACTCCGAGACACGGTAGTCGACAGTCTCGGCGCGGACGGAGTGAACGCCACGGACTCGACCGGCAACTGGACAGTCGAGTCGGTGAACGTCACCGACGCGAGCACAGACCCTGTAGTGAACGCGACAGCGTCGACCGGCAACTGGACCGTCACCGCCCTACACACGAACGACACCGAGACAGTCGTAGACGCGACGAACGCGACCGGCGACTGGCTCCTGCGGGACACGACGGTGCGAAACGCGACGGCCCCCGTGACAGCGATTGGGACGAACGGCAGCTGGACAATCGAGAACGTCACCGCCACCGACGTGCTGTTCGCAGCGGTGAACGCCTCTACGAGTACTGGCGACTGGACAGTTGGGAACCTGACTGCCGAGAACGTGACGCGCGGACTCGACGCGACGAACGCCACCGGCAACTGGACCGTTCGTGACACGCGGGTCACCGACGCGGGGACGGAACAGTCGACGACAGAGGGGGTGGCAATCGCCGCGGACAACGCCACTGGCGCAGTGACCCTCGACAACCTCCGTATCGTCGACACGCAGACGGATGCTATCGGCGCGGACGACTCGACTGGCAACTGGAGCCTCCAGAACGTCTCTATCGAGGACGTGCAGAACGACGGAACAGCCGCAGATGATGCGGCTGGGAACTGGACGCTCCAGAACGTCTCCGTGAACGGTACGGAAGGTAAAGGTATCTACGCAGACGACTCGACTGGCAACTGGACGCTCCAGCAGGTCTCCGTGAACGACACCGGCGAGGAGGGAATCGAGGGTGACGACGGCAACTGGACCCTCCAGAACGTCTCCGTGAACGACACTGGTGAGGAGTGAATCGAGGGTGACGACGGCA
>CAKZQY010000186.1 GCA_937142015.1 uncultured Halobacteria archaeon
GGTGCCTGATTCCACCGACGGACGTTCGTCGAACTGGTCACGGTCACGGCGACGGCAACCACACCCACTTCCCTCTCGCACGATGCTCGAGGGAGTGGCGTGACCGTCGGAAGGCTTATGACCCTAAACTCACAATATTCAGGCGTGAATACTAGTGACACGGCGTTCGCAGAGCCGACGGACACCTCACCCGTGAGCGTACCAGAGGGATGGGTCGGAGGGGCCGTCAGTTCGACTGGTGGGAACATCGTCGCACGCCGCTGGGTCCACGAGAGAGACGACGAACGACTGGAACTGACCCTCCCCCCGTCGTTCGAAGGTGTGCAGGTGGAACGGTACGTCAGAGAGGGCGAACAGTGGGAACACGACGGCTTCGTGGAGAAGCGCGACTGTCCCGAACAGACCGAGGAAGCGTGTCTCGAGATCGCCGAGCGTCTGATGGACGAACTTCCCGACTGACCGCTCCGGAGTACGAAGGGTTCGGGAGGAACTTCCCCGGACGACGGCACTCGATGACGACACAGATCCACCCGCTTACGCCGAGTGCGGAGCGTACACACGGGATACAGTCGCGCGAGCGTCGACCTCTCCGAGAGCTCCCGAACCTCAGCCGACGTGCTCTCTGATCTTCTCGAGCTGGTTCCGTACCTCCGTTCTCGACCGCGTCTCCAGTTGGATCGTCGACAGCGAGTCGTTGAACCGGCTAGCCACCGCGTCGATGGTGCTACTCTGTTCCGTCCACAGGGTCTCCGCGAATGCGATTGCAGCCGGTCTGTACCGCCGGAACGAACTGTCGAGAACGTAGTTGACGAGTCGCTGCCTCTCGAACAGGCGGTGTGTGGCGAGGTAGTCGTCACCGTCGAAGGTGAGTTCTGCACCCCACCACAGACGAGCCACGTGGTTCGAGTACAAGTCCTTCTGTGTCCCGAGGTACTTCTCTTCGACGTCGATCCCGTCGCGGCCGCCCCAGCGTGCGTCGATCAGGTGAGAGAACTCGAACAGCGCGAGGTACTGCCAGAACCCGATGTGCGACGCGACCCGCGTCGGAACGTCGAGACACTGGTGGAACACGGGAGCGAGAGCCGAGTCGAGAGACGTCCGCTGTTCCTGTCGACCGGTATCGAACACGCCGAGCGCTCGTTCGACGGCCTCGTGGAGACGGGCCAGATCGAGTTCCACGTCCGAAGCAACTTCGAGAGTCTGGACGTGGCGCTCGAGTTCCTCCCGGGGTGGGTCGGCCTCGGGATCACTCGGGAACGCGTCGTCTTCGACCACCAAGTCGCGGCCCGCCTCCGAGAGGACGCTGATCTCCGACATCACGGGGCCTCCCGGTCGACGAAGCGTTCCAGTTGTCGACCGTACTCGGTGTACAGCTGTGCAGCCTCGAAGAGGTCGCCGACGAAGTCGCGGAGTTCGGACGGGTCGTCGACTCGCCTCCCGAGTTCCCGTTCGACGGTGTCGTAGTCGGCGTCGGAGTCGAAGAGGTGATCTCCGAACTCGTGTGTGGCGAGTTCCTGTACGACACCCGCTTGCCAGTCGAACTCTGTCGTTCCCGTCTCGGCGACGGTCGTCCCAGTCCAGAGAACCAACTGGACCCACAGCATCACCCCGAAGTCGGCCTTGAGGAACCGCTTGAGATTCGGTCGGAACCCCGAAGTCAGGCCACTCTGCATCACGTCGACGATACCCTCGTGCTGGTCGTTGATCATCATCTTCTCTTCCGGGTGTCTACTCAGCGAGTGGGCGAGTTCGACCGGCGGCATGCTCTCCTGTGAGAAGTCCCGGTAGACGAACGGGAACCCGTCGTGGTCCTCGGGCGGATCGTCGACACGGACCGTCCACCCTCCGCCGCCGGCGACGCGCATCCCCTCGTTGGGTGCGTACGGGAGACCACTGGCACACGGCTCCGTCCGCACGAGTCGGGGGGTGAGACGAACCGTCCCACGGAACAGGTCGCGTTCGAGCTCGACCGTCGTCTCGAACGTCTCCAGTTCGACCGGCGGGTGGTCGTCGCCGACAGACACCGCGTACCGGGTCTGGGTCTCCTCACAGTCCACGACGACGACTGGCTCGGCGGGGAACGGTGGTCCCTCGTCGTCCGGGAAGACACGGGCGACCGACGGGTCGAGTGTCACCGACACGTCGATCTCGACGACCTCCCACGGACCGTACTCGTGGAGCGGGAGAACTCGGTCGTCGTAGTCGGGTGACCCCGCCTCGCCGCCGTCGAAGGAGAACCCGGTGACACCGAGATCGACGCCGTCGTCGTACCTGTACGGCATCGACTCGTCGGCCGCACTCGCTCGTCTGGTGTTCGCTGGCATCACTCACCACCTCCCGTCGACACCTCGGCCGAGACGCGCAGTTTCGCCTGCGTGATCAGCCCGAGTTCGAACGCCTCCGAGACGGAGACACCCTCCCCGACGACTGGCTCGGACTCACCCTCGAATGCGACGGTGTCCGTGTCCGCCGGAACGTCGAGTTCGACGCCGTCGCCGTCGGTCGAGAACCCGACACCGGCCGTCTGGGGGGTGACGGAGTCGACGGGGATCGCGTCGGAGGTCGACTCGTCCGAGTCGAGCCGGACGAGCTCCAGTGCGACCGTCCACTCGCCGTGGTCGTCGTCGCGGGGGCCACCCTCTCCGCTGAACGTCCACCGTCTGCCGTCGAACTCCGTCTCTGGCCTCTCGTCCCACTCGATTGCGGACTTGCCACCACCGTTCTCGTTCGTGTCCCGGCCCTCGGTCACTGGTGCCACGTCGTCCATGTCCGGAACGCTGTCCCCGGACTCGACCTCCTCTCTGACCAGTTCTGCCAGTGCCGCTTCGAGTCGGTCGCCGGCGAGTGCGGCGACCTCTTTCACGATAGTCCCCGAGTAGAACTTCTTGAGGTAGTCGTTCTTCGATCCCTTCCACTCGTCGTGTTGTGTCGGTTCCGACCGCTTGAGGAACTGCTCTAGTGCCCGCTGTTCGTCGCTCGGCTCCGTCCCGGGAGCGGCCTGTGCCTCTCCACAGACGAGAACCGCGACGAAGTCGCTCGCACGGTCGCCGAGACTACTCTCGTCCACGTAGTCGACGATCATCTGTGCGCCGCGGAGTCTGGCGACTGTGTTCCGGCTCAGTGCCGAGTCGTCGTCCGCGTCGAGACTCTCCGCGTCGGTCGGAGACAGTCGACGGACGATCAGGTCACACTCCGTCTCGTACTCCGGTGTCGGGTCGTCGACGACCTCGCCGTTCTCCGCGGGAACGGTCACCTCGACCGTCGTCGCACCGATCTCACCGGGAGCGGACAACTCCGAGTCGTGGTCGGCGAACGCCGCGTCGTAGCACTCCACGAACGGCCGCACCCCCGGTGCGTCGTCGTACGTCACCTGTGTCTGCCCGCCGTCCGGTGTCCGGACGAACACTTCGAGTTCGTCGCGCACCATCGCCGGCCAGAAGTGTTTCACCGCAGCGTGGCGGAACTGCGCGGAGAGTTCCGACGGGTCCGGCTGGAGGTCTTCACCCGGGACACGGAAGCCGACGACACCGATGCTCGTCCCCGGACGGTCCGAGGGCCGGTCGACACACAGCGACTCGGCGAGGTCACTCGCCGCGCCGTCGTCGTCCCACAGGGACGGGGGGCGACCGAGTCGCTCGATCTCCTCCTCGTCGTCTTCCCCGAACCACCCGTGGTTGGTGAACGTCCGCTCCGGGGTCCGATGTTCGTGTGCCGGGAGAATACTCCGTCCGACGAGTCGTGGTGGCTCGTGATCCGACTCGGGCTGGTGTGGGACGGAGTTGAACAGGACCGTCGACACCCCGGAGAACGCCCAGAGGACAGTCTTCCCGAGACCGAAGCTCCCACCGGAGCTAGAGTCGGGTTTCTGTGAGCCACCGAAGTCCTTCACCAGGGCCCCGTACGGCTCCGAGTTGTCGGTCTCACTCCCGACGAGTCCAGTCGTGTTCTCGTCGTGGATCGTGAGTACGAGGAGCTCCTCCTCGTCGAACCCGTTCAGGAAGCGTCGGAGACCCGGGTCGCGGGCCTGGTCGTTCTCCGTCGCCCGTTCGACGTGCCACCGGAGCTGTGACGGCGACTGCATCTCGTCTCCCCACTCGAGGGAGCCGAGAAACTCCGGAAGTTCGTCCGTCAGCCTCCGGAGGTCGAACGTCACCCGTGCGGGGTCGTCGTTGTCCAGTCGCTGGTCGTTCGCGTTCTGGAGCACCTCCCGGACGAACGTCTCTAGGTCGCGGTCCAACGCCTCCGCAGTCGGAATCGAGTGGTAGTCGGTCAGTCCGGACTCCTGGTCCGGGAACTCCCACTTGGTGGAACTCATGTCGTAGTCTCCCGTTCGGCAGTCGGTTGCTACACAGACCCCGCCACCACTATTAGTATTTGGTTCTCGCTCACTCGTCTAGCGACTCGACGGCTCGTATTCGCCCCCGTGTCCCGAATCCATCCCTCGTCCGAGAGGGCCGTCGACGCTTCGAAGGGGGCGTCGACACCTCGAATCGATCCCGACACGCACAGCGCGCGACCGTATCAGGCTGTGCCGTCCGCGACCGCTCGACCGTCTGCCTCCGAGGCGAGGTGCTCCAAGATCGCCTCGCCGATCACCTGGCCGAGTCGCGGCGGCACGGCGTTGCCGATCAGTCGGCCGAGGTTCTTGACACCGACGTTCGACCACTCGTCGTAGAAGTCGTAGTCTGGGGGGAACGTCTGGAGCAGCGCCCCCTCACGGATCGACAGGGCACGGTTCTGGTCTGGGTCGTAGTGACCGAACCGCCCGCTCCCGTAGTTGTAGAACTGTGTCGTGATCGTCGGAGCCGGTTCGTCTGGCTCCATCCGACCGTACGGTGCGGTGTACGACTTCCCACTCGCCTTCCGGTGACAGTCGAGGAGCAGGTCTTCGCGGCCCGCAGCCTCCCAGTCGCGCCAGTCGCCGCCGGGGTCGGTCAGTTCGATCCGTTCGCGGTTCGTCTCCGAGAGCTCCCGGGCCCGGTGTGTCGGGTCCTCGGGGTGGGCTTCACCGGCCTCGACAGGCGGGAGGTGGCCGATGCAGTCCCGAACTGTCGGGAACTCGGCGGGATCGGTGTACTCCGGCTCCGGCAGCGAGATCGACCCGTGTCTCGAAGCGAGGAGGACCCACCGTCGGCGGGTCTGCGGGACGCCGTACTCCGGGAGGTACACCTTCTTGTTCTCGTCGTCGTTGACCGCGTACCCGAGGTCGGCCAGCGTCTCGACGAACTCCGCGTACGTGTCGTCCTCGCGCACCTGGAGGACGTTCTCCGCGACGACCACGTCTGGCTCCACGTCGACGACGACCTGCCTGAAGGCGTCTAACAGCCCCCACTCGTCGTGGTTCGTGTGGTCGTCGTCGTCGTGTTCCCCGTGGCTCATCGTGGAGTACGGCTGACACGGCGCGCACCCGGCCAACACTTCGACCTCGTCGGTGAACGGACCACTCGACGCCTCCGAGAACCACTGTTCCACGGGCTCGGCGTTCGAGGCGAGTGATCGCACGTCCACGTCGACGAACGTCGCGTCCGTGTTCGTCTCGTACGCGTACTTCGCGTCGCGGTCTACGTCTACGCCCTTCAGGACGGAGAGACCCGCTGCTTCCAGACCGGCCGTGAGACCGCCGGCACCGCAGAACAGGTCGACGACGTTGGGAGTCACGCTCCCTACGTGAACGTCGCCGGTGATAAAATTCACCGACACTACCCGGAGTCTCGACGGCGACGAACGTCACCGACACTACCCGGAGTCTCGACGGCGACGAACGTCACCGACACCACCCGGAGTCGTCTCGACCTCCGTAATCGAAACTACTCCGACACCTCCGAAGATTCAAGTAGGTTCGTGGCGGGACAGAGGAACGTGACGACCGACGCGAGAGGCGGCCCGGGGGACGGGTACGTCACCGACGACAGCTGGTACCCCGCGGAGGTGGAGTCGCCGTGACGGAGCTCCGCGATCCGCGAACCGACGCGCCCGAGTGGTTCTTCTTCGACGGCGGACCGGGGTCGCCGCGGTACGGCGACGATCCGACGAAACACGCCGTCGACCACGACACGGAGACGTTCGTCCGGGAGGTGCTCCAGAACGCGAACGACCAGCGACTCGGCGACGACCCGGTCTCGGTGTGCTTCGAGTTCCGCGAACTGACCGGAGACGACCGCGAGACGTTCCTGTCGACGCTCGGCTGGGACGACGAACTCCGACGACGCCTGGAAGCCGTCTCCGAAGACGACCAGAGCCACGACTACGACCGGTTCCTCTCCCGGGTGGCGTCGGGAGAGCCGCTGCGACTCCTCGCGGTCCACGACCGGAACACGACCGGACTGACCGGCTCGTGGGAGGAGGACTCGAACTACGCCGCCCTCGTCCGCGACGAACTGTACAGCAGCAAACAGGACGAGACGGCGGGCGGCTCGTACGGTCTCGGGAAGTCGGTCCTCTGGACGTTCTCGGCGGCGTCGACGGTGCTGTTCCACTCGACGCCCGGGTACGACGAGCCGACGACCGACCGCCCGTTCGAGCCCCGGTTGATCGGACGGACGAAACTGCCGACACACCGACTCGACCCGGGGGGACCGAGCTACCAAGGCGCGGGGTGGCTGTGTGACCCCGAAGAGACGGACTCCGGTGTCCGGCCACGCGCCCTCGAGGGAGAGAGCGCACGGGAGTTGGCCGCAGACCTCGGTGTCGACCGGTCGCCCGGACGTGGGACGACGATGCTCGTCGTCGGGTTCGCCGACCCGACTGCGGAGACGCCGACAGACACGGCAGACCTCGGCGACGAGTTCCGTCGCGCCGCGGTGAAGTACTTCTGGCCCGCCATCGACCGTGGCGATCTGGAGGTGACGGTCGACACACCCGGAGAGACTCTGCGAGCGGACGTAGACGGCGTCCCGGCGATCCAGCCGTTCGTCGACTGCTACCGCGAGGACGACCCCGAGGAGACTCTGTCGGTACCGGGTGACGTAGCGACGATAGAGATCCCGGTCGACCCGCCGCCGCTCGCGGACGGGACAGAGACACCGGCGGGACACGTCCGCCTCGCCGCGAAGTTGGCCGCACCGACAGACACGGACGACCTACGCAACGAGATCGCACTGTTCCGTGGCTCCGGGATGGTCGTGAAGTACCTCGACCAGAGCCGTGTCGCCTACAGCGACCGCAACTTCTTCGGCGTGCTCGCGGCCGGCGAGGCGCGCACGGACTCCCCCGAGGAGAGCGACGCCGAGATCGACCGGTTCCTCCGGGCGGCCGAGCCGCCAGACCACGACGACTGGCGCTCGACGGAGAACCTCCGGAACCGCTACCGCCGAGGGTACCGCCAGACACTGGACGGGATCTACGACGACCTCCGGGAGGCGCTCCGGTACCTCGTCGCTCGCTCCGACCGCCGCGGCGAGGAGTTGTCCGAGCGTGTTCGCGGCCAGTTCCCCATCCACGGTGGACTCTCGCACGGTGGCGGGAGCCCACAGCCGGACGCTGCCTTCGACATGACCGGCGAGGCGAACTTCGTCGACGAGCGCTGGCAACTGGAGGCAGAGATCGAACCGACGGTCGACGACCTCGTGGAGTGGTCGGCGGTCGTCTCGCTCGCCGAGGTCGGCGAAGACGGCTACGCACAGGAGGAGGTCCCGCTCGTCGAGGCGAGTGTCGACGGCGACGGCGCTCGGGTCGCGGTCGAAGACGGCACCGCGACCGTCGTCTCCGACACGAGTGAGAGTGTTCGGTTGACGGGTGCCTCCGAGCCGCTCGGCGACGGCGACGTGACGAGTGGTGCCGTCGGGGAGACGCGACTCAGTATCGAGGCCGAACTCGACACCGGAGGTGGAGAGTCGTGACTCGACGCTCACAGCGGCTCACACGGAGTTCGCTGCCGTTCCAGTACGACGACGACGGACTGGACTTCTCCGTCGAACGGTACCGCGTCGACGGGGGAGAGCCACGAGAGGTCGATCTCTCGCCACACGAGCGGACCCTGAACCTCGCGGCACTGTCGGACTGGGAGACCCTGGAGTTGTCGGTGAGACTCGAACTCTCGGTCGGGACCGTCGAACGGGTGTTTCCCGAGACGGAACGCCGAGACCCGCCGGGCAGGCTCTACGTCGCAGTGCAGTGTCACGACACGATCTACCGCGACCGGGCACTCGCAGCCGACGGGTCGACACCCGCGTCCGTGTACGACGCGACCGTCCGGCTGGAGCGGGCAGACGTCCGTGGCGAGGTAGAACTCCACCCGCACCTCGTCAGGGTGAGCGAGCGCGAGGGCGACGACGAGTACGCGGACGCTCCCAACGCCCGCCTCGCCGGTGGCGACCCGTTCTACGTCGCAGTCGACGACTCCGCCGTAGACGAGCCGGGGCTGATCGACGGCGAGGAGGCCGCCTTCTCGACGACCGACCACCTCCCCGGAGAGGAACGACTCTACTTCCTCGACTTCCGGAACGAGAGGCGGCCGAAGCTGTGGATCAACGCCGATCACCCGCGTGTGACAGAGGTGCTGGCCGCAGAGGGCTCCGTCGGCACCGAGGCACGTCTCCGCGACGTGATCGTAGACCAGATACAGCACGGAGTCTGGACGCAACTCCTCCTCCGTGCGGCCGCTGCCGTCGACGCGGACGGCGAGACGGAACACGACTGGCAGGCGACCGTCGTCGAGAGCTTCGCACCCGAGATGTACGACACAGACGACCCGACGGAGGCTGCACTCCGACTCCGCGAGGAGGCCCGCGACGGCGACGGTCTCGGTCGCCTCGCCGGCCGTGTCGACGCCGAGGTGCAGTCGTACGTCGAGCCACAGACACAGATCGTCAAACTGCTCGAGGAGGGACTCGATGTCTGAACGCGACCACGACGGCAGAGAGGACGGACACGTTGGCGGCGACAGACACGTTGGCGGCGACGGACACGTTGGCGGCGACAGACACGGCGGCCACAGCGAGGACGGCAACGTTCACAGCAGAGACGGCAACGGACACGGCGGAGGCACCGATCTCTACCGGCTAGTCCCGGACGGTCGTCGCCTAGTCGGCGACGCGTTCCTGCGTGGTGAGACGGAACTAGACGACGAGACGGTAGAGCCGTTCTTGGAGCCGCTCTCACACGACGGCGACGTGGACTTGGCCACGCTGTCGAGCGAGGTACGGCGAGTGGTTCGGGAGTACGACGCCTACGAGCCGGCCGTCGACGGGGAACTCGCGCCGACAGTCCACCAGACACTGGACGTGTCACGTCGGGTCGCCGCCGAACCCGGACTCTGGCACTGGCTCGCCGTCGTTCGGTTCCCCGAGTTCGTCCGCCACCGGTGGCAGTACAGTTCCGAGGCTGCGATGCGCGAGAAGTTCCTCGGCGCTGGGTCGGACCTCTACTCGAACGCACTCCACCGGTTGTGGTGGATCGCAGAACTGACTCACGACGGGGACGACTACAGCCGGACGCTCGGCGTGTTCGAGAACCAGACTGTCGTCAACAAGGTGTTCGACCGGTGGTTCGCCCGCTACGAACCCGGGGTTCAAGTGCTGTGTGAAGAGCTAGAGGGACACCCGTCGAGTACCGTCGAGGAGGTGACGAACCGCTTCAACCACGCACTGACGAACGTCCAGTTGGAGGGAATGGACCGCGAGGACGTGCGACGCGTCGTTCGAGAGTCGATTGCCGAAGTGGAGGGAGTGCCGCTGTCTCAGTTCGACGAGTCGTCGAACTCCGAGAGATCGTAGTTCTGCGCGCGTCGTCGCGCGAGTTCGTTCCGTTCGTCGTAGTCGGAGTAGTCGACACGCCCGTCGTCGATCCCGATCTCCTCCTCGTGAACCTGTATCCACGAGCGGAGGACGTAGTCGAGGTACACCCGCGGGATCGTGTTCTTGGCGATGTGCTGCTTGGGGTAGCGCCACCCGTCACACCCCTTCACCCGAGACCACCAGAGCCGCGAACGTTCGGTGAAGTAGAACGAGGACGTCTCTGTCGTGTCTGTCTCGCCCTCACTCGTCAGGTAGAGCCCTTGACGAGGCGGTTGGGGCACCCGGAAACTCGTCTCGAAGGCGCGTTCGAACTCGATAGGGAGCCCGAACATGCGGCCGTTCAGTACGACCGGGTCGTTCAGGGGAGCACGCGGGACGTTCTCGATGACGTGGTGCCGACAGTGGTCCTCGGCGATCCGGCGCGCACTCGGGATCATGTTCTCGTGGTCGTCGGCGTCGCCGGAGATACTCGTCGTCGACGCCCACTTCGAGCAGACGGGGTGGAACACGCCGAGGTCGAACTCGACGTCGTCCTGCACCGGGAAGTGCCAGTCCTTGCCCTCGGCGGTGACGTGCGCGTCCGCTCGGATCGGTGTGCTCCGGTTCGTGTCGTGTGCGTCGATCCCGACGCGGTACACGTCGCCCAACTCCGAGAGGAACTCCGACTCCACGCCGTAGTCGGCGAAACAGTGGAGGATCGTCGGTGGATCTCGGTCGGCCCAGTTGTTCTCACTCACGAGTAGTCACCACCGGGAGAGAGACGGTAGACGGTCGGGTGACAGTCCGCTTCACATCTCCGTTCCTCGCGGGGGTCACTCTTGAATCACACTCCTTCTCTGTCTGCTTGCGTCTCCCCCGTGGCGTACGCACACCTCTCTCGGAGGGGACAGTTCTCACAGTCGGGATCGCGTCTCGTACACACCGTCGCACCGAAGTCGAGGAGCGCGAGGTTGTACGTCCGTGCTCGTTCTCCGTCCTCCGGGAGCAGGCTGGCGGCGAAGGTCCGACGGTCGGCGTCGCTCTCGGGGAACTCGTCACCGAACAGTCGGCCGTACACCCGGACGACGTTCCGGTCGACGATAGGGACGGGCTCGGCGAGCGCGAAACACCGTGTCGCGTCGGCGACGTACGGGCCGACCCGCGGGAGGTCGCGCAGTCCGTCGCCGTCACGTGGCAGGCTATCGACGTTCGCGGCGATCTCGGAGAGGGCGGCGGCCCGCATCCGCTGGAAGCCGAGCGGTTCGATAGCGGACTCCAGTTCCGACTCGGAGGCGGCAGCGAGGTCGGCGAGATCGGCGTACCGCTCACAGAGGTCCGGGTAGACGTCGGCGACGTTCTCGGCTGGGGTCTGTGTGAGGAGGAACTCCGCGAGGAACACCTCGTAGAACGACCGAGAGCGGTCGCGCCACGGGAACTCGCGGAGGTTGTCGTCTGCCCACGAGAGGAGCGCCCGTCGTGGGAACGACTCGTCGTGTTCCATCGCCCCCAGCTACGTTCTCCCGGCAACTCAAGTTCCCGGTCGAGAGGTAGTACGTTCTCCACGACCCTCGGGACTTTTTTCGGTCGGTACACAGACACTAGACCGATGGGCGACACGCGTTCGCTGGACCGTGCGAGAGGACGCATCGAGAGAGTGGCGTCCGAACTCGATGTTCCGGCCCCGACCGAGCAGATGGCACAGCAGTTGCTAGACACGGTACACGAGGAGCTCGACACGGACGGGCGTCGGATGGACGTACTCGGTGCGGCGGCACTCTCGTTGTCGTGTAAACACCAGAAGCTCCCAGTCACGCCGGAGATGGTGTCGCAGACGTGGGGAGCGGAGACAGACGACGCCTACGGCGACTTCGAGACGAAACTCCTGCACAGGCGACTGGAGACGGTGAGAGACGCGACCGGACTGAACCCTCCACCGACGGAGCCGACAGAACTCGTCGAGGGGTACCGAGAGAGTCTCGGAGTCCCAGAGCAGGTCACCGAGTCGACACGAGAGATACTAGAGCAGCTGATGGTGGTGGCTCCCGAAGAGGTGACTGGTGGCACGTCGCCGAGTGGGAACGCCGCGGGTGCTCTCTACATCGCTGTCTGCGAACTGGGACTCAGACAGGGCTACACCCAGTCGGACATCGCCGACGCTGGGGGAGTCACCGAAGTCACGATCCGGAAGCGGTACCAGCGAATCGCCGAGGCCGGGGCTATCGACCGAGAGTGCCGAGAGGGTACTGAGCGTGGCCCCTGTCTCGTGCTCGATAGCCTCGACACGCCTCACCCCTCCGGAGTACTACTCTCTACTCGTCCTGTCGGTTATCCACTCGGTCACGATTCGTTCGAGATCGGGTCAGCAAACGGGTGAGACACGCCCTCGAACGCCCAGTCGGTCGACGGGTTCGCCGAGTGGACCGTGACCGAGTGGATACGAACCGACGAACCTGATGGACGGGAACGACCCGAGAACCATCGGAACTCCACCAGAGACGTACCCACGCTGTCGTAGACCGACAGTATCAGACGGAGATAGCACGGCGGAACATGGCGTCGAAGACCGTCACGACGTCCCTCACTGCCGGGCCTTCCAGCACGACACCCAACTCGAAGTTCGACGTGAGTGAAGTCTCGATCAGGTTCGCAGAGCCGAGGTAGCATCGATCGTCGTCGACGAGTACGGCTTTGGCGTGTATCGCTTCCTCTTGCCCGCTGGGGCCCGTCTCGTAGAGGTCGCGCACCTCGAACGACGCTTCTGGCGAGGCCGACACCCTATCTCGGAGTCGGGAAATGGCCTCCCGTGCATCGCTGTTCCCGTGTGACGGTCGCACTTCACGGGTCAAGAGGTGAGTTTCGATACCACGCTCCGGAAGTGCGACCATAGACTCGACGATTCGCTCGTCGGGGTCGAAGTAAGGGGCAGCGATGCGAACGATCTCGTCCGCTCCGGTGAGTAGCGTCTGAAGCTCGAGACTGGTCCGGTCGACGGCCTGACGCGCCACTGGATCGGCGTCTGGTGGGAGCGTGGCGACTAACGACACGTCGGTGGACTCCGGTTCTCGTGCGGCCTCGGCCGCTCTGCTCGCCGCGGCCGCGACCCACTGGTCGAAGCACGACAGTGCGAGCCCGAGGTCGACAGCGAACGTGTACTGGACGTACCTGCTCGCCTCGGTGTCGTACTCGGCGGCAGCGTCACAGTCGACGAGGGACGTTACGAGTGTCGTGAACTCGTGTGACGAGAGCTGTCGGCTCGCAGGTGTGTATCGTCTCAGGCGATCACTGAGTCCCGCCGAGTCGACCTCGACCACGGTCGAGTCTGTACCCTCCTTGTCTGGTGACGACGAGGGAGAGAGTCGAGTGGCGTCCTCCTCGTACGTTGCGAGTGCGTCCCTGAGGTGACCGAGCCGTTCGGGCGACCCGATGCTGCGGACGGGTGCCCAGTCGGAGGCGAGCGGAGTTCCGTCGGAGAGTTCGTGTGGTGGGTCTGTACCCGGCATGGATTGCTGTTACCGGTCAGTCTGCTTCACTGTCCGCCTCGGTTTCCCGGATCGCTCGTTCGACGGCGTTCGGACGCTGTGGCACGTTGTTGTCGATTTCGTCGTCGTAGAACCCGACCGTATCGCGCGAGCCGGTGAGGAGCCGCCGGTCGAGGTGACGGTTCATCGCCTCACAACTGGTGAGGTTGACGTGGACGCAAGCGTCGCAGGCAGCACTTTCGGGGTCCTCGCGGCACGCGGGGTCGAGGATACACTGTTCGGCGACGCTCCGTGCGTCCCCGAGCCACGGGTGGAGTCTCGTCTTGAACAGAGTGAACATGGCACCGAGAGAGAAGCTCTCGGTGGAAGCCGCGTAGACGACGATAGCCGGCACGACCGGAAGAATTCGCTCACTCAGGCTCCCGACAGACAGACCACACTGTTCGGGGGCTGCGTCCATCAGCGTGTGGCTGATCGTGTGGAGCAGTCTGTAGATGTCGCTCGTGACTGGATCGTCGATACTCGTGAACCCCGTCTCGAGATCGGTGGTCTCGACACTGCCGAGGAACCACTTCTTCAGCTCCTCCTCGTCGTCGGTGTCCGGTGCTGCTTCTGCGGTGATTCGATCGTTGGCGAGGAGCCAGTCGACAATCGCCGCCCGGTCGACTTCGAAGATGATCGCCTCACTCGGTGTTCGGTCGCCGAACAGGGGTGTGGTCGGCTTGTTGAACGGGTGGTCGAAGGGATGGAGGTCGGTGTCCTGTGGGCGCGGTGACGCCCGTGTACGGCCGTAGAGGATACTCAGAAGTGGGAACTGGTCGACGACCCACGCGTTCCGGAAGTGGCTGTTCGCCAACTGGTCGTGGTACCGTTTCGCCTGCGGGTGCCGGTCGACGAACCCGGGGTCGGCTAGGAAGTCGTCGAGTGAACTGGGGACTGGGTGGCGACTGTCCTCCCGGTCGGCGTCGTGTCCCTCGTAACCCTCGGTAGACCGAACGAAAGTGAACAGTTGTCGACCGACGTTCGCCCAAGCTAGGTTCGTCTCACTGCCTTCTGGTTGGGCTCGGTCGCTGTCGACGTCCGGTGGAACGATACCCTCTGTCACCTCGGCGGCGAACGTAGAGCCTCGGAACTGGACACCCAGCTGTTTGAGACGCTCGCGCAACTCGTCGTCGTTGTCGCCTCCGAAGTCGTCGAGGATACCCCTGACGGCGTCCATCTGTCCCTCGTTCGCTGCCAAGCTCTCGAGGGTGTGATCCTCGTCGGTGTCCATCTGTCCGAGGTGAACTGCTGCGAGAGTACGGGCCCACGGTTCACCGCCCGGAACGTCCTCGGGGTCTTCGTCGAGGAACGGGATGTCGACGACGACGACGGTCTGTGCGTACTGCACCCGGTTGGAACTGGCTGGGAGGGGACCGTCCATCGGGTCTCCACAGACGTCACAGATTGTCGAGAAACCACCCATCCGCTCCCCGCACTTACGACATCGGTAGTACCACGTACCCGGACCGCCACTCGTCCGGACCAGTCGGTAGTCGTCGAGACCGTGCGTGGGGCAGCGGTCCCGCCAGTCCGGTTCTGGCCCCTCGATGTGGCCACAGGTGTGGACGTTGACGAACGTGAGTTGGGTGAGGTCGGTCCCACAGGCGTAGCAGTTGCCGTCGGACGGGAGGTGGTCCGGACTGTTGGCGGTGTGGACTTTGCGGCATCCGGGGTCCTCACAGTAGAACACCAACGGGAAGAGTTCGGTTGTGACGCCGTGTGGCTTGAACACCTCGAGTGCGCTGGCTCGGAGGTCGTCCCAGTTCTCGCTAGTCGTTCGGTTACGGAAGCGAGACGCTCGGCCTTTCAGGATGGTTGCCACGCGGTCCATGTCGATGTCTTCGAACTGCTCCGGGTTGTCGAAGGACTCGACTCGAGTAGTGACGCCGACTTGACCGAAGTTCACAACCTCCCCGGGCGTGTAGTTGTGGAGGACCTGTGAGAGACCTCGCGGGAGTTCGTAGTCGTTGTCGCCGGCGCTCACGAGTGAGTCACCCCCCGTATCTCGGCTGTGGCAGTCTGGCCGAACTGCCACCGTCTGTCCGCTGACTGCCGTCGAGGTGTCGACGACCGCATCACGCGTCGTCCCCCCCCGACTGGTGGAAGCCGGTGATGACTTGACTGGTGTCTCCACCGATCCCGACGAGAATCTGTTCGTCGATGTCGCGGAGACTCCGCATCGGTTTTCGTGCGCCGCGTCGATCTCCTCGGCTACCCGTGTCCCGTTCGAGCAGTCCCGAGAGGAAGTTCGATTCGTTGTTGTCGGCTCTCTGCTCGTACTCGTCCAGCCGGTTCTCGTCTTTGAACAACGCGTCCCAGATCTTGTCGAACTCCGTTCGGATCTTCCGTTCGTAGATCTCGATTGCGCTCGTGTCGGCGAGTGACGGATCACGGTCGGCGTCTGGTGACGGAGCGAGGCCGTACGCCTCTCTGACGAACGTGTACAGGCTCTCGTAGTCGAGGACACCAGCGTCAGTGGCGTCGTCGAGTCCCTCTCCCATGTACAGTCGAGGTGAGTCGACATCTGGTTCGGCGTAGTAATCGACCCACTGCAGTAGGCCTGCCGTGACGACTCCCGGGAGTGAACACTCGATTGCGTACTCCGCCCACCGTTCGAGCGGGGTAGCTTCGACCAACAGGTCTTGGTACGCTTGGTGGTGTTGGAACCGTCGGTAGTACGACCGGTCTCGTGAACGGAGCGGGTAGTGGAGCATGAACACTGTCCCCGGCCACTTTCGCCCGACACGGGAGTACGTCTGGATGTACTCGGCGGTCTCCCGCGGGAGGCCGAAGAAGCTGATGAAGTTCAGTACGGGTTGATCGACGCCGTGACTGATCATCGATGTCGCAATGAGCATCCGAATGTCCTCGGGGCCGGGGCGGTGGAACGTGTCAGGATCTAGCGCCGACATCACCTGCTGTACCGTGTCGAGTGTCGTCTCCCCCGTCATCAACTGACCTTCGATACGGTCGTACTCCTCCGTATCGTCCGCGAGGTGTGGATTGATCATGGTCCGGAGGACACGCATCATGAGGTCGGTGTTGTCTTTCGAGTGGTGGTACGACACCTGCACTTCGTAGTCGTCCAGAATGTCGCCGAATACCTCTGCACGCTCCTCTGGATCACTCGGGAAGGCGGCGTCCGACAGGTCGAACGGGTCGTCGGCTGCAGCACGTCGGACCGCGTCGTAGAGGTCGTCGGGGTTGCGCCGGAAGTCTTGGACGATCCGTCCCCACTCTTCGTGGACGCGCTCTATCGCGTACGTCCGACTCACTGTCCGTGGAATGGCTCCGACCATCTGTCGTTGTGTCCGCTTGGGGTGGGCGTACGCGTAGAACGACTGCCGGAGTCGGGGGCCGTCGCTGGGGAACTGGATCGTTTCGCGTTGATACAGTGCTCGGACCTGGTTCTCGGCCCCCTGTATCGTCGCTGTCGCGGCGACGACTTTCGCCTGCCAACCGGGAGCGACACGGTCGTAGTACGCCTCCAGTAGCGTCTCGTAGTGGGAGTCGAATGCACCGAACTCCTCTCTGAGTAGGTGGAGTTCGTCTTGGATCAGTAGCGACGGAGGGTCTGTCGGCTCAACTTCCGTCCAGTCGTCTTCGTCACAGTGACCCTCGGGAGAGAGTGCGCTACTCTGAACAGTACACTGTGATTCGCCGGAGTACCCGTGCTTCGCACAGCGGATCTTTGCCTGACCGAACAGCGTTCGCATTCGCCGTTGCATTCCGACGATGGCTATCTTGTCGATGGTGGAGACGACGAACGTCGGAGCGAAGCGGTACACCTCACGGTCGGTGAGGTAGATCGGCAGGACGTCTTCGTCACAGTCAGAGTCAGTACAGCGGTGAACAATTCGACCTTCGATCGGATCACCGTCGACCGTGACGGACTTCTCGCCACAGAAGGGACACTCCTCGAGGTGGCGCATCTCCTCTTGGTACTCTTGGTCGTTCTGTGCGAGTTCTAAGTAGTTCTTGCCGTCGTCGTACAGTGCGTTCGGGGTGTTGTTCTTGCCGACGAAGTAGCCGACACTGAATTCCTCACCCTCTCCCGCTACGGGGTGGTCGCGGCGGATCAGTTCTGCTTTGGCGAGTAGCTCGGTAATGCGTTCGAGCTGCTCCAGCGAGAGGAACCGGAGTGGGAACTTCGTGAACGCCGTCATGCCGAACTGCTTCCCTCGCAACCGGTCGTGGAACGCGGTGAACACTACGAGCCCGAAGTACGCCTCTGTCTTGCCACCCCCGGTGGGAAAGTAGACGACGTCGGCGGCGTCCAAGTAGTGGTCGAAGTCGACATCGGGCGCTAGATCCTCCGGCGGTTCACGCTGCTTCCAGTCAGTTGCCCGCTCGTCCTGTGGGCTGATTGCCGGGGGGCCGTCCGACGTCTCTGCCTGTGCCAGCATATCCGGGACGGTCATGACGATGAACACGATCTGGAACGTCCGCCAGCGGTCGTACCCGAGGTCGGCGAACGCTTGGTTCGTCATCGTGAACGCGTCGTACGCTCGCTCGTCGGTACGGAGCCGATCGATCCCCGTCTCGAACCGTTCACGCTCGCGGTCGAAAGCGTCGATGGCCTCCCGGAAAGAATTCCGTGCCTCGGCTGGCTTCCCAGAGAGGACTTCCTCCTCGATCGCCTCGTAGTCCTCCCGTGCCTCCTCCATAGCGGAGGCAATGTCTGTGAGTGTGTCGAACACTTCTTCCCGTCCCTCGTTTCCAGCCAGTGTGTCGAAGGGGGCGGCGATGTCCTCGGGATTCCGGGAGAGGTACCGGGCTTGGTGGTACGTGGGAACTGTTCGTGTCCGAACACCAACTGCGGGTGCGCCGACGACGGAGTGACCACTGTCTGGATAGACTGGATCGACGGCGCAGTTCTCGCCGACGCCGTAGATCGTCCCGTCGTACTGGTACTCGTCTTCGATCTCCTCGGACTCGAATCCGACGAGCGTAGGCACGTCGCCGCCGTCGCAGTCGAGGGTCGCCTCCACACCGACGTCGAACAGTGTCGCTCGCCACCCTTCGAACGCGGGGTCGGTCGCCTCGTCGTAGTCCTCCCCTTGGGTGTTGATCAGTCGGACGACGACTGTCGTGTAGTCGTCGCTCTCGTCGTGACGGGCTTCCAGTTCGAGTCGCGCGTCCCAGAGCGGGTCCATCTCCTCGCCGGCGAACGTCTCGTCGATGTACGACTGGAACGTCTCTTCGTCTTCGAGTCGCTCGACGGGGACGGCGTTGGCTTCGGACGCCGAGTTTCCACTCGTCCGTTCGCGGAATCGGTTCTCGACGGCTCTCGCCTCGGCTCTGGCGTCCCGGATAGCGTCTGTCAGTGGCACGCGGCGAGGTGTATCGGCCTCGACGAGGCTCTCGATCTCGGGAACGGTCAGTGTGAGTGGGTCGAACTCGAACGGCACTCGTTCGTAGACGCGAACGAGTTCTTCTGTGTCGGTAGGACCGTCGCTGTCTGGTGACGCGGCGGCAGATCCTCCGTCGGCAACCGCGTCACCTTCGTCGTCGACGTCCGGTTTGTCGGTCCCATCCGTCTCTATCCGCTGTCCACCACGACCGTCGTCGACTGCCTCGAAGAGAACGTCTGCACTGTCCTCTGCGTTCGAGTGTGTTCGCTGCTCGTCCAGCGTCGGGAAGCGGCGCTGGTACCCTCTCGCCCGTGGCTCGAACTCGAGGGTGGCTCCCTCCGGCAGATCGGCTGGGATTCGGAAGCGAACACCGATGGTGAACGGTGCGACATCCTCGGCGAACTCCTGGAAGGCGTCGTCTTCGGCTTGTGCCTCCCGGTACGCGTACTGACTGGACAGCGCACCCCCGAACAGGTGTTTGCTCGGCTGACTCCCGTACAGGGTCTCTGTGTCTTCTCCCCGCCCGGTCAACTTCTCGATCAACCGTGTAGTGATCGCCTCGTTGACGAACTGGTGGCGGATGTACGCTTCCGCGAACTCCCGCTCTCCTTCGTCGTAGTTTGCGTGTGGATCGTCGTACACGTCGTCCGGCGGCCGGGTGAATGCTGGTGCGTCTCTCGACGGTATCGTGCGTCTGTTCCCTGCCATCTGATCACGTGACAACAGACTGGAAGGTTACTTAAACCTATCCCCCAGAAAGAATCCTCAATCGGGGTGAATCCGTGTGTTCAGCCGGACTGTCGACGCCACTGCCCGACGTAACTTACTGGTCGTTCGACATCTTCGACGACGGTCTGGATCGTGTGTTGCTCGACCAGCGGCCGGCCTTCGCTGTCGGTCGGGTCGAAGTCGGAGAGCCGGACGTCGAGTTCGTCGTGGAGAACGACGTCCTCGTTGGGATCGTGGTCGGACAGGGTGTCGGCTGCCTGACGTTTGAGCTGGTCGACCACCTCCCGTTTGATCTTCCGAATCTTCCAGTTAGCGTCCCAAACGTCGGTGAAGTGTTCGGCCACCTCCTCCATGTCGTACGCGTCGACGATCGCACGGAGGTCCTCCTTCGACCGAGGCATGTTCACTCTGCCTGTGTACCAGCCTTCGAAGGCATCCTCGGTACTGACGGTTGCACCGGCGGCATCCACTTTCCGCCGGAATTCGTCGAGAGAGTCGCCGCTCTCGTCGATTTCGATTTCGAGTTGTTGGTGCCACATGTGAGCACGAACGACGATGTCGATCTTACCCATATTCATCAAGTGGTCCTCGACTGCCTGCCGGACCGCTTGGTAGTCACGGACTAAGACCACGCGTTCACCGCTCTTCACGTCGCTCAGTTTCTTTTCGACGGTCGTCCCTTCACCCATGCGGACCACTTCGACGGTGTCGGATGGTTCACCCGCGTAGGCGTAGCCGTCGTCGGTTTGTGCCTCGGTGAGGCCGCCCGTGCGGCGCGTCTCCCGTGGACCACCTCCGCCTCCACCGCCGCCAATCGGTGGGACACCACCACCGCCGCCGCCACCGCTTCCGCCGCCCCCGCTTCCGCCGCCCCCGCTGTCACCGCTTCTGCTGCCCCCGCTGTCGTTCCCGGTGCCGTCGTCCCTGACTCCCGGCTGATATTCGTCGGCTGTGTTGCGAACGAGGTCGTCCAGAGACTGGTCACTGTTCCGGCTGGCTATCGTGTACCGATCGACTGGTGAGTCCGTGTCCCCGTCACTACCGTCGACTGAGACGACTTCGGGAGCGTCGTAATCCGCGACTTCCTCCGGTTCGGGAATGTCCAGTGAGACGCCCTCGTACGGTTCGACTTGACGAGTCGGGGAGTTGTCTTCGTCTCTCGCGCCAGACTCCACGTCGGAGTGCAGTGGTGGGACGGCGTCGTCCAAGGCAGTGTTTGGTCGTCCCGTCCCCTGATCAGTCGTGTCAGGTCCGTCCTCCGAGACAGGTGTGAAGTCGGTGATCGCCTCGTTGAGCGAGCGAACTTGGTGGTGCAGTAACCCGAGTTCGTGAGGGTACGCGAGGACGGTCACTCGCTTCGCCTGTGGCGTCCTGAGAACCCACAGGTCGCCACGCCGCGGTGGGCCGTACAGGACGAGCTCGTCGGCGACAGACGCCTGTGTGAGCGTCGTCGGACTGTGAATGTCTACCCGACTCTTCGCACGGCCCCAGAGATCACCCCGGTTCAGTTGGAGGTCGGCACGGACAGCTTTGCGGGCCGGCTCGTCGGGCGCGACAACGTGCAGTGTCTGCTCTTCATCGTCGACGACCGACTGTATCGTCCCCAGTATCGACCCACGCTTCCAGTCGCTCAGATTGCTGTCGTCACCGACGGCGTCTCGGACGTCTTCGAGTCTGTGTACAGCTTTCCGGAGCGAGTTGGCGATCGCGCCTGCATCACCGGACAGACTGTCGGCAATCGTCTCCAACTGACCGATCCGTACGTCGTGGGGCTTGGCCCTCCCGTGCCCAACTCGGTATTTCCGACTGTACTCGGGGTCCGCGAGTAGTCGAGAGTATCCGTTGATGGCTCGTTCGACACCTTTCACCGCAGTGATAGCCTTCTGGTCACCGATCTGGTACGCGGAGTTCCTCAGCGACTCGTATCGGTTCCACGCGGTCGACAGAGCCTCCGCGACAGCCCCCGATGGGAGAATCTGCAAGTCGAACGCCACTCCCTGTGCCCGTTGTCGGAGGAGTTCCCGGTCGCGGAGGGTAGCCTCGGGAACGATGCCAGCACCGTCCGACGCTGTAGACGTGTCCACGCCTCCGCTGTCGACCTGTTCGGCGATTGCCGACGGTGTCCACCCCCACGCAGTATCGACATCGTCGAGGACCCGTTCGGCTACCGGACTGTTCGGGTCTCGACAGAAGTACACGACGCTCGAAACGTCGTGTTCCTCCCGCCACTCGGTGAACTCCGTCCAGCGGTCCTCGTCGAAGGTCACCGTACTGTCGTAGACGACAGTGTGAACTCGGTCAGCGTGTTCACTTTCGGGGAGTCGAGTGCTGTACTTCGCGTAGAGGAACTGGGGGTACCCGTCGTGGTTGGTGTAGAGCTCGGTTTTCTGCGCGAGGTCGCCGTCAGCTTTGACACTCGCGAGTGGCCAGTACGTTTCGCTGTATATCAGGTGCGAACTGCGGAGACCGAGACTCTCGTATCGGCGACGAACATCCGCGTTCGACGTCATTACTACAACACTGGTGTCCGGAGGTGATTCGAACAAGGCAGTCAACGCGTGGTACTCGAGGTAGTTCGGGCGGAGTGTCGGGACGAGAACACACGCGTCTACTCCTTCTCGAGTGGCGTTGCCGACGATACGGGCGTGGGTCTCCTCGGTCTCTGGTAGTTCGTAGTCTGTTCCTTCGATTTCCAGTGGTTTCAGAGTACTCGTGTCGCGGGTCATGGTGTACCAGTGTCGGGGGACTCCCTCGGTGTATCTCCGTTCCAAATATGAATGTCTATCATTAAAAACACTCCGGCAAACTCGATACATCGTGATACAGGGCTCTGTGATCGGTCCTCGGGTGAATATCGTTCGGCCCGAAGAGTGGGTCGCGCCGTAGCCGCGTCTGTCCGGACACCAACCACGTACGTCATCCCCACCGATGCAGGTAACGCCGGAAACAGACGACGACAGTGAAACACACCGCGAGTAGAGTGACGACACAGTCGGATGAACATCTCCCGTCACGGGCGTCGACGTTTCCATCTTCACCCCGCAGGGAGTCCGCGCAGACATCGCCCAGCAACACCGAGACTCCGAGTGCCGATGTCGAGAAGCACTCCTCGACACCACACTCCAGTTGTACGTTCCTGCCGAACGGTTCGATTTTCCTCGCAACTCCCTCGGTGTACTGTTCGCTGCTACCAATCCACTCCCACAACCGATCCCTCTTCTCGACAACACCCTCCACGACTCTCTGGCAGTACCACTCTGACCGTGAAACTCGTTGAGTGACTGTCCACTACCTCCGAGCAG
>CAKZQY010000187.1 GCA_937142015.1 uncultured Halobacteria archaeon
GTCTTGTTCCGGTTCTGTCGACCCCGGGTTCGATGGCTTGTGACCGACAGTATAGTCGTCGTGTCGATTCGCGTCGAAACGGGTCGGTCGGATCGTCACCGGAGCCCGAGCACCGACAGCCCGTCGAATCGGAAGAGGAAGAAGTACAGCTGGACGATGCCGGCGAGGACCAGTAGCACACCCATTCCGCGCTCGACGAGCGCCGTTCGGCCGCGCATCCGACCGATCAGCGCGTCACGGCCGAGCGCCGTTCCCACCGTGACGCCGATCATCAGCAGGCTCATCCCCGCCGCGTAGGCGGCGAACGTCGCCGTCGCAACCGCCGGGCCGGCGGCGACCGCCTGGAGGCCGATCCCGACGAAGATAGGCGCAGTACAGCCCGCGGCGGCCGCCGCGTACAACACGCCGAACGCGAGGAACCCACCGACGCTCCGTCGCCGCTCTGGGAGTTGGACGGTCGGCGTGGGGAGGTCGTACCCCGCTGCTGCCGCCGACCCGACGACGATCAGAATCACGCCGACGACCAGCTCCAGCACGCTGATACTCCCGAGCACCTGCGAGCCGAGTGCGGCCGTGATCCCGGCCAACACGCCGTAGACCAGAAAGAAGCCGACGCTGACCACCACGCCGACGATTGTCGCGCGCACCACCCGCTCTGCGTGGCGTGCCGGCACCACTCGCGCGAGCAGACCCGCGACTGCCGTCGCAACGCGACCGGTCCCCGGGCCAGTGGTCGGACCCGACCCGGTTCCGGTATTCGCACCGCTCACGCCGGCCTCTGTGGCGCTCACGCCAGTTCCGCCGTCCGTCGTCGCACCACCGGACCGATCAGTCGCCGCGCCACCAGCGCCGTCCGTCGTCGCACCGCCAGCGCCGTCCGTCGTCGCACCGCCAGCGCCGTCCGTCGTCGAACTGTCGGAGCCGACAGTCTCACCGAGGTAGTAGGAGACGTACCCCGGCAACAGCGGGTACGCGCAGGGTGCGAAGAAGGTGCCAGCGCCGGCGGAGAACGCGAACGCGATCAGCGGGAGCTCGGCCAACATCACTGCCCCTCCTCGAGTGCTCGCTCGACGCCCGAGACGAGTCGCTCCGTGCCGGCAAGTCCAGTGTGACGCAACACTGTCTCCCCGCCCGCGGTCTGGATCACGATGGTCGGGATGCCGGTCACGTCGTACTCCTGTGTGGCTTCGAGCTTCGTGTCGCGTGCGACCGGCCACGTGCCGTCGTGGTCTCTCCAGAACGACTCGATTGCCGACTCGTCCGTCTCCTGTGTGATCGAGACGACCGCCAGTTCCGAGGCGGCGAACCGCTCGCGGACCTTCCGGAGGTGGTCCATCTCCGGCTTACAGGGCGCACACCACGTGGCGAAGAAGTCGAGCAACACGGCCTTCCCCGGCGGATCGAGACCGACTGTTCCGGCTGGTGACCCCGGTGCCTCGACGGTCGGCAGCACGATCCCCCCGTTCGCGGGCGTCGGTGTCACCGTTCCAGTCTCCGTCGGCGTGTCCCCGTCGCTCCCGGAGCCGCTCTGTCCCGTCGCGTCACCGTCGCCACTCTGCCCGTCCTCACTCTGGTCGCCGCCACCCAGTCCGCCGTCACCGACACAGCCGGCAGTGCCGGCGGCGACCAGTCCCGCAGCCGTCGACAGCAGGTGTCGGCGTCTCATACGCGAGAGGTGGGCCAGAGACCGGTTTAAGCGTGCGGGGTCGTGTGCGACTCGCTCCCAGCCCCCGGTGAGCTAACAGGGACGCGTCCCCAGAGACTGCTAATGCAACGTCGTAGGTTCCTCGCGGGCTCGCTCGTCGCCGGACTGGCGTCGGTCGCGGGCTGTGCCGGTCGTGGTGGGGGCGGTGGGTCGTCGGACGACACACAGACTGAGTCGGGTTCGACTGACGCAACTGACGATAGTGGTGGCACCGACAGCGACACTGACACCGAAGCGACGGCGGGTGAGACGCCGACAGACGAGCCCGTCGCGGGCGACGTGCAGTCGGTCGCCGGCGTGTCGCTGCCGGTCCCCCGCGAGAAGCTCTCCCGTGGGGCCGGGAAAGACGCCATCCCGGCGATCACGGACCCGGTGTTCGGCGACGACTGGGCTGGCGTCACTATCGAGGTGACGAACAGGTTCACCGGAGACACGACGGAGAAGGAGCCACGACTCCAGCCGGACGACAAGGTCGTCGGCGTCTCGCGTGACGGCGAGGCACGAGCGTACCCGCTGCGGATTCTCAACTGGCACGAGATCGTCAACGACGAGTTCGGTGGCCCGCTGCTGGTGACGTTCTGTCCGCTGTGTGGCAGCGGTCTCACTGCGGTACGGAGAGTCGACGGCGAGACGACCAACTTCGGCGTCTCCGGGCTGTTGTGGAACTCCGATCTGGTGATGTACGACGAGCTCACGGAGAGTCTCTGGAGTCAGATCGCGGCGACGGCGATTCGCGGTGATCGCGTGGGCCACCGGCTCGAACTCGTTCCCTCGACGATCACGACGCTGTCGGAGTGGCGCGACTCACACCCCGACACCGAGATCTTGCGGCCGCCGCCGGAGTCCGAGACGATCGTCTCCGGCCCGGGTATCCGCGACTACACCGCGAACCCGTACGCCTCCTACGACGAGTCGAGTCAGGTCGGACTGGGTCGCAACGAGTTCGACGACGACCGACTCCACCCGAAGGCGCGCGTCTTGGGAATCGCTGCCGACGGCGAGGCGGTGGCGTACCCGCTCCAGACCGTGCTCGACCGCGGCGGCCTCGTCGAAGACACCGTGGGTGACACGCCGGTCGTCGTCGCTGTCGGCGCGAACCAACAGACACTCCACGGCTACGTCCGGCGTGTCGACGGCACCACTCTCTCGTTTACCGCCGCTGGCGAGGGGAAGATGTCCGCCGGCGGGTCGACGTGGTCCGTCACCTCCGGAGAGGCGCTGGACGGCTCCTACGAGGGGACGACGCTCGACCCCGCCTCGGAGACGGGCCAACAGTTCTGGTTCTCGTGGGCGGACTTCAACCCCGAGACGGCCGTGTTCGGCCCGACACAGGGCGACACCGAGACGCCGACCGAGACGGAACCCGGGTACTGAGGTGCTGGTGCGCGGTGAGAGGACCGACAACGACGTAGCGAGCGCGGACCGAGATACCGACGCGGCGACCGACAGAGACGTAACACCGACCCGTAGTCATATACACCTGCCACTCCCAAGGATTCGACAATGAGTGTCACAGAGGCAGACCCGGCGGAGGTGTTGCTCCGGGTGAGCCAGTCGTTGTTCGTGGTGTTCGCCGCGATTCTCGCCGCGAGTCTGGTCATCTCGCCCGCGGAGACCGTCGCCAGTGCGCTGGGACTCGACAGCGGCGGCCCGGAGGTGGCGACGCTGCGAACCGTCGCGCAGTTCGTCGGCTTCACGCTCGCCTGTGTCGCCTTCCTCTACTACGCGGACGAGCGGGATCTGATCGGTGTTCGTCGCCCGACGGGCCGGGAGGCCCTGCTGATCGCCGGCGGCGTGATCGGACTGTTGATCGTCCAGTTCGGACTCCTGCTCGGACTCGACCAACTCGGGATCACGACTGGGGAGAATCAGGCGATCACCGCCGGAGAGCGAGCGCCGATTTACTTCCTCTACATGGTGCCGGTGTCGATTCTCGTCGTCGGCCCCGCCGAAGAACTACTGTTCCGTGGCATCGTCCAAGGGGAAGTGAAGCGGGCGGTGGGTGCGCCCGCCGGCATCGGATTCGCGGCGGTCGTCTTCGGTGCGATCCACTACTCCGGCGTGAGTGGCACCACGGCCGAACGAGCCGCCTACGTGCTCGTCGCTGCGCTGCTCGGCGTGCTGCTCGGCGTGCTGTACGAAGAGACTGGGAACGTGACTGTCCCCGCGCTCGCACACGGCGGCTACAACGCTGTCCTGTTCGCTATCCAGTATCTCAGCGTCGTCGGCGCACTCGGTGTGAGCTAAGACGGGTTCTTCCGCGTCAGATCGCTCCCACAGATGGGACAGCGGTCACGGTCGTCGTCGAACTCCCGTCCACAGCCGACACACTGGAACGTCCAGTTCCGTTGTTCTTCGATTCCCTCTCGTGCGATGATCGAACAGTCCACGTCGAGGTGGGCAGCGACGTTCTGCATCGCGTAGTCGTCGGTGACGAGTTCGGCGTCGAGTTCGAACGCGGCGGCGATCAGCCGGCGATCAGTGTCGGACAGTTCCCCGTCGTCGCCGGTTTCGGCAGCCGCGCGGGTGACCCGAGCGACCGTCTCCTCGTCGGGCACGTGAATGTGCATCCCCGACCCCTCCATCGCGTCGAACCGGAAGGCGTGTTCACCCTCCAGCTCCGCTTGGACCGCCGGAATCGAGGCCGTTCGTTCGTCGGTGTGGTACTCGTGGATGAACGCAGAGCTGTCGAGAAGCTGCATCGGACTCACTTCGGTCTGATGTCGATGTAGTCTTCGACGCGCTGGACGCGCTCGACTGGCACTTGCATGTGTCCCTCCTCGTCCTGCTCGAACGGGAGGTCGTCGTGATCCAACGCCTCGTGGGGGGTGACGAGGAGGTGGACCAACCGTCCCGTCTTCAGATCCATCGTGATGTTGTAGAGGACACCCAGTTCCGTCCCTCCCATGATGATACCCTTGCCCGAGAGATTCTCGGCGAGGATGTCGACCATACTACGCGAATTCGCGGCGAGCAGCATAAACGCCACGCTGCGACTGTCGCACGTCTGATACGGTCGTGCGTAGATCGTTACCACCGACGACTGATAGGGTCGTGCGTAGATCGTTACCGGCGACTCGACTCACAGGCGTAGTAACGGCGCGGTACTGTCCGGTACTCGGCACCCACTCGAAAATCACTACGCACGACCGTCTGACTCCGTGTGGCCGTCTCGACGCGGTGTCGGCCGGAGCGACACCACGGTGAGCACTGGTGTGTTCACGGCACGTGCCAGATTCCGCGGCCCCTGTCGAGCACACTCCCGACGACGACGTGCGGGAGCGCGACGATACTGATGGCGATGCTCCAGAACGCGACACCGCCGAGCAGGAGTCCAGCGCCGCCGAGCGGGTTCGGCGCGGCGATCCAGACCGCCGCGACGACCAGTCCGGTCGCCATCGCGCCGCCGATCAGCACGCCCCACGCACGGAGCGCGACGCTCCCGGCGGAGGCGGAGCCGTCGTCGGTCAACAGATCACGACCGGTGCCGGGGTCGTCGTCGACCGCCATCTCCCGAGCGACCTGCCGTGCGGAGTACCACAGCGGGAAGTAGAGGCCGACTGCGAGCACGACCGGCACGACGGCGAAGTACGTCGCCAACAGCAGCGTCTCGCCCGCGTCGACGATCCACGACCCGCTGCCGTCGCGTCGCCAGAACCCGACGCCGAGGTGGGCTGTGACGACCGCCGCGTAGCCGACACCGATCAGCGGCCGCGTCACGTCGAAGTACGTCGAGACGGGCGCGAGCGCGCCGGGATCGAACACCGCCACCATGATCGAACTGAAGCTGTGGAACGTCTCCGGGAAGACGACGATCGGGACCGCCATCGCCGCGCCGCCGCGTGCCGCAACTGCGAGCAACCGCTGCGCGCGCGACCGGAGGTGTCCCGCGCCCGTCGTCGCCGCCAACACGTAGAGATCACCGCCACCACCCTTCGCTACGACGACTGAGACGGCGACGAGCAGGCCGACGACGGGTGCGACGAGGAACAACCCGATTCCCCCCGCGACGAAGGCGAGGTAACCCGCCACGTACCGCCAGCGGAACTCTGCGGCCCGTCTGCGGAGGTTGGCGAAGTGTTCGTACCCGCCGTGTGGGAGGTTCAACGCCACCATGCCGACGAGGTACGCGACTGCCTGCGTCCGCAGCGGAATCGTCTGTCCCGCGAGTCGGAGCCCGCCGACGACCAGCGTGAGGGCGACCAACGACCCCGCCGAGATGCCCACCGCGAGACGATCTGCGCCCGCGCCGCGGAGCCGGTCGCGCGCCGTCGATACACGTCCTCGGAGTCGGTCGCGTGCTGTCGCCATACGTGTCTGTCACGCCCTGCTGTCACTTGTCTGCCGCCCGCGTTCCAACTCGACGGGAACGTGTCAGCGTGGTGAGAAACGAATCGGCCGGAGAGCGGTCCCCGTGCGTGGTCGTATACTGTCGGTCACAAGCCACTGAACCGCTGTCGGTCACAAGCCACTGAACCCGGGGTCGACAGAACCGGGGCGGGACGCGTTGGAGCCCCGGGCGAGACACAACACTGTACCAACACATGTGACCGACAGTATATCGTCGAACTGTCTGTTTTCGAATTCGTCCCAGTGAGTTTCAGACCAGTCCCGCAAGCGTCCAAATGCGAATTACCGGAACTGAAAATTGCCCCCGATCATTTTTTGTATCAGTAGCCGAAGGGTCCGACGACTGATGTCTGAGAGCGAGGGTCCGGGACCGAACGCGGCGTTCTCTCCGGCTGGGGAGTCGCCGTACCCACGATCGGCGGTAGAGGAGTCGCTGAACACGATCGAACGACCGGCAGAGAGGACGGAGGCCGAGCGGTTGCCGGCGGTTGTCGCGGCGTTGTCCGGCCGGGGTCACGGGCTGGGGGCCAGAGACGAGCGCGCGGTCGCGTCGGCGGTCGTCTCACCGTACGTGACACGCGAGCCGGCGTACGACGCGGCGTGGGCGCGAGTCCGCGAGGCGGGGGGAACCGTCGAGGACTACATCGAACTCCACACGGCCGTCTTGGAAGGGATCGTCTCGGAGACGCTGGCGGCCGCGGACGTGGACGAGGAGACCGCAGCGGAACTGGAAGCCGGGTTGCACGCCGGGATTCGCACGGCACGCGAGAGCGTCAAGCGGCCGCTGATCGCGCAGGGCCGGACGGACGGCGCGGCAGAGCCCGAGTCCGAGGAGCCGCCCGGCGTGCAGGACGCCGCCGACGTGGACGCCGCCGACGGAGAGACCGCCGACGTGGACGCCGCCGACGGAGAGGCCGCAGGTGTGACTGACGACGGTGGCGACGCCAGCGCGGCAGACGGTGCCGGGGGAGCGGGCGGAGATCCGCCGGACGACAGCCACCCGCCCGAAGAGAATGACGACGAGATGCGTGACTTCGACTTCGACTTCGAGGCGCTCGGAGACTCTATCGAAGATCTCCAGCTGTCCGCGTCGGACATGTCCGACCGGATTGCGACGGTCAACGACATTCTGGCCGACCAGTCAGACGCGATTGGCACGGTCCGCAACGAGGTGGACAGCCTGTCGGCGACGACCGAGGAGATCGCCTCCTCGACGAGTCGGGTGAACGAACAGGCGGACAGGGCCGAACAGCTCGCAATCGAGGGTGTCGAGGCCGCAGAGGACACGGTCGACCGGATCGAGACGGTGGAGACGAAACACGACTCCGTGGTCGACGACGTGGACGAGCTCGAAGAGCAGGTCGACGAGATCGACAGCGTCGTCGACGTGATCAACGACATCGCGGATCAGACGAACATCATCGCGTTGAACGCGTCGATCGAGGCTGCACGAGCCGGGGAGGCCGGGGACGGGTTCGCGGTCGTCGCAGACGAGGTGAAGGAACTCGCCGAGAGCACGAAAGCCCGGACCGGCGACATCGAGGAGACAGTCACCTCGATCAAAGCGGACACGGAGGACACGGTGGAGAACCTCCAGCAGGCGAGTGCGGAGATCCGCGACGCGACACAGCGGGTCGACGAGATGATCGACACGCTCGAAGAGATCGCCCAAGCGACCCAAGAGGCCAGCGACGGGGTCGAGGAGGTGTCGCGGGCGACTGACGAGCAGGCGGCCTCCGCGGAGGAAGTCGCCTCGATGGTCGCAGAGTCGGCCGACAACATCGCGGAGATCTCCGAGGAGATGGACACGATCAGCGCGTCCAACGAGATGTTCGAGATGGTGATCGACGACGCGCTCGACACCGTCCGCGAGGCGGAGGAAGCCACCGGCGACGTGGAAGACGCTGCCGCCGACTGACTGGGGAGGGTCGGCGTCCGCTCCCGGTGTCCCGAGTGCGTCCGACCGATAGACAAAATTTATTGGGACACTCACGACGGGTCGTTCGACAACGCTCCGTCGGCAGGGAGGACGTTCAGCGCGTCGGTGATCGTGTTCGCGGCGACGGCAGCCGAGGCAGTCACGATCAACTCGATCACTTCGCGGTCGTCGAACCCGGCCGAGCGGAGGCTGTCGAGGTCGGACTCGTCGACACGCTTCGGCTCGGCGGCGACGGTGCGCGCGACAGCGACGGCAGCCGCTTCCCGGCTGTCGAGGGTCGCCTCCCCCTCGATCACGGCGGTGACTGTGTCGGGCGAGAGGCCGACGTGTTCGACCAGCTGTTCCGTGTGACTGGCGACACAGTAGTCACAGTCGTTGCTCGCAGAGACGGCGACGTAGACGAGTTCGACGAGCCTGTCGTCGAGTGAGCTCTCCGCCCGCAGGCGTGCGGTGTACTCCTGTCGCGCTGCGAGCGTCTCGGGCGAGTGAGCGAGTATCCGAGCGAACAGCGACGGTCGACCGTACTGCTCGGCGTCTTCTTCCAACAGTGCGCGTGTCCGGTCGTCTGCCGTCTCCAGCGAGACGTACTCGATGAGTGCCACGCTCGTGGTTCCGGCGTGACCGTCAAATCCGTTGCGTGAGGTGGAGCACAGCGAACACCACCTCGCAGTGGCTACCGGCAGATTCCGCAGTAGCTACTGTGGCTGTGCCGGCACACCACCGCCGGAGAGCAGTTCTGCGACGAACAGGACGCCGGCGACGAAGAACCCGGCCGCGAGGAAGAGCAGAACGACGACGAACACCGCCAGCACGGGCTTGTCGGCGGCACCCGAGAGCAATCGGTCGGTGATGGAGGGGGCGCGCGGCACGTCGTACTCCGGATCTCCACCTGACTGGCCGTCCCGCCTGCCGGCACTGTCATCTAGCCGATCAGGAGCGGCGTCACTGTCACCCGGCTGGTCGGGAGCGGCGTCACTGTCACCCGGCTGGTCGGGAGCGGCGTCACTGTCACCCAGCTGGTCGAGAGCGGCGTCTCGTCGGTCCGAGCGCGTCCCACCGCCCGACGTGTCACGCTCCTCGTTCGCACGCTCTGCGCCTCGGTCACTCACCAGCGATCACTGTCGACGGTGGGTGACGGAGTGACAAAACACACACGTTCCAACACGACGAGGGCCGTCGTCGTCGACGACAGAGCGGCACCGTGCGGTCCGGGGGAGGGGATTTTTGGGCCACCACGTACAGGGGAGTCGTATGCCGACAGGTCGGGGCATCCCGCGGTTCGCAGTCGCCAACGCCAAAGGGGGCGTGGGGAAGACGACGGTCTCGGTGACGCTCGCGGGCGCACTGGCGGAGTTGGGGTACGACGGCGTGGTGATCGACGCCGACCCGCAGGGGAGTGCGACGGAGGCGCTTGGACACCTCGACGCGTACGCGGACGAGCCGCCGACGCTGATGGACGCGCTGTTCGACGACCCGGCCGTCACCAGACAGCTCCTCCGCAGCCACGAGGCTGCCGATCTGGTGCCGGCGAGTATCTACATGCTGTCTGCAGAGCGGGAGTTCGTGCTCGCCGAGCTGATGGCGACGGACGACGAGTTCGGGTTCCTCGGCGACCGTCTCGAACGACTCGCGCGGACCATCGACAGACGGCGCGCGAACGCGCTGACTCACCCGTACGCGCTGTTGGACGACGTGATCAGTGCGCTGCCACACGCGTACGACTTCGTCGTCATCGACTGCCCGCCGGCCCACGGCGCAATGTTGAAGAACGTCCTGTACGCGGCTCCGAATCTCGTGGTCCCGGCGACGGCGGAGTCGACCTCGAAGTCCGCCGTCGAGCGGCTGTTCGACGAAGTCGCGGCGTTCGAGCGCGGCACTGGCCGGTCTGTCGAGACGGCCGCGGCGTTCGTCAACCGTATCCGCACCACGACGAACGAGTCGACACAGATGCTGGAACACCTCGAAGGCGTGTTCACCGACGTCCCGGTGTACCAGATCAAGGAACGTGTCGCGTTCTCGTACGCGTACGACCGCGGGGAAACCATCTTCCAGTACTACCCTTCACTCGACATGTGTGACGTGTTCCGCGATGCCGCGCGCGACCTCGCCGAGACCTACCTCGAATCCACGACGAGTGAGTGAGACTGTCGACGAGACCGTCGGCTATACTGCCGGTCACGAGCCGTCGAACCCGGAGTCGCCAGAACCGGGACGAGACGCGTTGGAACCCCGAGTGAGAATCGACGGCGGGTCCGTCGGATCGACGGTCACCTCAGAGAGGAGCATCGACGCGATCCGCTCGGAGACGTCCGGACTCACGGGGCCGACCGCCTCCAGCGCCTCGCGCTCGTTGTTCTCGATCTCCAACACGTCGGCGAAGAAGCGAGAGAGGACGACGAACGTCTCGTAGGCGTCTGCTGCCCACTCTTCGCCCGCTGGCGTGAGCGTGACCCCGTCGTACGGCTCGTAGTCGACCACCCCCCTGTCTTCGAGTCGCTGGAGCGCCTCTGTCGTCGTCGCTGGCGCGCGGTCTGTCACCGCTGCGACGTGACCACTCGGGACGCGATCGGGATACTGGTGCTGTGCGACGTAGACGACGAGCAGGTAGTGGACTGTCTCTGTCATCTGTCCACCCCGCGGTCGCTCCCCCCACGCATCGTATTTTAGGCTTGCCTAAATACACTTGAGCACTTCGGTCTGTGGACTCTGTCGCTGTCCCAGCGTGGCCGTGCATCACTGTCTCTTTCGACGCGGACGTGCGCCACTGTCTCCGGGCATGAGAGTCGATGTGGCACGAACGTCCGGGCCTGAGAGTCGGTACGGCACGAACGGTGGATTCGGCGAGCCGACGGGTTTAGGCGACACGAAAATTCTTTAGGCCTGCCAAATCCCAAAATTATATGTGGCAACGGGCCCTACCGGTAGGTATGAGCGCAGAAGGCCTCGAACGGCAGGCGCGGAGCTTCCTGAACGAGCAGGTGCCACAGATTCAGGCACACGGCGGCGACTTCGACGTGCGGGAAGTCGACGAGGAGAGCGGCACCCTCACCGTCGCAATCGGCGGCGCGTGTTCCGGGTGTGGCATCGCGCCGATGACGATGAAGGCGATCGAACGCCGGCTCCCCGAGCACGTCGACGACCTCTCGGACGTCGAAGTCGTCCGCTCGGGCGGCCCGCGTGCGGCGGTGATGCCGTCGAAGACCGAGGAGATGGAGCAGATGGACGAGTACGAGAACTACTCACCGCCGTTCTGAGACGGGGTTGACCCAGACCTGCGGCGGGTCGATCCGAGACCGTTCTCTTCGACCGGTCGAACAGAACGAGCAGCGGACAGACACGACCCGACAGTTCGAGCGCGAGTTTCGGTCGCGTCACGTCGCATCGAGATCGGGGAGTCGGACGACGACAGTCGTTCCGTCCTCCGTCAGGAAGGAGAGGTCGCCGTCGAGCTTGTCGACGCCCCACTTCAGTTCCCAGAGGCCCAGTCCTCGGCTGTGTTGTAGCGGTGTCTCGCGTCCGGCAGCCAGCGTGTCCAACTCTCCCGGCGGGATACCCGGCCCGTCGTCGGCAATCTCGACGGTACAGCCGCTCTCTGTCGACTCGGCGCTCACTGTCACCGTCGACTCGGCGTACGTGATCGCGTTCTCGATGGGACTGTGGAGCACGGTCGTGAGTGTCTCGTCGTCGGTGACCACCGAGACGTCTGCCGGAACTGTGGTCTCGACGGTGACGCCGTCGGTGTCGACGTTCCGCAACACGGACTCGACTGCGTCACCGACGTCGACGGTCGCCGGCTCTGGCTCCTGTGACATGAGCTGGTCGATACGGCGAGCACGTGCTCCCAGTCCGGCCACGTTGTCGGTCGCGTCCAGAATCGCCTCGCGGTGTTCGTTCCCCTCTTCGAGCGCTTCGGCGTGGCTCCTGACCACGTCGAGCTGGTTCTGGAGGTTGTGCCGGAGGACGCGGTTGAACACCTCCAGCCGAGTGATGAACTGTTGGAGGTCGCGCCGCATCGTCGCCATCGCGTCGCCGACCCGCCCGGGAATCTCGGCGTCTAACACGTCGTCGTCGAACGCGCGATTGGAGAGCGCCTCCGCCTGTCTGGCGATCGTCTCGATGTAGGCCTTCGTGTTGGCGAACGCCGCACGAACCTCACCCACCTCGTCGATACGGTCCCCGCGGTTGATCTCCACGTCGAGGTTCCCCTCGGCGACAGCGTGGCCCTGCTGTGCGAGCCGCTTGATCGACTGGATCGGCCCGCGCTGGATCACGATCCCGACGAGGAGGAATCCGGTCAACACTGTCACGACGAGGAGCCACAGGTCGCGCTCGACGCGGTCGGTCACCCCGAGTGCGGTCGACCGCGGAACTTCCTTGACCACCACCCAGTCCACCTCGTCGCCCGGCACGCTGTGGTAGCCTTTCACCTCCGTGTCGGTGAGGACCGACCCGCTGAGTTCGGCCGACGGGTCGCTCTCGAGAATGGTCTGTCCGACGGTGCTGTTCGCGCGGTCGCCCTCGTAGGGGACGATCCCACGCGACTCGTTCTGGTCGAACAACACGAAGGCGGTGAACCCGCCGAGCACGAGCGTGTCGGTTCCGGCGATCGTGCTGGTGAACCGGTCGGCGCGGACGCTCGTCTGGTACTCGGCGACGAGAACGTGCTGGCCGTCGGGCGTCGGCGAGGCGAGGGCGACGAGCGTCGCGTTGCCGTCGGTGTACACCCACGAGAGAACCACGTCGTCAGTGTCCGCGAAGTTGAACCCGACGTTCGGGTTCCAGTTGATGTCCGTCACCCCCAGCGGCTCGCCGACGAACTGACGCTCGGTGCTCGCGACGATCGTCTCCGTCGTCCCGTTCGAGTTCGTGTTCGGACTGCGTTCGACCACCGAGAGTGACGCTGTCTCCGGTGAGAGCTTGTCGAGTTCCGTCACGAGCGTCGTCTGGGTGCTGGACGTCGAGACGGGTGTCAGCCCCTCGTGGCTCGACAGCGTCCGCACGACCTGCTGTTTCCCGTCGATCCACTGCCCGAGCGCGCGGGCTTCGAGCTCGGCGTTCGTCTCCACCGACTGGAGCTGGTTGTCCCTGACGCGGTCGGAGACCTGCACGACGGTCACGGTTGCGAGTCCCGTGATCACGAGCACGATGAGAACGGACACACCGAGGAGCTTCAGCGCGTACCGCGACCGAACTGACTCGGGGAGAACAGACTCGATACTCATACTGTGACTCCACGGCGTGTGTGCTCGACCGCTGCCACACCCGACAGTCGGCTGTAGTAGTGTTAAACGTTTGTTAACTGTTCGAGCGACTGACCTTTCTGTTCGGTGGGGCCTCCCGTTCGCGGGGACGACGCTGGCTGCGGGTGATTCTTTTGTACCTCCCCGGGCAAGAGGCGGCTCACAGACAATGGTCGACATCCCGGACCGTCCGTCCGAGCTCCGGCTCTCGCGGCGTAATCGTCTCGTCGTCTACTACCTCGTGGGGCTCGTGCTGCTGGTGTTGGCGTACGCGACCGTGTACAACACGGCCTTAGCGCGCTTGGAGGGAGTGGACCAGTCGATATTCGCCTCCGTGGAGTTCGTCGTCCAGACGATGACGACGACCGGCTACGGACAGGACTCCGGGCTGTGGACCCACCCGCTGATGTTCCTGTTCGTCACGCTGACACAGGTTTCGGGCATCGCGCTCGGCTTCTTCACGCTCCGCCTGATCGTCATTCCGTTGTTCACCGACGCCGAGATCGACCTCGACGACCGGCTCACTCCCAAGCAGGATCACGTGATCGTCTGTGAGTACCGTCGGGACTCCGTCGTGCTGCTCGACGAGCTGAGCGAACTCGGCATAGAGTACGTCCTGATCGCCTCTTCTGAAGAACGGGCGAAGGAGCTGTCCGACGACGGCTACTCCGTCATCGACGGCTCTCCACAGGACGCCTCGGCGCTGGAGCGTGCGAGTATCGACACCGCGCGAGCGGTCGTCACCGACGCCGGGGACGCGAACGTCAACACGATTCTCACGGTGCGGTCGGTCGACCCGGACATCGAGATCATCACGCTCACTGACGACAGCGACATGCGGGAGATTCTCTCCAACACGGGCGCGGACTCCGTGTTGTCCCCACGCGGTGTGCTCGGCTACCGACTCGCGGAGAAGGCCGTCTCCGCGTTCGACGAGGAGTTGGCCGACACCATCGACCTCGGCGGGGAGCTCGAAGTGACGGAGATGCCGGTCCAACAGGGGAGTCGACTGATCGGGACGCGCATCCGCGAGTCACGAATCCGCGAGGAGACCGGCGCGAACGTGATCGGCGCGTGGATCGACGGCGAACTCCAACTCCCGCCCGATCCCGACGCTGTCGTCCGGTCGAACACCGTGTTGCTCCTCTCGGGCCCACACGACGCGCTGGAGGCGTTCAGCGAGTTCACGCGACCCGCGCCCACGCTCCGACAACACGACCGTATCGTCGTCGCTGGCCTCGGTGAGGTCGGACAAGCTGCACGGTCGGTCGTCGCCGAGGAGGGGCTCGACGTGGTCACAATCGACACCGACGACCGCGCAGGCGTCGACATCGTCGGCGACGCGACAGAGGCCGAGACACTCGAAGCAGCCGAAATCGAGACGGCCGGGGCAATCGTCGTCGGGCTCCCAGACGACTCCGCCGCACTCCTCGCAACCGTCGTCGCGCGGTCGTTGAACCCGGACATCGAGATCCTCGCGCGGGTGAGCGACACCGACGCGACGAGCAAAGCGCTGAGCGCCGGAGCCGACTACGTCCTCTCCGTCCCGCGTGTGAGTGCGCGGATGGTCGTCAGAGAGCTCCGCGGGGAGGAAGTGCTCGCCCCGGCGAGTCAGATCCGACTGGTCCGTGTCTCCGCCCGACCGTTCGCCGGGAAGACACTCGCGGAGTCCGGAATCTACGAGCAGACCGGCTGTCGCGTCGTTGCCGTCGAAGACGGGTCCGGCTTTACCGGCACTGTCGATCCACAACGAGAGTTCTCCGCCGAGGATCACGTCGTGCTGGTCGGCTCCGACGAGGCCGTCCAGCGGTTCAGCCGACAGTTCGACGCCTCTCCCGTCGAGTCGGCCGTGTGAGTGTCTCGTCGTCGAGTCGGCTGCGTGGGTGTCTCGTCGTCGAGTCGGCTGCGTGGGTGTCTCGTCGTCGAGTCGGCTGCGTG
>CAKZQY010000188.1 GCA_937142015.1 uncultured Halobacteria archaeon
CGCACGACCGTATCAGTCGTCGGTGGTAACGATCTACGCACGACCGTATCAGTCCTGTGACTCCGAGCGGTCTCCGTCGTCCCTCGTCGCTGGCGAGTCACCGTCGGGCAACTCGACTTCGCAGGTCGTCCCGACCGCGAGCCCCGCCGCCTCGACGTGTGCAGCGAGACAGCCGTAGTTGCAGAAGGCCGTCTGCGCCGCGTCTGGCGCACCCTCGGCGACGTACACCGGATCGTGAGCCTCCACCGCACAGCCGCAGTACGTGCAGTCCGTCACGAGTCGTACCCTCCGACACCGTCGCCTCCTCCGGCACTATCGTCGCTTCCGGCACCGTCGCCTCCTCCGGCACTCAGCCCGTCGTTTTCGGGGCGATCCAGCGCACGCTCGGCGTCGTGGTGGTGTGAGTAGCCGTCGAACCAGCGCGCGATGCGTTCGATCCGGTCGACGACGTGACCGGGTTCACCGGAGCGAGACAGCTCGTGACCCTCTCTCGGGTACCGCACCAGCCGGGTGTCGACACCGTGTTTCCGGAGAATCCGGTGGAACAGCTCCGCCGTGTTCGCCGGCGTCCGGTAGTCTCTGTCGGAGTGGATCACCAGTGTCGGCGTCGTCACCTCGTCTGCGTGTGCGACGGGTGACTGCTCCCACAGGAACGCCGGCTCCTCCCACGGCACCGTGTCGTAGTCCCCCTCGACGAGCTTGTACGCCCCGTCCGTCGAGCCGTAGAATCCCGTGAGGTCGTAGACGCCGCGCTGTGACACTGCCGCGCGGAAGTAGTCCGTCTGGCCTACCGTCCACGATGTCATGTACCCACCGAAAGAGCCGCCCGTGAGGAACACGTTCGTCTCGTCGACGTACGGCCGCTCTGCCACCGTCTCGGCACCTGCCAACACGTCCGTCAGCGTCACGTTCCCCCAGTCGCGCTCGATTGCCTGCATGTACGCCTCGCCGAATCCGGTCGACCCCCGCGGGTTCGACCAGAAGACGACGTATCCCCGTGCCGCCAGCGTCTGGAACTCGTGCCACATCGTCCCCGACGTTGTCCACATCGCGTGTGGACCGCCGTGGACCTCCACGACCATCGGGTACGTCTCCGTCTCGTCGAATCCCGGAGGCGTCAACACCCACCCCTCGACGGAACCCTGCGCCGACTCGAACGTGATCGACTCTGGCTCGCTCACGACGACGCCGTCGAGGTACGACTCGTTCAGGGTGGTGAGCCGACGCTCCGTCGGGTCTTCACCACCGGCATTACCCGTCTCGCCGCCACTCTCGTCCGTCACGCCCTCGACGAGAAACACGTCTCCGGGGTGATCCCACTCGCTCTTCGAGACGACCGTCGTCGTCTCTCCGACGCTGACACCGTTCACCGCCCCGCCGCGGTAGACTCGCTGTGGGGTCTCGCTGGCGTCACCCGGCGCGCGCCACAGCGCCGTCGCGCCCTCGTCCGGCGTCGTGAAGTACACTGACGACTCTGCTGGCCCCCACTCCGGGGCTGCCTCGTACCCCAGCGTCCGGTCGAGGTCCGCTGTGAGTCGGTTGTTGTCCTCCGCCTCCCGGTCGTACACGTGCAGCTCCGTCTGCTGGATCGAGGCCTGCTCTGGCTCCGTGTACAGGTGTGCGATCCGGTGGTCCGCCGTCACGGCGAGACTCCCGGCCCAGCCGGCGGATCGGTACACGTCTGTCGTCGCTCCCGTCTCGGTGTCGTACGCGACGATGTCGTACTCGTCGCTGTCGTCCGGGTCCGGCCCGACCTTGTCCGCGGTGAAGTACAGCGTCGTCTCGTCTGCCCACGCTGGAGACGCGTGATCGTGGTTGCCGTCTGTGACGCGTGTCACCGCGCCGTCGCCGACGGCTGCTCCCGTGTCACCGTCCGTCCCCGTGTCACCGTCCGTCCCCGTGTCGTCGTCGAGACGCTCGCCGAACGCGTCGCTGTCGGCCGCCGCGAGGTCGACGACGTACACCTGCGAGCGCGCGCCGTCGAAGTACTGCTCCATCGAGCGGTAGACAGTCCGGTCGATCACCCGTGGGTCGGGGTCGTCCGGCTCGTACGCTGCCGGCACGTCGCGGTCGCGGTCGGCCTCGCGGTCGTCCTCGTCGACGGACTGACAGAAGGCGATTCGCTCCCCGTCTGGACTCCACGCGATCTCGGAGACTCCGCCGACCACGTTCGTCACCTGTCGCGCCTCGCCGCCGCGTGTCGGCACGACCCACAACTGCTGTCTGTCGTCGTCTTTCCCCCGTGTGGAGGTGAAGGCGATCCGGTCGCCGGACGGTGACCACCGCGGCTCTGCGTCCTGTCCCTCGGCGACGGTGAAGCGTCGCGGCTCTCCCTCGCCGTCCGTCGGCGCGACGTACACTGTCGACCGCGTGGTCTCCTCGTCGACTGGCTCGCGGACGAGGAAGGCCACTCGCTCTCCGTCGGGACCGAGTCGTGGGTCTGCCGGCTTCCTGATGTCGTGGTAGTCGCTTGCGGTGACGGTGTCTGTGGTGTTGCCTGGTGCGCCCGTCAACTCGCTCGTCGTGTCTGTCTCTGTCATGCAACTCTGTGTGGCCCGCCCGGTTGTGAGCCTTCGGGAGTCGGAACCGCCCGTCGTCCACACCACTCACCGACCGGGGGCGAGAGTCAGCGCCAGCAGCACGGGGAAGGTACTCACAACCGGCGTTACTCTCGCGGTTCGCCAGCGAACGTGTACTCCGCAGAGTTGTCCTGTGGGTCGTAGCCGAGCACGTCACGGGCACGTTCGATAGAGTAGTACTTGCGGTCGTTGTCGGAGATGCCGTACACGACTTCGAACCCGTAGTCGGCCTGCAGACAGCGGTCGAACAGGTGGGCACAGTCGCGGTAGGAGAGCCACATCGCCTGTCCGCGCTCGTACTCGACAGGCGGGTGTCCCTGCGTGAGGTTTCCGATACGGACACAGGCGACAGAGATGCCGTACTCGTCGTGGAAGCGACGGCCGATCAGTTCACCCGCCGCCTTCGAGAGCCCGTAGTCGTTCGCCGGCCGCGGGAGTTCGGAGCCGTCGAGTCGGTAGTCGTCGTCCGTTCGGTACATGTCGGGTGTCCGCGCGTCCGTCTCGTAGGCCCCGACGGCGTGGTTCGAAGACGCGAACGCGACGGTCTCCACGTCGGCCGTCGCTGCCGCCTCGAACACCGCGTGCGTGCCGTCGATGTTGTTCGTGAGCACGGAGTCCCACGGCGCTTTCGGACGCGGGTCCCCGGCGAGGTGGATCACCGCGCTCACCTCCTCGACCGCCTCACCGATTGCACCGCGATCCGTCACGTCCCCCACGTACACGTCAGACTCGTCGATCCCCGCCGGCAACGACGACGGCGACGGCGGCTCGAGGTCGAACAGCCGCCAGTCGTACGCGTCTGCCAACCCGTCGAGGATTGCCGTTCCCACGCGTCCGCCCGCACCCGTGAGGAGCACCGGGTCGTCCATTCGGGTGACTGTCCGCGAGGCGAGGGTAAATAACGGACGATCCGATCCGACTCCGCGACAGCCCGTCGGGACCGGCGCGCGGGCGCTGTGACGACAGGTTCACACGCGGCGGAGCCGTCTCGAACGTATGGCCACCGACCCACAGCAGGCGTGTTTCGAGGCGGGCATCAAGTTCGGCTCGCTGTACCACCAGTTCGCCGGGACGCCGGTCTCGCCGACGAGCACACGCTCGCTGGAGACGGCAATCACCGAGTCGATCCAGAACCAACCCCACTGTGAGGCGGTCACCGTCGAGATCGACGACGACGCCGTCGCCGCGGACATCGACCACGAGAACGGCTACACGGAGCTGTCTGGCCACCTGATGACGGTGGAGATGCGAATCGTGTACGAAAACGTGACTGTCCACACCCGTATGGAGATGGAGGACGGCTACCCGCTGATGAAACTCGTCGACGTGGTCGACGGCGAGTGATCTGCTCGCCCCCGTCACCCTTCGCTCGTTGCCGTCAGTCACCTCGCTCCCGTCCCCCTTCGCTCAGTTCCGTCAGTCTCCTCGCTCCTTGCCGCCGTTCCGAGCGTCGAACAGTCGCTGGTAGTAGGTTGCAACGAGTCGTTCGACGGTCTCGAAGTCCGCTTCGCGGCTCTGGAGTCGCCACTCGTCGTGGCGTGTCACACCCGCGACGAAGTACCGCGCGAGTCGGTCGAGGGTCTCGCGGTCGGTCTCGTCCGCCATCGCTCGGAGTTTGATCAGGTGTGCTTCGTGTGCTATCTCCTCCCAGCCGTCGCGGCGGAGACCGTGCTGCCGCCAGAACTCCGTCTGTCGCTCGGCGTACGCCGGGTCGACGCCGGTCGCGTGACAGACAGACCGGAGCTGCGCCTCGACGAGCTCCCAGCGTCGGTCCGTCGCCTGCCCTGCGGGGTACGACTCGTCCGGGTCACAGACCAGCGCCGCCGCGACCCGCTCGTTCGGGAGGTGGCGACGGAGACGTGGCCAGTTCTCGATCTCGTCTTGGAGGAACAGCGCGGTCACGAACGCCGCACCCGCGTGCCGCGCCTGTGCCGACTCGATCCACGGGAACTCCACCTCGTAGGCGGTCGCCATCCGCGTGCGAGCCAGTGACGCAGCCGTGACGGCGTCGCTCACTGCCGTCTCGAAGAGGTGGGCCGCCCGCTCGTCCTGCCGGTGGAACGCCCGCAACAGCGCCCGAGCCGCGTCCGCTGCCCGCCGTGTCACCGACTCTGCCGTGAGCCGCACCACTGACGCTGGCGTCGCCTCGTGGGCAGCGACGACGTGTGCCTCTGCGTCGTCGACCGCGGAGAACTGTGCCGTACAGTACGGACAGAGCAGACTGGTCATGGTTCCGGCGTCGTCGAGCCCGGACTGCCGCCGTCTCTGACTGCGAGGGCGACACCCACGAGCTTTCTAGCTGTATTTGGTTGCTAGTAGCATAAAAAAGTGTGTGTAGTAGTACGTGAAACTCGTGGAAGTAAACTCCTAGTTCTCCGACGCGGACGACGACAACGATGCAGATGACAACGACGACGCAGACGACGACGATACAGATGATGGCGACGACGCAGACGATAACGACGACGCGGACGACGACACGGACGACGACGACATGAACGACGACGACGGACCGAAACGCTCAGTAGACGAGCGTCACACCCGTTCCGTCGTGTCGCCACCACACCTCGACTTGGACCTCGATGTCGGATTCACGCTCGGACTGGACCTCCCGTTCGGCGAGACGGTCGCGTTCGCCGCCGAGGAGGGGTTCGACTTCGTCGAGTTGCTCCTCGACGCCGCCTACGCCCGCGAGCGGATCGAGGATCGAGCCGACACGATGCGAGCGACGCTCGACCAGTTCGGCCGCGACGTGATCGTCCATCTCCCGTTCGCAGTCGACCCTGGATCGCCGTTCACACCCGTTCGAGAGGGTGCGGTCACGGAGCTGACGCGCGGGATGGATCTCGCGGCCGAACTGGGCGCACAGCGCGTCGTCTTCCACCCCTCCTCGGACGCGTGGGACGAGGGGTGGTCGACGACTACGACGCGGTCGTTCGTCCACGACAGTCTCGACGAGCTGGTGCCGGCCGCCCACGAGCGCGGACTGGAGCCGTGTCTGGAGAACGTCGTCTCCAGCTACTACGACGCGACGACGTTCGGCGAACTGCTGGATCGCTACCCCGACGCGTCGATGACATTCGACACGAGCCACGCTGTGCTGGCCGGCCAATCCGAGACGGAGATGGCGGCGTTCCTCCGCGACCACGCCGACCGGGTGTCTCACCTCCACCTCGTCGACACGCGCGGAGACGCGGACGAACACCTCCCTGTCGGGATGGGACGAATCGACTTCGAGACGGTGCTCGCCGCACTCGCCGAGGCTGACTGGTCCGGCACGGCGACACTGGAAGTCGGCACGGACGACTACGCGAGCATCGCGCTCGGGAAAAACAATCTCGAAGCGATGCTGGCGACGTGACTGTGTGCTGTCGGTCGACAACCCACCGTCGGGGTGGGCTTCCGCCTCGGTACCGCTGTGACACGCAGTTCCGCACGGGGATGTGATCCCGCGGCCGATTCGGCCTTCGCCGTCCCCGGACCCAACGGTTTTGTAGCGCTGATAATCTATTCCAATCTATGTCACAGAGCAGTTGGGAGATGTACGTGGACGGCTGTGCGCTGGTCGCGGTGTTTCGAGAGGATATGCCCGTCGAGGATGACGTCTTCGCTCGGGTGAACGAGGAGTTCGAGGCACTCGCCTCCCAGTCGGAGGTCGACACACACGTCTCCGTGCTCCGCATGGACTCCCCGATGGGCAGCGCCGTCTTCGAGCGAGCACAGGAGGCTGCTCGGATCGGAACGGAGTTCGGAATCGACCACTGGATCGTCGTCTCGGAAGACCTGAAGAGTATAGCCCTGCGCGGACGTGTCGGGGAGATCGAGGGGGTCGAAGTGGACACCACCGACAGTGTGGACGAAGCACTGGCGATGGCCGAAGCGAATCAATAAGAGTCGAGACTCTGTTGAATCGGTGCTGGGCTCGCGGAGAGGTCGTAGTCGTCGAAGTTGAACCCGAACTCGTCACGGTACTCGACACGCTTCTCCAGTGCAGACTCGGTGAACAGAACGTTCAGTTCCTGTTCGATCTCTCGAAGTCGCCGCCGGTCGTCGTCGAGACCCCCTTCGAGCCGTTCGACAATCGGCGCACAGTCGTGGAGCTCTGTGCCGACCCACTCGCGTTCCATCAGTTCCGCCGCGGCGTACGTCGTTCCCGCTCCCCCGAACGGGTCGAGCACACGGTCGCCTTCCTCGGTCGCCATGCCGACGACTCTGTGGAGCAGTTTGATCGACAACTGGTTCGCGTCTCGGTTGAGGTGCTTGTTGTGACGAACTGGCGGAATATCGTCCCACACGTCGGTCAGGTTGACCCCCTTCGGATTCATCTTGCTCTTGTACCCGCCGTAGTCGTTCTGTTCACCGCCACAGTGGGGACACGTGTCGATGGGGAGTCTGTCTGGATCGAACGTGTTCGGACTGTCCCCACGAACGAAATACAGCAACGAGTAGTGGGACGGGTACAGTCTGTTCGGAATCGGCAACCCGAACTTGATGTCGACGGTGATCCAGTCCCGAAGTGTGAGATACTGCGAGGTGTAGTGTGCCAAGTGTGTGTTCCACTTCGGGAGGTTGTACAGAAACAGGGAGCCGCCCGGTTTCACCAACTCCACGATGTCGTCGATCCACTCAGTACACCACGACAGGTACGCCTCCTCCGGACGGTCGTCGTCGCTACCCTCGCCGTAGTCCTTGTCGAGATTGAACGGCGGGTCGGCAAACACGAGGTCGAACGACTCTGGTTCGAGCTCCGGAAGGAGGTCACGACAGTCGACATCGTACAGCGTCCCCAACTCTGTCTCGTACACGGGGTCGTGTCGAACACCGGTACCCTTCGAATCGTGGCTGTCGCGTTGTGGTTCCGTTCCTATCGTCTCGTCTCGACCGAGCCCGTCACCTTCTTCGCCGAGTCCATTACCCTCTTCTCCGGGCCTCTCACCGTCTCCTTCGAGCACGTCCCTGAGTGTGTCGAGTGCGGTATCCGGATTCTCGAGAAGCTCTCGGTGGAGGTCGTCTGGAAACTCTCCCGCGAGGAACTGAATCGCTTCGGGAGAGACTCCGAGTGCCTGTCCGAGACTGTCGAGTTCGTCGGCCGTCGGCGGAGTTCCCGACTCAACCTCTCGCAGTGTTTCCACGGAGAGTCCGGCGTCTGCTGCGAGTTCTCTGTCGGTGCGATCCTGCTCTCTCCTGAGTCGACCTACTACGTCACCTGCCGACCGAAACAGTAGTCCAGTCACGCTGTGTACTCCTCTCGTTCACGTTGTTGGACCGTCACCATTGAAGTCTCCTCGGTCACGTCGGTCTGTTTGAGTGCTCGATTATAAACCTTTCACTACCTAGTGAATGGTAGGCGACTCCGACACTGATAATTTTCTCCACAGCCCGCGTGGTTGTAGATGGGGCCAGATAGGGACGAGTTCAGTGGGCGGTACACAGAGGAGTACTCCGACAAGGAGTTTCTTCGAGTGGTCGCGGAACTTGGCTCCTGCTCCACGAGCGACGTGGCCGAGCGACTAGGATGTTCGAGCGACTTGGCGTACCGCCGGCTCCGAGAATTGGCAGATAACGACTGCGTTGGAAGTGAAAAAATAGCAGGCACGTACCGATGGTATCTCGAGAATGAGGGTTGATCGCACACGCACTCTGATACAGGAGGGGAGTGTTCTCTCTCGTGGCGCGTTCAGCGACGTACACGGGGACGTGGTTGATGCGGTCGATTCTGTCCGGTGGCCTCCGGGTGCGGATCAGTTCGTCGTGCTCCCGAGAAAGAACGCGAATGGTGTAAACCCAATCACAGAACAGTTCGAGAGCGCTCTCGACGAGACTGAGGGGTGGGAGTCGACCGGTCGCAAACACTTCAAAACTGTTCTCGAACAGCGTGACCTGCTCGATCAGGCAGTAGACGCTCTGTCTGACTACTGTGGTGATCCAGTCGACTTCGTGTCGAGCCCGTGGTTCGACGCAGTTGGGCCAGTGACACACGGCGGGACATCAGAACTCGCCGCCGTGGAGTGGGAGACTGGAAACATCTCTTCCAGCCACCGCTCGCTCAATCGGCTCGCTCTCGGGCTCGCTGCTGGAGTCCTCACGGTCGGTATTGTCGTTCTCCCGACGCGTGCTCTGTACGAGTATTTGACCGACCGTGTCGGGAACTATACTGTCGGTCACAAGCCATCGAACCAGGGAGTCGACAGCGAGACGCGTTGGAACCCCGAGTGACACGCAACAACCTATCAACACTTGTGACCGACAGTATACCGCGAACTGGAGCCGTACTTTGCTATCTGGGAGTCACTCCCACACGAGGTTGAGACCGGGGTGCTCGCAGTCGTCGCGGTCGAGCACGACGAGGTTTCCGAGGACGTACCACCCATCGGGAAACTCACTGACGGAATGTCGGATCGAACTGATCCAGAGACGAGTTGACAGACATCCAGCGCGGACTTCACAGCCACAGAGACGAACCCCGACGCTTCAAGTGTCGGCCAGACCGACCGGGCGTATGGACATCGCCGACGCGAGTGGTGCCTGCTCGGACGTGCTCTCCGCCCTCTCGGAGTCGATCATCGCAGAGGACACCTTCTTCGAGAACGTGTTGCTCGGACTGCTCTCCCGCGGTCACGTGTTGATCGAGGACGTGCCCGGAACGGGGAAGACGCTCACCGCACGGTCGTTCGCTACCGCCTTGGGACTCTCCTTCTCGCGGGTGCAGTTCACCCCCGACCTGCTCCCGTCGGACGTGACGGGAACGAACGTGTACAACGAGGGGAGCGGTGAGTTCGAGTTCTCCGAGGGACCGATCTTCGCCAACGTCGTCTTGGCAGACGAGATCAACCGCGCGCCGCCGAAGACACAGGCTGCGCTGTTGGAAGCGATGGAGGAAGAACAGGTGACCGTCGACGGGGAGACGTACGCACTCCCGCAGCCGTTCTTCATGATCGCCACGCAGAACCCGGTCGAACAGGAGGGGAACTTCCCGCTGCCGGAGGCGCAGCTCGACCGGTTCGTCGTGAAGACTGCGATGGGCTACCCGGACGAGGCTGGCGAGGTCGAACTGCTCCGGCGACGCGTCGGCCGGACGGACCGCGACCCCAGCGTCTCGCGTGTGCTCGACCGCGACACGGTACAGGGTGTCCGAACCGCTCCCGAAGACGTGCGTGTCGACGACGACCTGCTGGAGTACATGGCCCGGATCACTCACGCCACGCGGAACGACCGACGTGTCGAGGTCGGTGTCTCCCCGCGTGGCACGCAACGACTGCTGGAGGGCACCCGCGCGGCGGCGGTACTCGCCGGCCGCTCGTTCGTCACGCCGGACGACGTGAAACGTGTCGCACAGCCTGTCCTCGCCCACCGACTGGTGTTGACGCCGGACGCGAAAGTGAACGAAGTGGCCAAGACAGACGTGTTGGCGAGTGTGCTCGACCGTGTCGAGGTGCCGACCGTCGAGTACGAAGAACCTGCTGCGGACTGATACTGTCGGTCACGAGGGTAGCAACCCGAAATCGACAGAGTCGACGTGAGATGCGTTGGCACTTCGATTCTGATGCAACCGTGTTCACAGAGTTGTGACCGACGGTACGAGCCGCCGTGTCCCAAACAACCAACACAGAGTACACCACCGCAGACTGCAATACACAGATAGCCAGAAGTTTTTAGTCAGATGAGATTATATGTATGGGTGGAGCATGAACGTCAGACGCACGTTGTTGGCCGCACTGGCCCTCGTCGCAGTCGCATCGTTCGTTCAGTCAGCCGTCGTACTCGACGTGGCAACAGTCGGGGTCTCGTTTTTGGGGGATGTAGCCGATGTTGTTGACGAGGTGGTTGACACGGTGGCAGACTGGTACACCGTGATCACCGTCGGCACCGCCGGCTTCTAGCTGAATACAGGACGCTCAGTCTCTTCCCTGACGAGTCGTTCGGATCTGTGACGACGTGCGACAGTCCGACAGTGAGGCTGTCCCACGAACAACCCGCAGTTTCGACGCAGTCGAATCCCTCCTGAGCGCCTCGATGTATCGGTGGTGTTCCGCATCTTCACGGAGCGGGATGTACCGTTCGGGCGTTCCGGGGGAGGTCGAACTCGTCGCGCACAGACAATTTTACCTATTCAAAATACAAGAAATATTTACTCAGTGTATTATTCTAATATGAAACACACACCAAAGGAAAAACGCGATTGAGTTGTCTCGCTGTGGGTCAGCCGCATCGGGACAGCTACAACCGCCAGATTTCAATCCACGGGTGATAGACACCAGTTCGTGACACTGATCGCGTTCGACTTCGACGGCACGCTGTCAAACTCGGAGATGACCGTCTTGCTGGGCCAGCGGGCGGGCGTCGCCGAGCAGATGGAGAAGATCACCGCACGAGCGATGAACGACGAGATCGGCTACGCAGAGAGTCTCCGCGAGCGTGCCGGGTTGCTGGCGGGCCTCTCGGACAGGGAGGCGACAGCGGCGTTCGACGAGGTCCAGCTCAGACCCGGCACGGGGGAACTCCTCCGCCGTCTCGACGCGGCGGGTCACCACGTCGCCATCCTCACCGGCGGGTTCGAGCGCGGCGTCGAGCGAGCGCTGGCAGCCGCCGACGCGACGGTCGACACCGTTGTCTCGAACCGGCTCCCCGTTGCCGACGACGAACTCACCGGCGAGGTCGAGGGACCACTGATCGAGGGGACGAAAGACGACGCGCTCGCGGAACTCGCTGCACGGCGAGACACGACAGTCGAGGCGGCCGTCGCAGTCGGTGACGGTGCGAACGACCGCCCGATGCTCGACGTGGCTGGCCTCGCGGTGGGCTACGAGCCGAAACCTGCCGTCGAACCAGTCTGTGACGAACTGGTGAGCTCGATGACCGAACTCGCGGAGCTGTTCGAACGCGAGGAGATTCTCCCGGAGTGACGGCAGGGGGCCCCCACTGCCTCCAGAGCCCCCCACTGCCTCCAGAGCCCCCCACTGTCTCTGTGGTGTGACCGACACCGCCGCTCTGTACACCTCCCTCCGGACACAGGACTGATTCTGACCCGAGACGATATGAACTGATATACGAAACGCAAGTTTTTCTCTGTTTTGTCATGACTGCACTTCTAACAGACAATTTTTAGTGCATTCAGGATAGACCCACGAGTGCAGCATGAACTTCCGACGCACGCTGCTGGCCGCACTGGCCCTCGTCGCAGTCGCATCGTTCGTTCAGCCAGTCGCCGCGCTCGACGTGGCGACAGCCGGGATCTCCGGTCTGTTCGGCGACGTGCTCGGCTTCTTCGCCGATCACGGTGACGAAATCGCCACCATCGCCAGAGCGCTGATCGAGATCTTCGGGATGATCACCGTCGGCGTCGCTGGGCTGTTCGGCGACGTGCTGAACTTCTTCGCGGACCACGGCGACGAACTCGCCACTATCGCCGAGGCGCTGATCGAGATCTTCGGCTGAACACGGACAGCACACGACACGAGGCAGCCTCTCTCTTCGGGGCAGCCTCTCTTTTCAGGTGAGTAGTCGCGGTCCGAACATCAACACGAGCAGTGCAGCGAGCATCACCAGTCCGACAGAGGTGGTGATCGTCCGCACCAGCCGGTGTCTGTCACCGACCGGGAGGCGAGAGACGACCCCCTCCGCGACCATCCGGAGGATACGGCCGCCGTCGAGCGGGTAGCCCGGGATACAGTTGAACATGCCGAGCTGGAGGTTGATCCACGCGGTCCAGAACAGGAGGTTCGCGGCGAGGAACACCGGCGTCTCGCCGAAGGCCGCGAGCGGTCCGGTCACGTCGTAGAAGCCCGCCACGTCGCCGTAGAAGCCAGCGAAGTTGTACTGGAGCAGTCCGACCGACCCGGCGAGCGGGAGGATCAACGCGACGTACACCAGCCCGAGCGTGGAGATGTCGCCGACGACGACGCCGCTGGTGCCGCGTGTCGTGGGACCGAGTGTCGCCGCTCCGGTCGCACGGCTGTCGTCACCGCCGGCACTGTCCTCGGCACCTCCCCCACCGTCGTTTCCACCGCCGCTCCCGGCGAGCGTGACAGTGTAGTTGCGGAACGACCCGTCGGCGTACGCCCGCACAGCGACAGTGTCACCGGGGCTGTACCCGTCCAGCGTCTCTCGCAGCGCCTCGCTGTCGACGACTCGTTGCCCACCGACGCGCGTGACGACCGCCGAGCCGTTCGCCAGTGCGTCGTCGGAGGCTGCGGCCAGCGGACTGCCGGGAGCGATTCGAGCGAGGTACGCCCCGAGCGGGACCACGCGCTCGCCTTCGCTGGTTGTCAGCCGTGCGAGTTCGTGGCGAGCGGCGGCACGCTCGAACTCCGCCTCCGTCTGCACGGCAGTGCCGTTGACCGCAGTCACTTCGATCGCCTCCTCGTCGGGGTCGACAGAGAGGTTCGCCGGATTGCCACGGACGGAGCCGATCACTACCACCCGACGGTCGAGTGTGGTCGTCGTCTCGCCGCCGTCGAGTTCGAGTGTCACGCTCGCTCCCTCGGCGGCGTCGAGTGCCGCCTCCAGCTCGTCGGTGTCGTCGACAGACTGGCCGTTCACCGCAGTGATCCGGTCGCCGGCAGCCAGCGCGCTGTCGTCGGCCGCCGTCCCGGGATAGATGCCGGCGACAGCGACACCCGGCGCGGCGGTGATCGAGCCGATCACCGGGCCGAACAACAGTCCGAACGCGAGGATCGTGACGGCGAAGTTGTTGGTGACACCGGCGGCGAACATCCGCGTGCGAGCGCCGCGGTCGGCCGCACGCTGGCTCTCCTCGTCCGGCTCGACGAACGCGCCGACCGGGATCAGCGTGAGCAACACGAGCCCGAGTGAGTCGATGTCGATGTCCTCGACACGACACAGCAGGCCGTGGCCACCCTCGTGGACCACCAGCGCAACGAGGAGGCCGGCGACGATCTCCGGTGCCACTGCCAGCGGGAGGAAGTCGTTGACACCCGGGACGATCAGGAAGTTCGACGGCTCGTTGGCGACCGACGGCGTCGGATTGCGGATCGTTCCCAGCGCACCCTGCACGAGAAACAGGAACATTCCAGCCATCACGACCAGCGCGATTCCGACACCGAGGTTGCTCCACGCCCGCCAGAGCCGGCGCGGCGTCGCCAGCCAGCCGAGGAACCGACGGCCGTAGGTGGTGTGGATCGTCGTGAGTGGCCCCTGTACGCGAACCGCGTCTGGGAGGTAGCCGCGCGTCGCCAGCGCGGTCACGGCTGCGGAGTACACCAGCACGCCCGCGAGGACCCACAACAGCGTGTTCATCAACGGAGAGAGGCGACCCTGGCGGAAATGGGTTCGGGTCCGAGACGACGACGTGTCGCAGACTACGCGGAGGACGACGGTCCGAGTCGGTCTTCGAACAGCGTGATCACGTCGGATCGCTCTGCGGAGGGAACACTCTGCACCATCGCCTCGGCCATCGTCGCAAAGTCGGCTGTCTGGCGCTGCAGTGGCATCGCTCGACACGTGTCGTGTCTACGATATATACTTTCGGGTGAATCTACAGACGTGGCGCTCGGGACGGCAACCGACGGTCGACCGCTGGGTGGTGACGCCTCGTTGTGCGTCTCGACAGGAGAGATTGCGGCGAGCGTCTCGACAGGAGAGATTGCGGCGAGCGCCTCGACAGGAAGGATCGCGGCGAGCGCCCCGACAGTTCGTTCGCCAGTGGTGTCGGCTACTCCTCCTCGTCGTCTTTCATCTCTTGGAGCTTCGAGACGAGGTCCGAGGTCGACTCCTCGCTCTCGAAGCTCACTTCACCGTCGTGGTCGTTCTGGTGGACGTTCACGGTCGCGTCGTCCCCCGGCTCGTCGCCGGACTCCTGACGCTCCTGCTCGGACTCGTCGTAGCTTCCGAAGCCCATGGACGTGTCTGCCAGTGCAGCCTGATAAACCCGTGCTTCTGTGGATCGTGTGGGCCGTGTCAGCCACCCACCAGAGGGGTGGGCTTGTCGGTGGACTTCGGTTGTGCCGACACAGGTGTGTCGGACGGGTTCTCTCGCAGTGCTGCAACGAGCGTGATCGCAAATCGCACGACGACATCACGAGTCGTCACACGGTGTTCCGTCGGTCAACTCTTATCGCCCCGACACGAATCGTCAGTGTGCGACTCCAGTTTCTCGGGACCGGCGGGAGTCAGCCGATCCCGCTGCCGACGTGTGACTGCGGCGTCTGTCGTGAGGCGGTCGAGCGGGGCGTGCCGTACGCCCGACACGGCTACCAGCTGCACCTGCCCGGAATCGACGCGGTCGTCGACGCGCCGGAGGTCGCGCCAGAGAACCTCGTGCGGTGGGGTGTCGACAGCCTGCGGTACTGTCTGCTCACGCACTGGCACCCGGACCACGCCGCGGGACTGCGTGTGTTGTCGATGCGACCGACCGAGCGCGCGGACAGCGAGACGTTCCGCGAGGCGAAGCGCCGGACAGCGCCGACGCTGGTCACGACGCGTGGCGTGTACAGGCGGGGACAAGGCGACTGCCTCGGGACTTGACCCCGGGGTGAAGCCGACACTCCTCATCCGAACGCAATGTTTAATACGACTGTGTGACAAATACTGAACTGTGACGGTCAGTGTGTTTGGCTTAGAGTCCAATAACACGGGCGGTCA
>CAKZQY010000189.1 GCA_937142015.1 uncultured Halobacteria archaeon
AAAGCGCGTCGTTGAAGCAGGAAGCCCCGGGGCTTGACCCCGGGGTGAGTTCACGTCCCCGCGAGTGCGTCCGCGAACCCGAGCGCCGTCGGGTTGTCGTGGAGCGCGTCGTGATCCACGGCGTCGTAACACACGTCCTCACCGCGTCCGTGTTCGCCCTCTCCGCGGAGGTGGAACGTGGTGGTGACGCGCTCGAAGCCGGACGACGTGTCACGCGCACGGCGTTCGAGAGCGACCGACTCGACAGTGAACTGGAGGTCTGCGACGGCGTCGTAGAGGCTCACGAGTTGAGGGAGGAGCCCCGCGAGCATATAGTTCACCGTCGGTGTCCGCACCTTCGACACGTCGGCACACTCTCCGTCGGTGTCCGCACCCTCGACACGTCGGCACACTCTCCGTCGGTGTCCGCACCTTCGACACGTCGGCACACATATGTCGATGCAGCCACCGCTGTCGGTATGGACGAACTCACAGAGGCGCTCGCAGAGTTGGACCCGGCGGCCGGCGAGACGGAGACCGCGGAACTCGTCGTGACGGACGACGTGCTCGTCAAGCTGTTCGCTCTCGGGCCCGGGGCGACTGTCGACCCACACGAACACGGAGACAGCACCAACGTGTTCCACGTGATCGAGGGATCGGTCACAGTGACACGCGGCGACGAGGAACAGACACTCTCCGCTCCCGCAGTCGTCGAACACGGACGAGGCGTCCCACACGGGGCGGCGAATCCGACAGACCAGCGCGCCGTGTTCACCGCGAGTCTCTGTCCGCTCCCCGGGAGCGGCTAGACGGGGCGACGAGTCGTCTCCGCGCCGCCGGGGAGCCAACTCGCAGTGTTTTTACCTCCGAGCGGCGAACCCGCGGTCACTATGGCCGACAACGAAGCGCGAACCACCGGGAGTTCCGGGCGGTTCGGAGCGCGCTACGGGCGAGTCGCTCGCAAGCGCGTCTCCGAGATCGAGGCGGAGATGGAGTCTGCGACGGTCGACGGCAACTCCGTCAAGCGAGTCGGGACTGGCGTCTGGGTGGACGAGGAGACTGGCGAGAAGTTCACCGGCGGCGCGTACCGCCCGCAGACGCCCGGCGGACGTGGCGTCACGCGGTCGATTCGTGCCGCGCTCGACACCGACGACGAGGAGTGACCCGGGAACCCAACTGTCTCCGCGCCCTACCAACCTCCGACAGATGACCTACAAGTGCTCCCGGTGTAAACGCGACGTACAGCTCGACGAGTACGGCGGCGTCCGGTGTCCGTACTGCGGCCACCGTGTGCTGCTGAAAGAACGCGCACCCGACGTGAAAGAAGTCGACGTGGTGTAGCTGCTGGCGACGAGACCACGGCGACGGACGACGAGACCACGGCGACGAGTCGACACGGTCTCGACTACGAGACGGTGACACACCACCGACACTCCACCACGCTGTCGATCAGCTACGCCGACCAGCGACTGGCTCGAACTGTCGCCGACGCACTCGCCGTCGAAGTCGATCAGATCGACGACGACCGGTCCCGCGCGACGGTCGAGTGTCACACCCGAGAGGTCGGCGACGTACCAGACTCCGACGCCCGAGAGATTGGCGACGTACCAGACTCCGACGCCCGAGCGGTCGGCGGCGTACCAGACTCCGACGCCCGAAACGCCCAGACCGACGAGGTAACCACAGTTCGCGTGACAGTTACGGCGAGTGATCTGACCGCACTGCGGGCAGGTATCAACACGTGGACACGACTCGTCGACGTAGCAGAGTCCGTCTCGGCGGCTGCCGAGGAGTGACAGATCGATGGAGCCGTACCACCAGACGCGACAGACGCCCAGACGGCACGCGAGGCAGCGGCGTCCCTGCGAGACGACGACTACCTCGGGCCAGTGGTCGCGGACCACGGGTCATTGGCGCTCGACCCCGCAGCGGAGTTGTTCCCGCGTCTCGCCGTCTCGGGCGGAACACATACGACGCTGTCCGGCGAAGCGGAGACGATGCAGGTCCGGGAGATCATGACCGAGGAGGTCGTCACCAGCCCAATCGACAGTTCGCTGGAGCACGCCGTCGAGCGAATGCTGGAGAACCGCGTCGGCAGCGTGATCGTCACCCGGAACGGGGACCCGACGGGTATCCTCACGGAGACGGACGCGATGCGGGCGGGCGCACTCACCGACCGCCCGTTCGCGGAGATCGAACTCGGAGCGGTGGCGAGCAGTCCGCTCCACACCGTCGCCCCTCGCACGACCGTCCGCGATGCGGTCTCGCGGATGCAGCTCCGCGACGTGAAGAAGCTCCCCGTCGTCTCCAATCTCGAACTCGTCGGGATACTCACGCTCACCGACGTGGTTTATGCCTACAGCGAGATCGTCCGGGAGGCACAGGACGCCGCCACGCTGAAACGACGGTGGGAGACTGACGCCAGTCGCTTGGAGTTCGAGAACGCAGAGTGACACACAGCGAGCGGAAGGGCTCGTCCGGCAGTGTTGCTCGGGATTCTGATGCAGCCGTGCTCACGGACGTGTGGCCGACAGTATCAGCCGAGCACCGCGAGCCCACGTGCAGTCTGCGTCTCGACTCGATCCGGCCAGTCGACACCCACTTCCCACCACGAGTCCCCGCCGTCCGTCGTCCGCCACAGGCCCCGGTTCGACAGCGCGAAGAACAGTCCCTCCGTCGACCCGCGAGCCAGCACCGGGCGTGTGACACCCTCTCCGACTGGCAACCGACTCTCGTCGAGACGCTCCCACGCCGCCGCGCTCCGACTCCCGGTCCCGTCGGCTGGCGAGGCGTCACTGTCTCTGTCGACGCTGCCGTCCCCACCCTCCTCTCGACGATAGACGTACGTCTCCGCCCGCGACGCGGTGTGAGCCTCGCGTGCGGAGCGGGCCGCAGAGACCAACACCCGCGACGGATCTGCCGCGTCCACGGCGACGCTCCAGCAGTACGTGCGGTCCAGTCCACGCTGGGGGTGGTGCCACGTCGCACCGCCGTCGTGGGTCTCGGCGAAGCCGTCCCCGGCCGCGACCCACGCACGACCGGGAGCGTCGGGGTGTGTTGCAATCGAGTGTGTGTCCCGTCGTGAGCCCGGAACGCGGTCGCGCCACGTCACACCCCCGTCGTCCGTCTGGACCAGTGCGCCGGCCTCGACGGCGACGTACCAGTGGTCCGCGTCTGCGGGGTCCGGTTCGAGCCACCGGACGTGGTGCGTGTGTGGCCGTGGCGGGAACGACCACTCCGAGGCGGAGTCGAGGTCAGTGAGACCACCACGCCTGTCCCACGTTTCGCCGCCGTCACGGGAGACGAACACACGCGACGGTTCTGTGCCGAGCCACACTGTCTCCGGGTCGTCGGGCGCGACCGCGAGTGACATTACCGCCTGTGGGCCGGTCGCCTCGTCGCCGCGTGCGACGCCGTCGAGTCGCTCGAACGTCTCTCCGCCGTCTGTCGACCGCCACACGCCCGACTCGAACGTGCCGACGAACACACGCCGCGGCGCATCCGGGTGGACCGCGACACACTCCAGCTGTCGCCCGTCGAGAGCAGGAGCTGCGTGACTCGTTGCCGGAATCGTGTCCCGGTCGGCGGACTGTGTGACCTCGATTCGTCTGTAGCCGGTTCGCATCGCTGCGTGGACTGTCGTCACACTCGCCAGTTCGACGGCGGCGAGACAAAAGCGTCCCCACCAGTGCCGTCGACACCGTTCGCGTCGGAGGCGTCGCAACCTACTCGTCTGGGAGTCGATCCTCGACTGTCTCGATACGGTCGAGCAGTTCGTTGTGCAGCGTCACGACGAGGTCGGACAGCACCGCGAAGATGAGAAACTGAATACCGAGGATGATCAGCGTCCCGCCGGCGAACGCCAACACCTCGTGTGGCGTCCGATTGACGAACCAGTCGTACGCGACGAACGCCTCGATGCCAGCACCAGCGACCCCAGAAACCACGCCGACGGTCCCGAAGTAGAACAGTGGATTCGACGTTTTCGCCTTCCGGTAGAGCGCGGCGAGGATGATCCAGCCGTCCTTGAGCGGGTGGAGTTTCGTACTCGATCCGTCCGGGCGCGGCATGTAGGTAATCGGCACCACTGTCACCGGGATGCTGTGGCGCGCACACTCCACGCTCATCTCCGTCTCGATCCCGAACCCGTCGGCACGGAGCTGGAGTCGCTCGAACGACTCGACGGTGAACGCCCGGTAGCCGGAGAGGATGTCGACGAAGTCTTCACCGTTGATCACGCGGAACAGCCAGTTGAAGATCGAGTTGCCGAGGTCGTTGAACCGCGTCATCGCGTCCTCGTGGATGTTCCCGTAGCGGTTGCCGATCACGTGTTCTGCCTCGCCGCTGAACAACGGCTCCAACATCGCCTCGGCGTCCTCGACTTGGTAGGTGCAGTCCGCGTCGGCCAGCAGGACGTACGGCTTGTCGACGTACTCGCGGACAGCCTCTCTGATCGCCTGTCCCTTTCCCTGACCAGACTGAATCTCGACGCGTGCGCCCTCCTCGCGTGCGACCGCTCGCGTTCCGTCCGTCGACCCGCCGTCGACGACGAGTACGTCGTCGAACCCCGCCTCCCGAAAGTCGGCGACGACGGTGCCGACTGTCTCCGACTCCTCGTAGGCCGGCAACAACACGCAGACTGCGTCACGATCCATCACCGGACGGTCTCGGGGCTGTAGTAAAACGGCTTCGAACGCGCTCGCTGCCGTAGCTGGCCCCAGTCTCGCCAGTGTGTTTTTACTCGCCCGTCTCGCAACGACACGTAGAGATGCCCTCCACCGACCGCGATGCGGGGAGTCGTTCGACCCGAGCGGGTTGGAGACCGGTTCGTTCGACCGGTGGTCTCCGCCGCTCGGTGTTCGTCGTGATCGTGGCGCTCGCAGCCGCGAGTCTCTTCGCGGGCGCAGTGGGGGTTGCGAGCGCCCACCAGTTCGTCGCGTTCGGTCACACGCCGATTTCGGGAACTGCCGGCGAGGAGGTGTCGATTCCCGTCGACCTCCACCGGACGGATCTGGCGACGCTGCAGGTGATCGGCCCGGACGGGTTCCAACTGACTGTCGACCTCGTCGACGGCGACACCGACGGCCAACTCACTGTCGTCCTCGACACGGCAGCGGTGGGGAGAGGAGACGCCGCCGCGGGGATCTCGGTCGACAGCGGGCGTGCTGTCGATCCGGAGGTGACCGGCGCGCCCGGTCGCCCGCTCGCTCCGGGGCAGTACGACCTCGGACTGACGAGTCCGCGCGGGGTCGGCCAGCAGACGAATCTCACGCTCCAGCGTGCGACCGCGACCGCGACTCCAGACGCGACGACCGCGACGACGGACGCGACGACCGCGACGACGAACGCAACAACCGCAACAGCAGACGGGACAGGTGATACGACGCCAGACACCGCGGCGAGCGCGTCGGGAACCGAGGTACAGAACGACGCGGGCAGCGCGAGCGAGAGTACCGGCGTCGGAGCGGCGGGGGACGGTTCGGCAGCGACGAGCAGAGCTGGTGAGTCGTCGGCCGGTAGTCGCGTCCCGCTCCCGCTGTTGCTGCTCGCGCTGTTCGGCCCGGGAACTCCGATTCTCGCACTCGCCGCTGTCTCGCGTGCGGTTGGCCGCTCCGAGTCGAGAGTGTCGACAGACGACTGATGATCGAGAAACAGTGATCGAGTTGCGAACGATCGGTGGTGGCGGAGCGGTCGCGTCGACGAGTGCTTAGTCGTCGTCGAGCAGTCGTTTCCGTTTCTCGACGACGCGCACGTCGCCGATCTCCAGCGTGGGGTACTGGCCGTCGTCGTTCTTCTCGGCAGCTTTCACCATGTCGAGGACGGTGTTGAGTCCGGTCGTCACGCCCTCTATTGCCTCCATCTCACAGCCGGTCTTCCCGGTCGTCTCGACGGCGACCGTGAGCGTGATCTGGTCGTCACCGACGTCGAAGGTGGTCTCGACGTTCGTGATCGGAATCTGGTGACACAACGGAATCGTCTCCCACGTGTGTTTGACGGCGCGGACCGCACCGATGCGTGCAGTCGCCAACACGTCGCCCTTCTCGATCCCATCGTCGCGGACGGCTGCCACTGTCGACTCCTGCAGTCTGATCGTCCCGCGTGCCACTGCGCGCCGTGCGGTGTCTGGCTTGTCGCCCACGTCGACCATCTGCGCCTCTCCGGCTGCGTCCGTGTGTGTCAGGTCCGCTGTACTCGTGCTACTGTCGTCGGTGTGCTCGGCGTCGCCACCGACACCGGGGCTGTCGTCGGTCACGCGTCCACCCCCTCGTCGCGGAGAGCGTCGGGAAGCGCCGCGAGCAGGTCGGTCGCAGTCAGTCCGTTCCCGTTCGTCTCGTAGGCAGCGTCTCCGGCCCGGCCGTTCGCCCACGCGCCGACAGCGGCGGCGCGGACGGGGGAGACCACCGCAACCAGCGCGCCGGTGACACCGGCGAGTACGTCGCCCGTTCCGCCGACTGTCATCGCGGGGTTCCCAGTGCGGGCGACGCGTGTCGTCTCACCGTCCGAGATCACGTCGGTCGGGCCCTTGAGCAGGACTGTCACCGACGCGTCCGTCTCGGCTGCGAAGGTGGTGACCGCCTCCGCACGCTCTTCCCAGCCGCCGTCCGGGTTCCCGCCCATCGCCGCGAACTCGCCGCGGTGTGGCGTACAGACGAGCGTCGTAGCCGTGTCGAGCCCTGGAACGACCGACAGCGCCTCGGCGTCGACGACCGCCGTGCCGTCGTAGTCGGCGAGGAACGTCTCGACTGCCGCTACCGTCTCGTCTGCGTCGCCGATTCCCGGCCCGAGAACGACCGTGTCGTGGGCCGCCGCGAGCGCGTGGAGTCGGTTCGTGTGCTCCGGCGCGAGCCGACTGCCGGACAGCTCGCGAACGATCAGCGACTCGTCGAACCCCTGCAGTTCGCGGGCGACAGTCTCGGGGACTGCCACGCGGACGAGATCCGCGCCGGCTCGCAGCGCAGCCCGTGCGGCCAGCGCGGGTGCGCCGGTGTACGGCCCGCCGCCGACGACCAACACCTCGCCGTGGTCTCCCTTGTGGCTGTCTCGCTGCCGCGAGAGCGGCTGGAGGTCACCCGGGCCGACGAACTGCTCTGCGGCGGCTGGAATGCCGATGTCTGCGACTGTCAGCTCGAACGCCCCGGCGTCTGCCAGCGCGACGAGCCCGGGCTTCGTGTCGTGGAACGTGACCACGACGTCCGCGTCGACTGCTCTCCCCGGGTCCGCGTCGATTGCTCGCTCTAACTCGGAGTCGACTGTCGGCTCCGAATCGGCTGTCGGCTCCGAGTCGACTGCCGACTCCGAATCGGCTGTCGGCTCTAATTCCGAGTCGACCGCCTGATCGTCTGAGTTGTCACCGGTGACGCGGCCGGTGTCGGCGTCGATACCGGAGGGGACATCCACGGAGACGACGGGAGCGCCGACACCGTTGATGCCGCGAACCGCCGTCGCCGCCGGCTCTCTCGGCGCGCCAGAGACGCCGGTGCCGAGGATCGCGTCGACGACGAGGTCCGGGTCGCCGTCGGCGACTGCGAGGCTCCTGCTGTCGCGGACGACGGTCGTCTCGACTGTCGTCTCCTGGAGTGTGTCCCAGTTGTCGCGGGCGATCTCCGTCCGAATCGCGCTCGGCCGACCCAACAACAGAACGCGCACGTCGTACGCCGAGAGGAACCGCGCGGCCGCGAACGCGTCGCCACCGTTGTTGCCGCGACCACAGACCATCGTCACTGTCGCGCCGGAGTCGACTCGCTCGCGGACTGCCCGCGCGACTGCGTTGCCGCTCGACTCCATCAGCTTCGCGCGTGGAACGCCGACTGCCGCCGCGTTCCTGTCCACCTCTGCCATCCGTGCTGCCGTGATCATACCTGCCGGTTGGACTGTGGAGGATAAAGAGACGGTGGACGGCGAGCAGTCGTGTGGCTGCCGATCACTGGAACTGCCGGTCGCACGTACGTTCGCACATCCGGACAGAATCGTGATTCTGATACGTTTCGTGTCTGTCCACGGTTGCCGTTGGCCGCATCATATCTACAAGTATAAAGAATATTTAATATTATTTATAGAAAATAAAATAAATAATATCTACAAATATAGAATAAATCTTAAACTCATAGATATAACCAATAATAGGAATTGAGAAGAATAAGAAAGATATCACTGCTGCTAGATATGAGGGGAAAAGTGGCTTGAGTTCACTTATACGGATAGCTCCAAACAATGCAGACACTATACCAAATGATGATAATGCAATTGAACTAACTAAAACAACACTCAAAATCTGTAGTTTTTTATAATAAAATTTATTTAAATTAAAATTTTTATCGTTTTTTATTCTGGATGACTTTATTCCTATTCCAAAGATAGAAATAAATGATGAAAATAGCAGTCCAAGGCTACTGCTGTATATGTATATATTCGGGGAAATGTTAGACGGCGACAGTCGAAGAATCCCGATAACAAGTGAGAGTGCAACAATGTTGGTCTGAATTATACGAAATATCCACTGTGTCTTATTCTTAATACGGCGTTGGAGAATATCAAGTTCGGTCTCGTTCTCAATGCCACCAGATATCACCGTCATATCTATTTCGACGTTGTCACTGGTATATTTGTATTACGTTCTACGACTCACACGGCCACTGTATACAGAGAAGTCAATTATAAAATAATTATTATTCTACTATATAAAATAGTCAAATAAGGGTGATGGCACTTCTGGCACCCACCCTCACTATTTCTAATTCACTTTCTTGTGACCGACGGTATGAGGAAGACAGAAATGCCTCCGTCGTGAACCGGGGTGACGATGGAGCACCCAGGCCCACCTCGGTTCGCCGCAGTCGGCGACGAGATCGAACTCGCACCGCGAGATCCGAATCCAGACGCGACGTACAACTGGACGATCACCGAGGCACCGTCGGCGTCGACCGTCGAGTTGGGCGACGAGCCGGTCGTCCACTTCGAGCCAGACACGGCCGGTCGGTACCGCGTCACCCACGAGACGCCGGAGGACAGCTACGAGGTGACGGTTCGCGTGTTCGGCGAGCGGCGGAGTCCCGAGGCGGAGCCGACCAGACAGCAGTACTCCGGCACCGAGCCGCCGGCGACCGAGGACCACACCGTTCCCGAGACGGACGCGACGGAAGCTACGATGGCGGACCCCGGCTCCGGTATCCGGAGGCTCGACGAGGAGGCGAGACCCGAGCGCCCGCGTATCCAACTGTCCGCTGCACTCCCCGGTGAGACGAGTCGAACACTCGACAGCGAGGCAGCGACGGACACAGAGACGGGCACAGAGACAGCGACGGACACAGAGACGGAGACAGAGACAGACGGTGACGCCGAGGAGACCGACACCGACACGACGGAGCAGATCGTCGTGGAGACGACAGTCGACGCCGTCGGCGACACGACAGTGGAGTACGTCGTCGACGACCGCGACCGCGACAGTCTCCCAGAGGGGGCGACGACGGTCGAAGACGGCGTGTTCCACGTCGACCCGGCGGCCGTCGAGGACCGCCTCCGCGTCCACGCGGTCGCGGTCGGTGACACCTACAGCGTGCCGGACCAGATCGAGATCACGCGCGTCTCCGAGTCGGAGTTCGAGGTCTCCCGGCCGTACGACCCGCCCGAGTGGGCGCTCGACTCCGTCGTCTACGAGGTGTACGTGCGGACGTTCGCCGGTGACGACGACGAAGGGTCGACCGCTGACGACGGCAGCGCGGCAGCCGACGACGACTCGGAGCGGAGCGTCTTCGACAGAATCCGCGCCCGTCTCGACTACCTCGTCGATCTGGGTGTCGACGTGTTGTGGCTCACACCGGTCTTACAGAACGACCACGCGCCACACGGCTACAACATCACGGACTTCTTCGACATCGCCGCGGACTTGGGTGGCCGCGAGGATTACGAAGAGCTGATCGAGGCGGCACACGACCACGATATGCGTGTCGTGTTCGACCTCGTATTGAACCACTCGGCGCGCGCACACCCGTTCTTCATGGACGCCTACGGTGAGGGTGCCAACGTCGGACTCGGCGAGGGGAGTCCCAACCCCGACAGCGACTACTACGACTGGTACGACTGGCAGGACACAGGCGAGCCGGAGACGTACTTCGAGTGGGAACACATCGCCAACTTCCAGTTCGACACGCTGGCGGTTCGGCGTCACCTGCTGGACGCCGTCGACGAGTGGGCACCGCTCGTCGACGGATTCCGGTGTGACATGGCGTGGGCAGTGCCCAACAGCTTCTGGCGGGAGATCCACGACCGGGTGAAGGCGCGCGAGGAGTCGTTCTGGCTGCTCGACGAGACGATCCCGTACATTCCGGAGTTCCAAGCCGGACTGTTCGACACACACTTCGACTCGACGACGGCGTTCCAGCTCCGGGAGATCGGCGCGGGCGACGCGCCCGCAGACTCGCTGTTGGAGGCCGTCGCGGAGCGTCGCCGCATCGGCTTCCCCGAACACGCCTCGTTCATGGTGTACGCGGAGAACCACGACGAGAGCCGCTACGTCGCCAAGTGCGGCGTCGAGCCCGCGTTCGCGGCCGCCGGCGCGGTGGCGACGCTCCCCGGAACGCCGATGGTGTACGCCGGCCAAGAGCTGGGCCAACTCGGACGCCGCGACTCACTCGTCTGGTCTGAGGCGAACGAACGACTCCAGAACCACTACCGCCAGCTGCTGGCGCTGCGTCACCGTGTCCCTGCGCTGGCTGCACGCGCGAGTCTCGACCGTGTCGAGTACAGTGTCACCGAGGGTGACCCCGACCGTGTCGTCGCGTACCACCGCGCGGCCGACACCGATGGTAACGTAACCGACGACGACGTGGACACAGCCGACGGCACGTCGAACGCAGCCGACGACGACGTGGACGCAGCCGACGGCGCGTCGAACGCAACCGCCGACAATGTGGACACAGCCGCCGACGCGTCGAACGCTGCTTCGGCTGCGTCCGACGTTGTCGTCGTGCTCAACTTCGGGGAGGGGACTGCGACGGTCTCGCTCGTCCCGCCGGTCGAGGGGTACGACCTCGTGAGCGACGAGCGTGTCGACACCGACCCCGTGACCGTCGACAGCGTCGCCGTCCTGCCGGCGGAGTAGCAGCGGTTCCCGTTTCCGAGACGGCACCGGATCGTCGAGCGCGACAGTGTCAGACCACCGGCCAGACCAGCAGCGCAGCAGAAAGGAGGAGCGACCCCCCGAGCGTCGCGCCGATACCCGCGCCGCGGACCGAGACGGCGTCTTCCGCGTACAACTGGAGCGCGCCAGTGAGCAGCGCCACTCCAGCGAGACCCAACACGGCGACGCTGAGCTGTCCCTCCAGCGTGTGGAGACCACCGTGTGCGGCGTGTGCGACTGCCGAGCCCGAGAACAGCCCGACCGCCACGGCGACTCCGAGACACCGGGTCAGCCAGCCGAGGTGTCGACTCTCCGTCGTCATTACTGGAGGCAGGTTTCGGATTCGCTTTACTGTTCTGCTCCGTTCCCAGTCCGTGGGAGTGTATCACGGTTGTTCACTGCCGGGGTCGGACGGGACTCGTGGTGTCGATCACGAGCAGGTCGGTCGGCAGTCGGTTTCGACAGTCGAACCAGAACCGGCTTTGTCGGGAGCGCCCTTCGACCAGTATGGACAGACGAGCCTTCCTCGCCCGGGTCGGCGTCGCCGGCGTAGCGGCGTCGACCACCGGGTGTCTGGGATTCGAGCTCCAGTCGGACGGGTTCTCGGCTCCACCCGTGTTGGAGAACCGGCCAGACGGCGTGTACGTCCCCGGCCACGTCGAGGGGATGAAGATGTCTGGCATGGGGAAGGGCGGCGACTACGCGGTCGGTGTGATGTACTCGTACGCCCACCGGTTCTGGAACGTCAACGGCGAGAGCGTCGAGCGGACCGACATCGAGCCGGACGACGACGTTCACCTGATGTCGGTCGTCTGGGACCCGGAGACGGGACAGGTGCTCCCGGAGACGGGACTGTCGGTCGAAATCAGCCAAGACGACGAACTGGTCTCTCAGGAGGTGATCTACCCGATGCTGTCGCAGCCGATGGGGTTCCACTACGGCGGGAACTTCGGACTCGCGGGTGACGGCACGTACACTGTCACGCTGTCTGTCGGTGCCGTCGGCACTCGTCGGACGGGCGCGTTCCGCGAGAAGTTCACCGAGCCAGCCGCTATCGACGTGCCGTTCGAGTACAGCGAGTCGGCGAAACGGGAGATCACGTTCGAGCAGTTCGACGACCGGGCTGGCACCCGCGACGCCATCGACCCGATGCAGATGGAGATGGTCCCGGACTCGCGTGCGCCGGCACCCGATCAGCTCCCCGGCACGGTGGTCGGTGAGGCGAACAGCGACGACGCTGTGTTCGTGACGACCGTGCTGGACAGTCCTCCTGCGGGGATCGATGCCGAGGGGCAGTATCTCGCCGTCTCTGCGCGAACGCCGTACAACGAGATGATTCTCCCCGCGATGGCGCTGGACGTGACGGTCGCTCGCGACGAGGAGACCGTGTTCGAGGGCGAACTCGTCCGCACACTCGACCCGGAGCTCTCGTACCACTACGGTGTGACGCTGGCGGGCGTCACCGACGGGCTCCAGTCCGGTGACGAGGTGACCATCACGCCGGTGCTCCAGCCACAGACCGCGCGCCACGAGGGGTACGAGACTGCGTTCGGTGGGGTCTCCGGCCCGATGGAAGCAGTCTCGTTCACTGCACAGCGCTGACACGACACTGCTCGGTTCTGATCGGTCGTCTCAGTTCGTCGACACGGCGACGGTGGAGGTCGTCCGTCTCAGTTCGTCGACACGGCGACCGCATCGCGGGACGTCCCACCGAGCACCAGCAGAATCGGGAGGAACAGCAGGCCGGCGACGACGAACGGCGACCAGAAGCCGACACCGACGTACAGCAGGCCGGCGACAGAGGGGCCGACAGTTCGCGCGAGACTGCTCGCCGACTGTGTGAGTCCGAACGCGCCGCCCTGCGTGTCGTCTGCGGCGTTCAGCGACACCAGCGCGTTCAGCGACACGTTCGTGAGCGCGTTGCCGACCGACAGCGGCGTGGAGACGACGGCCAGCCCGACCGCGCCGGCGGCGACAGGTCCGATTGCCGGGAGAAACTCCCACCCAGTAGCGAACGGCACAAGCGCCAGCGTCACGGCCTGTATCCCAGCTCCAGCGAGCGCGAGGCGGTACTCGCCGAAGCGGTCGGTCAGCGGTCCGACGAGTCCGCCCTGGACGACGGCGATCACCACGCCGATGTAGGTGAGCAGAATCGCGTTCTCGGCGGTGCCGTAGCCCAGCTGGTCGTTCGTGAGGAAGATGAACTGACTCTCGAAGGCGGAGAAGGCGAAGGAGGCGAGGAAGAACGACGCGACGAGCGCGCCGAGGTCGGGAGCCGTGACGGCACGGTAGAGTCGGCGGAGTCGAGACTCCGTCACCTCCGCCGTGGTCTCCGCGTGCTGTCGAGGCTCCGGCAGGAACGCGGCGGTTGCGACGAGCGCGACGGTCGACAGCACCGCAGCAGTGAACGACGGCAGGGTGAACTCCGTCACCGGCACCGCCGCGGGGAGGAGACGCCGAGCGACGGAGAGTCCCGCGGGACTGGAGACGACCCCCGCGATAGCCGGACCGAACACGAAGCCGAGTCCGAACGCTGCACCGAGGAGTCCGAGACCCTGCGCGCGGTCCTCCGGAGGTGTCACGTCGGCGACGTAGGCGTTGGCCGTTGCGATGTTGCCGCCCATGATGCCGGCAACAGCCCGTGCGAAGAACAGCACGACGAGTCCGCTGCTCGCTCCCACCAGCGGTCCGAGTTCCCCGGCGACGCCGAACAGCGTCCACGCGAGCACGCTCCCGAACAACGACAGGAGCAACACCGGTCGTCGACCCCGCTCGTCCGACAGCCGACCGAGTACGGGCGCGCCGACGAACTGGAACAGCGAGTAGGTGGCGATCAGGAGACTCCCGACGAACTCGTTGGCCCCGAACGACTTCGCGTACAACGGGATGACGGGGATCAACACCCCGAAGCCGACGAGATCGACGAAGACGACGAGAAACAGCGTCGCTATCGCCCGGCGACGCGTCGTTCCCGGAACGCGCTCCGAGCTGCCGTCGGAACCGCCACTCCGCGTCGAGTCGCCGCTGGAGTCGTCGGGGGTCGGGTCGCCGCTGTGGTCGTCGGGCGTCGAGTCGCCGCTGGGGTCGTCGGGCGTCGAGTCGCCGCTGGGGTCGTCGGGCGTCGGGTCGTCCGTCACGTGTGGCGCGTTCAGTAACGGCACACAAAACGATTGTCGACAGCGTTCGGTCGCGGTGCGTCGCCGCCGCGCGACCACAGCCAACGACAGGAGGGAGCGAATTGGCTACTCGGAACCCGCTGGTAGTTCCTGACGGAGTGCTCGCTCGACGACGACCTCGTCGCACGAGACCACGAGAACAACGTGGCTCTCGTCGAGATCACGGACCGGAGAGGCGGAACACCCGGAGATCTCGGCTCCGCAGACGAGCCACGAGTGGGGCGGCGGAGTTCCAGAGGTCGTCGGCAGGTGTCACTCCTCGCGCCAGTGTCGCGGACGGTCGGCCCACCAGTCCTCTCGCAGGAGACCGTAGTGGATCGTGTCGACGTACTCGCCGTCGACGAACCGGTCGCGGCGAATCCGCCCCTCCTCCTCGAACCCGAGTGACTCCAGCAGTCCGCGCGAGGCGTCGTTGAACTCGTACGCAACTGCCCCGACCGCCGGGTGGTCGTTCGTGCGGAAGAGGTAGTCGACCGCGAGTGAGACGGCAGTCGAGCCGATTCCCTCCGCGTGCCGCTCGGGGGCGATCCAGTACGCGATGTCGGGACGACGGTACTCGATGTCGGCCACGGAGACGCTCCCGACCCGCTGTAGCTCCGCCTCGTCGACTGGTCCCGGTCCCTCGTCGTCGCCCGCACAGACGAGAAACGACGGCGACGACTCCTCCTCGCTCTCTAGTGACGACTCGACCTCGCGGCGACGACGGAGGGGGGTGCCGAGCGGGTGCCGCAACGCTGGCTCCGTGAACGACCGCTGGAGGAACGCGGCGTCCTCCGACTCCGGCGTCCGTAGGCTCACGCCCGTCTCCGCGTCGTGACTGATGCGTGTTCCAGGCACGTTCCTCCGGGGGGGGCGACGGTCGGTATAGCTCTTCTGACACTCTGGGGCGTGTGAGCGTCTCTCGGGGGGCTCGCCGTCTCGAAACGAGACGTACAACGAAATTGACAGTTCGAGGGAGAACGGCCGGCAGACGCTCTGCTCACCGACACGAGTCGCCACGGCGG
>CAKZQY010000190.1 GCA_937142015.1 uncultured Halobacteria archaeon
ATAAATTCTAATTCTAAAAATAATTTATCCGAACTATTATCTCCCCGCCCACCACGCTCTTCTTCGCCTTCTTTTTTGTTACTTTTTAACCCTGTTTCTATTTTCATATTATTATTTTTTCTTATTGTTTTGTTTCTGAGATACTCTATACCACCCTGCAGCTGCACAGCGTCGTTGAGGCCAACATCCCGCGCATCTCTGAGAAACTGAAACACTTCGAACAGATTCGACTTCCCGGCGGCGTTACGACCGACAAAGACGTTCAGATCGGAGAACTCCACATCAACCTCGCGGATGCTCTTGAAATTCTCGACGTGCAGTCGGTCGATGGTCACACTGTTACGTGGCGCGGCACAGTACAAGAACCTTCGGCGCACGACCGACCGCGAGCGGTGTCACCGAGACGCACCGCGCCTCGGAGGGAGGACCTGCGACGTGATCACGTCGAGGCGGAACTCTTCCCACGACCGCTCGCTGAGAAACTGCGCCACACGGTTGGCACCCGCGAACAGCAACGCAGTCACGCCAGTCAGACTCGCAGGAACGCCTCTGTCGACGATCCAGACGTCGTAGAACGGGTACAGTGCTGCCGTTCCCGCGACGAGAACACTGCCCTCGACAGTGAGGGTACCGACACCGAGGGCGAGTACGACAGCGACTGACAGAATCGCGTTGTAGTACGCTACCGTGACGAGGAGGAGGACACTCTGGACGGCGACACCGTGCTCGTCGGTACCTGTGTTGGCAGTCTGGTTCCACACAGAGAACTGGCTCGTGACGACGACGAGGCTGAACAGCGACAGCACTGCGTAGCCACCAGTCGCCGGCGACACCCGTGCTGCTGTTAGGGTGACCGGGAGCGTCAACAGTCCGAGGACGACGACGTGGACGACGCCCGCCGCGAGAGATCCGACGACGAACCGTCGCGTTCGTTCGACCGGCCCGAGCGTGTCTGTCATTCGCTTCGGAATTGTTCACGCAGCGTTAACTGTCTACCGCCTCTCGCTGCGAAGAGTCGGCTAGCTGTGACTGCACGAGGACAGTCGTCTAGACGTTGAAAACGAGGGGCGTGGAGACTGGACTACTCCTGACACGCCTGCGTGATCCACGAGAACACCCCGGGAGATCTCCCGTTGCAACGAGCCCACACCGACGAGTACAATTGTTCAACCGACCAACAGGTGATCGACAGTGTCAGTCCTCGACGCGGCCGCCGTCCGCGGCGACGCCGACGAGTCGGTCGGCGACACGCTCGGCCGTCGCGGGGTTCGGCCGCGAGCCGTCGCGGATCGCCGTCCCTAGTTCCGTCGCCAACTCCGCCACCTCGGCCTCGGGGTGTGAGGCGACGCGGTCGAACACCGGGCGATAGCCGGCTGCACACCGCCGACCGCCATCCGAACTGCTCGCGTCGATCACGTGCTCCATCTGTCGAACTGCCTGCTCCGGTTCCATACACGCACCCAATCACGCCGTCCTCTTGAAAGTACCGTGAGTCGAAACAGAGTTAATCGCGTCGTTCACTCGGCTCCGAATCGTCTCACCACCCCGACAGTCGCTCGGCTCCGGTCGTTCGGCTCCTCGCGGTCGCTCGGCTCCGACTCTTCGACTCCTACGGTCGCTCGGCTCCAGTCGTTCGACTCCTCGCGGTCGCTCGACTCCAGTCGTTCGATTTTCGACATCTCTCGGGGTCGTGTACTCGCGCGTGGGGCACACGACGCTCCTCGTCCGCGTCAACCATTTGTTCTTCCAGCGGCAGAGACAGACGATGACCAGTCGGTCCACGGACAGTCGAACCACAGAGCCGGCAGTCGGACGGGGGACTGCGGCGGTGGCCGTCGGCGCAGCCGTCGCGGCGCTGGCCGTCTCGTTTCTCGTCGTCGGTGTCAGTCGCTCGTGGGTCGTCTTCGCCGTCGCACAGACACTGTTCGCGTTCACGCCGGACGCGCTCGTCACGGTCGGTATCCAGCGGCTCGGTGACGCCGCACAGCCGCTGCTCGTGGTTCTCGCCGCGGCGGTCTCCGTCGCCGTCTTCGCGGGGCTCACACTCGCCACGCTCGCGGTCGCCGCGGCCGCGGAACGGGAGCGCGCCGAGACGGTGTTCGCCGTCGGCGTCGTGGTGACAGTCGCCGGCTTCCTGCTCACCGTCGCGCCAGTCGCGGCGCTGGCGGGCGGCGTCGTCGCCGGGCTCGTCGTCGGACTCGCCGGTGTCGAATCGGCCAGCGACAGCCCGACACGGCGACGACTGCTCCGTAGCCTCGGAACGGCGGTCGTCGCGCTCGGCGTCGGCAGCACCGTCGGCGGGTACCGACTCGCCGCTGCCGGCACCGCTGCGGACGACGAGCGCGGGCGTCGGGAGACGACCGATCCGGTCGTTCGGGAGCTGCTGGCGGCCGCCGAGCGCCGCTCACTCGACGTGCCGGGTGTCGAGGGACTGGTGTCCACGGAGTTCTACCGAGTGGACATCAACACCGTCGACCCCCGTGTCGACCCGGACGACTGGTCGCTCACAGTCACCGACACGACGACCGAGGGCACAGAGCTGACAGTCTCGCTGTCGGAACTCCGCGAGTACGAGGCACAACACCGGTTCGTCTCCCTCCGGTGTGTCGGCGACAAGCTGAACGGCGAGAAGCTGGACACCGCGCTGTGGACCGGGGTTCCCGTGCGGACACTGCTGGCGGACGCGGACACAGAGCGCACGGAGAACTGCTGTGTGTACGTGCGGGCAGCAGACGACTACTACCAGGAGTTCCCACTCTCGGCGCTGTCGGACGCGATTCTCGTCTACGGGATGAACGGCGGACCACTCCCGCGGGGCCACGGCGCACCAGTGAGACTCCTCGTGCCGGGTCACTGGGGAGAGATCAACGTCAAGTGGATCACAGCCATCGAACTCCGCGACGAGCCCGCGAGAGGGTACTGGGAGAAGCGAGGCTGGCACGGAACCGGTCCGGTCAACACGGTCGCCAAGCTCCACGGGGTCGAGACGGACGACGGCACTGTCACTGTCGGCGGCCACGCTTACGCCGGCACACGCGGCATCGACCGCGTAGAGGTGTCGACAGACGACGGTGAGACGTGGACAGAGGCGAGCCTGTCCGACCCCCTCCCCGGGCGTGTTTCCGCCGACAGTGAACCGAAGACGCCCGCCCACAGTGAATCGAAGACGCCCGCCGACAGTGAACCGAAGACCTCCGACGATAGCGACACGGACGTGTCGTCACCCACGGACACGTCGACTCTCACGGACACGTCGTCACCCACGGACACGTCGACTCTCACGGACGCACTCACAGACGAGCACGCGGTCGACGCCGCTCGGATGTGGCGACACGAGTACGAGGCGACACAGCGCCACGAGGTGCTGGTCCGCGCCGTCGAGGCGGACGGCACCGTCCAGCCTCGCGGAGAGGGGAACGGACGACCGTTCCCGAGTGGCGCGACCGGCTGGGTCTCCCGAACGGTCGATCCGTGAGACACTCACGCCCGCCGTCTTAGCAAGTACCACAGACGAGAGCCGGAATCGTTATTAACTAGAACCAGAGACATAGTAACGTGAGCGAGGCAACAGTCGAGGAGGTGCGCGGTAGCGACGAGCTCGGGACAGTCGGGGGCGTCGTAGCGACAGTCGCCCTCGTCGTCGCGTCAGTTGCGGCCGTGTGGCTCGGACTCGACGGGCAGGTCGATCCGACGAGTGGTGAGGCACAGACCAAACTGTTGTGGATCGGGTGGATCGCGTTCGTGTCGATGGGTGCCGCGGCGTGGGTCGGCGCACGCGTCCCGCGGGAGCGCGCCAGAGTGCTCGTGTGGGGGTACGGATTAGCGAGCGGCGCGATGATCACCAGCGCCTCCGTGTTCCTGCTCCCACAGGCCATCGCCCAGAGCAAGACGTTCGGCGGGTTCGGCATCGCGCTCGGGCTGTTGGTCGGGTACGCGGCCCACGCACTCGGGCACCGGCTGGCGCACGTCGACTACCCCGGTGACAGAGCTATCGTCGAACTCACTGCACACGCGCTGTCGGCGGGACTGATCATCGGCGTCATCTACGCCAACGTTCCCGACCTCGGGCTGCTGCTCGGCCTCTCTATCGTCTCTCACAAGGGACCGGCGGGCTACGCGGCGGCGAACCGCTACACCGCCCGTGGCGGCGACTGGCGTGCGGTGTTGATCCCTGCGGCGGGTGTCGGTGTCGCCGCGCTCGCCAGCTCTGCCGTCGCGCTCCCGACGAACGCCGCCGTCCGCGGCATCGTCTTCGGCTTCGCTACTGGCGTGTTCGTCCACGTGGCCACCGACTTCCTCCCGCGGTGTGAGCTCGGCTCCGAGATCCACGAGGCGCTCTCCGTCGAGGGGGACGCCCACGAACTGCTGGATCGACTCCGAACCCACGCTGTCGCCTCGACGACGCTCGGTGGTCTCGCTGTCTTCCTCGCGTGGCTAGCCGTGGTGTGACTGTCTCGCGCGCGGCTAGCCGTGACGTGACTATCTCGCGCGCGGCCGGCGGTGGCGGGGTCGTGTCCCGAGCACGACTCTGTCAGCTGCCCTCGACGGCAGCCCGTCTCTGCCGTCGCCTGTGACCGTGTGCGGTCTCGACCGTCGGTAGATCAACAGCAAGAAGCGCTCTGTCGACCGATCACGGCAACCGACAGTTGAGGGTAAGAGACAGGCATGAAGGGTGGGATTCCGGCTCGCTACCGCTGTGAACCGGTACGTTCAAACTGACGCCGTCACGACAGACGAGTATGAGCTTAGAGACGACCCGCGAGTGTCCCGACTGTGGCGAGGAGACCACGTTCTGGCGGACGGCCGCGATGAAGCTCCACCTCGGTGAGAAGACGAAGTGGCGCTGTGCAGAGTGTGGCTACACGTACGTCCTCATCGGCGGTGAGGGTGGCATCGACTCCGCCGTCGCGGACGCCTGACACCGCCGCCTCACGCTCCCAGCGAGGGGCCGATAAACGCCTTTTTCACCCCGAAGCCCGTCGCCACGGGTATGCAGGGTAATCTGCCGCCCGAGGCGCAGGAGAAGATCGACGAGTTGCAGGACCTCCAGGAGCAGGCACAGAGTCTCGCGGAGCAGAAGGAGTCCACGGAGTCCGCGCTGTCGGACGCGAAGACGGCACTGGACGCGCTCGACGAGGTCGACGAGGGCGCACAGATGTACCGCGAGGCGGGCGAGGTGCTCGTCGAGGCGGACTACGACGAGGCCAAATCCGACTTGGAAGACAAGACGGACCGACTCGAACGCCGCGCAGACCAGCTCGAGTCGAAAGAAGAGCAGGTCCGCGACCAGTTCGAGAGTCTCCAGCAGGAACTCCAACAGCTGCTCCAAGGCGGCGGTGCCGGCGGCATGCCCGGCGGTCCGGGCGGCCCGGGCGGCGCTGGCGGTGCCTGAGACGCGCGAACGGGTGACACGTAGCGAGCGGAAGCCAGCTCTTTAGCGCTGTCTCTTACCCACAACTGTCAATCGCCGTGATCGGCTGGTAGAACGCTTCTCGACGGTTGTCTGTTGCCGACCGAGACCGCACACGGTCACAGGCGACAGCAGAGACGGGCTGCCGTCGAGGGTCGAAATTGGTGTGCGGTCGTCGGCCGGATTTCCTCGCAGGTCCGACGACACTGTCGAATTCCTGCGTGCGTCGTCTCTCTCGGCTGTCGACCCTCCCTTCGCTCGCTGTGCGACTTGTGGGTAAGAGACGGCGCTGAAGGGGTGAGAGGAGGTCGAGACTCTGCGGACTGCCCCGGTGACGACTCTCGCTTCGCAACTTCTTCGGCGCTGTCTCACGCCGTCTCACCCACGTCTCGCTGCGTCTCACCCGCGACCACGCTGGTATCTCACCCGCGATCACGCTGTGTCTCACCAGCCGTCTCGCCGCTCTCACCGCTGTCGTCACGTTCGACAGAGAGACGCCGTTCGCTTCGTGCGCGTTTCGACTCGCCTCGACGCTCGGGACTGCGGTCACCAACCTCGTTGGATCGACCCGCCCCCTCACTCTCGGCGCTCGGCTCTCGACTGGCCCGCATCTCTCGGCTGGCTCGCGTCTCTCGACCAGCCTGTCCCTCTCGACTGGCACGCTGTTCGCTGCCAGCCTGTCCCCCTCGACTGGCACGCTGTTCGCTGCCAGCATGGTGTCCTCGACTGGCACGTGTGCCACTGTCGTGAGACCGCGTTCCCGCACCGCGCCGCGACTCGGCGTCGAGCAACTCGTCGAGGCGTCGCTCGAACGCCTCGCGGGAGATTTCGCCGGCCGCGTACCGGCGCTTCAGAATCGTCTCCGGGTCGGCGTCCAGCCCGGCAACGTCTGCGCCGACGCTGTACGCCTCCGGCGACTCGACGTTCCCGATCAGTGAGAGGTAGACTGGCCAGAGGGTCGTGAGCGCGACGGCGAGTCCCGCCAGTCCGACGACGAGCATGATCGCACCCGCGAGCACGGGCAGCACGTCACCCGTCGCAACACCGAGGAGCCCGGTGAGTCCGAGCGCGACTGCGGTGCCGCCGACGAGGAGCCCGAACAGGAGCCGTCCGACCGTCCCGTCTGGGGTGTACTGTTCGACCGTGCCGTGGTAGTCGCTGTCCGGTGGAGGGCTGGGCACAGAATCGCGTGACTTCTCGTGGGACAAAAATCCTCCCGATCAGAGTCGCCCCGGGAGGTGAGAGGCTTCTTCTACTTCGGGGTTCTAACGGGTGTTATGTCGACAGACGGGGACTTACTCGGAATCGACGACTGGGGTGGGCTCGCCGTGTTCGGCGTCCACGCAGTCGTAGCACTGCTGCTCCTCGCCGGTGGCGTCTCCTCGTTCACGGGCGGACAGCTGCCACAGGGTGGACTGTTGAGCCTGATCGGACTCATGATCCTGATCGTCGGACGGTCCGCCGGCCGAATCGTCGCACGACGCTGAGAGGAGAGAGCATGTCGACCACGGACCACACCGCGACGGTCGTCGGCGTGACACGCGACGGTCAGCGACGCGTCCGCCTCCCGGCGGCGGATGCCGAGGCGGCCCGACTCGGGGCGGACGCGCCGGTGTTGCTGCGTGGGTCGGGTGAGACTGCCGCTCGTGTCGCGATCGACGACGGACTCGCAGACCGGAGTGCGGTCGTCGGCGAGCGCGTCGCAGACGGTGCCGGGGTCAGTGTCGGTGACACGATCACCGTCGAGGCTGCCGAGCCACAGCCCGCGACGCGTGTCGAGTTCGCGCCCGTGCCGGACCTCTCCATCCGCGGCGGGGAGACTGCGGCGCGGCGTGCCGCCGCAGAGACGCCGCTGGTCGCCGGCGACCGCATCTCTGTCTCGTTGTTCAAGGGCGCGCTGGACGTGCCAGTCCGTGCGACCGCCGTCGAACCGGACGGACCGGTGCTCGTGACCGACGCGACGGAGATCGATCTCGTCGCCGGTCCGGCGGCGGCTGTCGAGGCGGACCACCGCATCCCACACGTTCCGGACGCGGATGTCGGCGGCTACGCAGACGTTCGTGAGACACTGACCCGGACTGTCGTCAGACCGCTCACGTCGGGTGACAGCTACGAGGCGGTCGGCTCCGTGCCCAGAGGCGGGGTGCTCCTCACGGGCCCAGAAGGTGTGGGCAAGACACATCTCCTCCGTCACGCGGCGTGGCGCGCAGACGCGACGTTCGTCGCTCCCGATCCTGGCGTGCTCCAGACCGCCGGGAGCGAGGAACTCGCCGCGACGTTCGAGGAGATCGAGACCACGGCGACCCGTTCGCCGCGAGCGGTCGTCCACCTCGACGGGCTCGACCGACTCGGCGGTGGTGGCCGCACGGAAGACGGCCGGATCGAGCAGATCACCGCAGCGGTCGACGACCTCCGGACGGCCGACGGGGTGGTGGTCGTCGGCGAGGCGCGTGCGGCCGACGGAGTGCCGGACCCGCTCCGGCGCGGTGACAGACTCGCACGCGCGGTCGAGGTCGGCCCACCGGATCGAACGGCACGCGGCGAGGTGCTGGCCGCCGTCACCCGCGGACTACAGACGGCCGACGGCGTCGACACGGCAGCGATCGGTGCGCGGGCGTTCGGCTACACCGCTGCGGACCTCCACGCTCTCACGGAGTACGCCCTAGAGCTCGCTGTCGAGCGCGCTGTGAGTGGCGGTGGGGCAGCGGGTCACGCTGGCGACGGTCGCCGCGCCGACCGTCCAGTCGTCACCCAGTCGGACTTCGAGACCGCACTGCGTGAGACGGAGCCGAGTTCGCTCCGCGGGGCGACAGTCGAGCGGCCGGACGTCTCCTTCGACGATGTCGGCGGACTGCTCGCCGCGAAGCGAGAGCTGACACGCTCCGTCGAGTGGCCGCTCCGTCACCCGGACGCGTTCGACCGGCTCGGCATCGACGCGCCGAGCGGGGTGTTGCTGTACGGCCCGCCCGGCACCGGGAAGACGCTGCTCGCGCGCGCCGTCGCCGCCACGACGGACGCCAACTTCCTCCCGGTGAACGGACCGGAACTGCTCGACAAGTACGTCGGGGAGAGTGAGCGTGCGGTCCGGGAACTGTTCGAGCGGGCGCGGGCGAACGCTCCCGCCGTCGTCTTCTTCGACGAGATCGACGCGCTCGCGCCGGCACGGACACAGGAGACGGAGGCGTCGGCTCCCGAGCGTGTCGTCTCACAGCTGTTGACAGAGCTCGACGGGCTCGTCTCCCGGGGCGGGATCACGGTCGTCGCGGCGACGAACCGGCCAGACAGGCTCGATCCCGCGCTGTTGCGGCCGGGACGGATCGACCGTCTCGTCGAGGTGCCCGTGCCGGACGAGGCGGCACGCCGGGAGATTTTCCGGGTTCACACCCGCGAACGGCCCGTCGGCGACGTGGACTACGACCGGCTCGCAGCCGCCACGGAGGGGTACACCGGGAGCGACATCGAGGCGGTGGTACGGGAGGCGTCGCTGCTCGCCCTCGGCGACGTGCTGGACACGTCGTCGCCACAGCCGGTTGTAGGCGACGGAGTCACAGCGACGGAGACCACTGAGAGCACCGATGGGACGAGGAGCACCGAGGCTGCTGGAAGCACCGAGACCGCCGCGGGTGCGGAGGCGACCACCGCGACCGCGTTGGGACTCGACGGCGTCGATCCCGCCGCCTTCGACGACCTCACTGTCGGCCCACGACACTTCGACCGGGCACTGAACCGCGTGCAGCCGTCGCTCACCGAGGAGACGCTCGCCGAGTACGAGTCTGTCGTCGACGATGTCGTCGGCCGGTCGCCGGAGTGATCCAGTGCGACTGTTCGACTGGTCCCGAGACGGCTCGTCCCTCATGGGCCTTCAGTTGTGAACTGCTAGATACCCGACACAGACCGTCTATCGGTTAGATCTAGCAGTTCACGATTGAAGCGGCACTCACACTCCGGAGTCTTTTTGTATGTTGACATCAAATACAACAGTAAGGAGCGAGACACGTGAGTAACGCAACCCCACCGACGACTGGTGTCGGACAGCTCGACGACGAGTCGTCGACGGAGCGCGTTCTGCTCCGAGAGGACATCGGTCGGACACTCGCGTCGGAGGGATACGGGTCGGTCAAAGTGCTCTCACACGAGGCCGCAGACCGGGTGTTCACGCAGAAACGACGCGAAATTCTCCGGCTGCTCGAACAGGTGGAGATCGAATCACAGCGTGAGCTCGCTCGCCGTCTCGACCGCGACCCGGGTGCAGTCCAGCGCGACCTGCAGACGTTGATCGAGGCCGACCTCGTCACGGTCGAGCGAGACGGGCGAGCCAAGCGGCCAGTGCTCACACACGACACGGTGGTCGTCGAGCCGCTGACAGCGCCGCGCGTCGATCCAGAGACACCCAGCTACACTGTCGAGAACGAGCCGTGACAGGCTCACTCGATGTCGCCGCCGCCGCCGAGGTACAGTTCGGCGACCTCCTCGTTCTCCAGCAGGGCGTCACCGGAGTCTTCGAACCGGTTGTCACCCATCTCCAGCACGTAGCCACGGTCGGAGTTGCGGAGTGCCTGTCGGGCGTTCTGCTCGACCATCAGGATCGCCGTGCCGGTCTCGTTCACCTCGACGATCTTCTCGAACACCATGTCGACGAGGTCCGGCGCGAGTCCGGCGGACGGCTCGTCGACCAGCATCAGCCCGGGGTCGACCATCAGCGCGCGCGCCATCGCCAACATCTGGCGTTGCCCGCCCGACATCGCCCCGGCTCGCTGGTTCCGGCGCTCGTCTAACACCGGGAACAGATCGAACAGCTCCTCGACCTGCTGTTCGGGCACCTCGTCGAGGATGTACGCGCCCATCTCCAAGTTCTCTCGAACTGTCAGGTTCGGGAACACGTTGTCCGTCTGCGGGACGTAACACATCCCCGTTCGAGTGATCTCGTCCGGGCGGTACTCCGTGATCTCTTCGCCGTCGAACTCGACACGCCCCTCCCAGCAGTCGATCAGGCCGAAGACCGCCTTCATGAACGTGGACTTGCCAGCCCCGTTCGGGCCGATGATACAGACGATCTCGTCCTCGTGGACGTCCATCGACACGCCGTGGAGGATCTCCGCGTCGCCGTAGCCGGAGACGATGTCCCGGGCTTCGAGCAGCGCCATCCGTCACCCCCCCAAGTAGGCGTCGATGACTCGTTCGTCCGACTGGACCTCCTCCGGTGTCCCCTGCATCAGCTTCTGTCCCTCTGCCATGACGATGATCGTGTCGGAGATGTTCATGATGACCTCCATGTCGTGTTCCACGATCAGGAAGGAGTACCCCTGATCGCGGAGCTCTTCCAGCCGTTCTAACAGCTTCCGCGTCAGTGTCGGGTTCACGCCCGCCACCGGCTCGTCGAGCAGGATCAGGTCCGGGTCCGTCATCAGGATGCGACCGAGCTCGAGGAGCTTCCGCTGACCGCCGGAGAGGTTGCCGGCCTCCTCCGTCTCCAAGTGGTCGATTTCGAGGAACTCCAACATGTCGCGGGCTTCCTCGCGGACCGATGCCTCCTGTTCGAGGACCGCGCTGCGGTTGAACCACGTCTGTGTGAGGTTCTCGCCGCGCTGACCCTTCGGCGCGAGCATCAGGTTCTCCAGCACGCTCATCCCTTGGAGTTCACGGGTGATCTGGAACGTTCGGGCGAGGCCAGCCTGCGAGAGCCGGAACGGCCGCGTGCGTCGCGTGTCGTCCGACCGGCCTCTGAGCCACTCCTGTCCGTAGTAGATGCCAGCGCCCGCGACAGCGCCGACCGCCGTCCCGGCGAGCAGTCCGGGCGTGGCGACACCCGACAGACTCGCGCCCGCGAGCCCGACAGTGCCGAACCCGACACCGGCGGAGCTCACCCAGATCGCTCGCTCGTCACGACTCGGCGTCATCAGCTCTTGGGTGTCCGTCCCGCGGTAGCGGACCACCCCGCTGTCTGGCTCGTAGAAGCCTGACACGAGGTTGAACGTCGTCGTCTTCCCGGCCCCGTTCGGCCCGATCAACCCCGTGACGGTGCCCTCCTCGACGGAGAAACTTGCTCCGTCGACGGCGACGATACCACCGAACGTCTTCCGTAGGTTCTCGACTTCCAGTAGTGTCATGGATTCACCTCCGCGCTTGCTGCGTGTCGGGCTGTGACGACTCCACCTCCGTGTTGGCTGTGTGTCGTCACGACTCCACCTCCGTGCTGGCCACGTGTCGTCACGACTCCACCTCCGAGGACGCAGTCGTCTGTTCGCCCCAGATTCCTTCCGGGCGGTAGTAGAGGATCACGATCAGCAGCGCGCCGATGAACGCGATCCGCAGCGCTTGGACGGACGAGCGGGCCTCTGGCGGGAAGAAGCCCGCAATGTCTTCGGTTCCCTTCTGGAACCCCCAGTAGATCACGGAGCCGAGGAGCACGCCGCGGTTGTTCGCGGTGCCGCCGATGATCACCATCAGGAACACGATGAACGTGATCCGTGGCGCGAACATCGTGTGGACCAGCGCGCCGACCGACAGCGCCCACAGCGCGCCGGCGAGGCCGGCGAGGGCGCTGCCGAGCATCATGCTCTGGATCTTGAACACGAACGTGTTCTTCCCCAGCGCGGTCGCGGCGTCCTCGTCGTCGCGGATCGCCTTCAGCACGCGTCCGAACGGCGACGCGACGGTGATCTCCATCAGGTAGTAGGCGGCTCCGACGACCGCGATTGCGGTGGTGAACACGAACCGCGCGTAGTTGAACGCCGGGTCGCCGCCGGAGAACTGGATCAGCCACGTCAGATTCTGGAACAGCTGTCCGAGCGCCTCGCTCGCGCCGCCCTGCTTGAACGGTGTCACGAGCGCCAACAGGAAGTACCGGATCACGAACAGCCACAGCGCACCGACCCCGACCACGGAGATGAACGCCGAGCCGCTGCCGTACCCCTCCCAGTGGTTGGACAGATACACCAGTCCGTAGACGAACACGAGCAGCAGGACGACGGTGACGATCAGCCCGATGCGGCTCTGCTCGTTGCCGCCCTCGCCGCCGAGCAGGATCAGCGGGAGGAACGCGCCGACGAACGCGACTGCGAGCCCCAGCGCAGCCACGGCGTCGCGTGCGGGCATCCCGTCGTAGTGGTCGAAGACGATCCGTGCGGCCAACAGCCACGTGAACACCGAGAACAGCCCGAGCGTGAGTAACACGCCAACCGAGACGGAGCCGGTGAGGCTCAGCCCCGCCGCGACGACGCCGGCGACCAGCCCGGAGCCGACGGTGAGCGCTCCGACGCGCTCGGTCCCGCTCGCCAGCCGTCTGGCTGCGAGGTAGCCGACACCGAGTGTCGTCACGGCGAACACCGCGTGGAACACGCGGTCGCCGATGCTGTCCATCGAGTCGATCCGGCCGAACTCCCCGAGCACGTACGTGCCGACGGCCCACAGGATCAGGACGACGACGCCGAACAGCGCCTCCGGCGGCACACCGAGCCCGACCAGCGTGATCGACTCACCACCCCCGGGCAGCGGGAACGCGCCACGCAGCGGGGCCGGGTAGTTCCGCAGCGAGCCCGGTCCGTTGGCGAGCCAGCCTTGAGTCTGGATCACGCGCTTGGCGATCACGGAGAAGCCGAGCACCGTGATTGCGAGGTAGTCCTCGCGGAGACGGATCGCCGGTAAGGCGATCAACATCCCGGCGACCGCGGCGACCACGACCGCGATCGGGACCGCGACGATCCACGCGAGATCCAGTCCGAGCACGTAGTCGGCGAACTGTTGGTCTGCGGCCGGCGGCGCGACGAGCAGCGCCGTCACGTACGCTCCGAGCAGGTAGAACGTGACGTGACCGATGTCGAGCAGACCGCCGTAGCCGAACTTGATGTTGAGTCCGAGCGACAGCAGCGCGTAGATGGCGACGAACGTCCCGAGAGAGACGAGAGTGCCGGAGATCGCCATCTCAGCTCGCACCCCCTGCGATCCCTTCGGGCTTGACGAGCAACACCACGAACAGCACGACGAACGCGACCGGCACGCGCAACACGGTGCCGATGTCGAGCAGGTAGATCCCGACGTCCATCGACAGCCCGACGACGAAACTGCCGATCATCGCGCCGTAGACGGAGCCGATACCGCCGAGGATCACGCCCGCGAACATCGGGAGCAGCAGGAAGAATCCGATGTTGGGTTGCACCTGCACGAACAGCACGCCCAACATCACGCCGCCGATGGCGGCGTAGACGCCGGCGATCACCCACGTCGCGGTGATCACCTGATCCGTGTTGATCCCCGTCACCTTCGCCAGATCGAGGTTGTCCGAGGAGGCACGCATGGCGACGCCGAGCTTCGTCTCCCGCAGCAGCACGTGGAGCAGTCCCATCATCAGCAGTGCGAGTGTGATCGTCAGTCCGCGCATCAGGGAGAGGCTGATACGGGTCGACGCGACCGAGGAGTCTGGGACGCTTCCGGAGCTGGGCAGCACGACCACGAGCACGAGCAGCGTGACGAGCCCCGCGAGCCCGCCGGTGAGCCGCGGACCGACAGTCTGGCCCGCAGTCGTCCCCGACTGCCGTCGCCACCGCGCGGCACCGTAGCCGACGGCGACCGTGACGACGACGAGTCCGACGAGCGCCGGCAGCGCGTACTCGACCACGAACAGCGACACGGGGTCACCGGAGCCGACCGCGCCGGTGTTGATCATCTCGACCACCAGCCCGGAGCCGGTGAGGTAGAAGTCGAAGAACTGTGCAGCCGACAGCGGGACCGTCGTGTCGAAGACGCTAGCGACGTTCGGCACCGTGTACGTCCGCGTCTGGCCGCCGTAGATCGCCTGTGTGGTGAACCGGAGCACGAACGACAGCCCCAGCGTGACGATCAGCATCGTCGCCAGTTCGGCGTCCTTCCGGCGGAACTTCCGGAACAGCCGGCGTTCCAACAGCGGCGCGAACGCGCCGAGCAACACCATCGCCAGCACCATCCCCGACCAGATGGACGGCGTGGTGACGACGACGAACAGTCCGACCACACTCGCCCCCGCAGCGTGGACCAGATAGCCCACGGGATCGGGCACGTCTCGGTTCCAGTACCCCCCAGCGAGCCCCTCACGCCCAGCCAGCTGGTATATCACCGCCACAGCGCCGCCGGCCGCGAGGAGGAACAACACCACCAGTCCGGCCGTCGTGGCCGCCTGCGTGTCGCTGGCGAGCAGCTCGTACACCGGAACCGTTCCGGGCTTGTTGACGAAGATCGCCATGTACGCTCCCAGCATCAGCAGTTCGCCGTGGGCGAAGTTCGGCACCTCCGCGATGCTGTACACCAGCGAGAGGCCGATCGCCCCGAGCGCGATCACGCTCCCCGTGACGATACCGGTGACCACAGCGTTCAACAGTCCCGTCTCGACCATCGCACCACCCCCTCTGCTACGCCACTACGTGTCATGTCTGGTGATAGCTCTCTGGCAGCGTAATAGAACTTGTGTGTCGCGGAGAGATTGCGGAGGGTTCAAGCGCGTGGGTGACCCGACAGCGAGACGGAAAATGAGTTCCTACCCGTCGTTCGTCGTCGGAATCGCAGGGGGAACGGGGGCGGGGAAGACGACGGTGTCGCGGCTGATCGCGGAGAGTGTCGGGGAGTCGGTCACGCGCATCCCGATGGACAACTACTACCGGGATCTCTCGCACATGGACCTCGACGAGCGCTCGCAGGTCAACTACGACCACCCCGACGCCTTCGAGTGGGACCTGCTGCGAGAGCATCTCAGACAGCTGTTGAGCGGCCAGTCGGTGGCGATGCCACAGTACGACTTCGACATCCACAACCGCACGGACGATCCGGTGACGGTGGAGCCGACGGCGGTGATCGTCCTCGAAGGGATTCTCGCGCTGTACGACGAGGAGATCAACGAGATGCTGGATCTCCGACTGTACGTCGAGGCGGACGCCGACGTGCGTATCCTCCGCCGGATCGAACGCGACGTGATCGAGCGTGGCCGCGAGCTGGAG
>CAKZQY010000191.1 GCA_937142015.1 uncultured Halobacteria archaeon
CTGCTCGCCGACACGAGTCGCCACGGCGGGAAAGACTCGCAGTAATCACTATCAGTACGTCTTCGCGTAGTAGGCAGTTCGCTCGGCCGGCTCGCCACAGACGGCACACTCGCCGTCCTCGTCGCCGCCGTCCGCGTGGTAGTCGTCTTCCTCCGGGAACGGCACGAGCACGATCTCGGCGGCGATCTGGTCTTTGATCTCGCTCTCACACGCCTCCTCGCCGCACCACGGTGCGCGGACGTAGCCGCCGTGCTGACCGATGGTGCCGAGAATCTCGTCGCGGCTCTCGGCGTCGCGGATCTCCCCGTCCATGTGGTCCTCGGCAGCGGCGTACAGCTTCGCGTACACGGCGTCGAGTTCCGCTCGGGTCTCGTCGACCACCGTCTCGCGGTCGAGTGTCACCGACTCGCCGTCCGGCCGGTGGACGGCAGTCACCTCGCCGTCGTCGACCTCGGCGGGACCGACTTCCAAGCGCAGTGGGACGCCCTTCAGCTCCCACTCGTTGTACTTGAACCCGGGGTTGCGCGTGTCGCGGTCGTCGAGTTCGACGCGGAGACCCGCCTCGTCGAGCGCGTCGGCGACGTCTTCGGCGTACGCCAGCACCTCGTCTTTCGTGTCGGCCTGCCAGATCGGGACGATCACGACCTGCTCGGGCGCGATTGTCGGCGGGACGACCAGCCCCTGTTCGTCGGAGTGAGTCATGATCAGCGCGCCGAGCGCGCGCCACGACACACCCCACGAGGCCGTGTGTGCGAGTTTCTGGTCCTCGTCTTCGTCGGCGTAGGTGATGTCGAACGCCTCCGCGAAGGAGGTGCCGAGGTAGTGTGAGGTCGCCCCTTGGACCGTCTTCCCGTCCGGCATCAACGTCTCGACGGTGGTCGTCGTGTCAGCTCCCGGGAACTTGTCGTGTTCGGGCTTCTGGCCGCGGAGGACGGGCAGTGCGAGCACGTCCTCGTACAGCGTCTCGTACTGGTCGAGACGAGTCAGCGTCTCCTCCCACGCCTCGTCTCTGGTCTCGTGGGCCGTGTGGCCCTCCTGCCAGAGGAACTCCTTCGTGCGGAAGAACGGCTTCGTCTCCGTCGCCTCCCAGCGCACCACGGAACACCACTGGTTGACACGGATCGGCAGGTCGCGGTGGCTCCGGACCCACTGTGAGAGGTAGGGGTTGATGATCGACTCACTCGTCGGGCGGACAGCGAGCCGTTCTTCCAACTCCTCCGTGCCAGCCTCCTCGACCCACGCGACCTCCGGGTCGAACCCCTCGACGATGTCCTTCTCGCGTTCGAGGTACGACTCCGGGATGAACAGCGGGAAGTAGGCGTTCTGGACGCCAGTCTCTTTGAACATAGCGTCGAGGTGACCCTGCAGTCGCTCCCACAGCGCGTACCCACGCGGTCGCGTGACGATGAACCCGGACATCCCCTCCGGGCCGTAGCTCGCCAACTCCGCCTTCTGGACGACCTCCGCGTACCAGTCGCCCGTCGCGTACTCTTTGCTCTCCGTGATCCCCAACTCCTGGTCGGACTGGGGGGCGTCGCCCTCCGTGTCGCTCATACTCGGTGGTATCAGGCGACGGTCTTAAGAACGGTGTGTTGTCGCTCCGGCGGAGCGAGTCCTCGTGCGCCAGCCCGTCTCCCGCGCAGTCGTCTCGCGCCACTCGGTCTCCTGCGCAGTCGTCTCGCGCTACTCGGTCTCCCCCGCAGTCGTCGTCGGTTCCGAGAGGTTGATGCGTGCTGGTCCCCAAAGGAGCGTATGCAGTGTCACTACTGTGACCGCGCCGCAGCCTACGCCGCAGAGTCCGACGGCGTCCGCGTCGGCCTCTGTGAGGAACACTTCCGCGAGCGGATCGAGGAGCTCGCGGAGAGTGACGGCCTCGCGAACGTCCGCGAGCAGGTGGACGTTCGACAGCCCGACAGCGAGTAGGCCACCGACCACGAGTGGGTCCCCCGCTCGCACTGATCGCTCCCTCCCGTCTGCCGGAGTCGACTCCCGTCCTCCTCGCCCGCTCTCGTCTCAGTTCCACTCCCTCTCCCGACGGGTCCGTCTCGTCTCTCGCCGGAGCGGTCGCTCGCGTCTCGCTCGGATTCGTCGTCGTCGCCGACACCGACAGCCGTCTCGGAATCCGGGAGTCAGCGGAATCGGTCGAGGACAGCCTCGGCTTCGGCGGTCGGTTCGTACCCCGGCAGTCCGGCGACAGTCGTCCGGGTCACGAGTCCAGCGGCACGGAACTCCGAGAGGACGCCGTTGAGATCCGACTCACACAGGTCGTAGCCGTCGGTCAGCGTCTCGGCGGCCGTCGGACCGCGGTCGACGAGTTCGACGAGCAGTCCCAGCGCGCGGTCGTCGCGGCAGGCGAGAACCGTCCGTCGGACGGCCGGTGTGACGCCATCGGCAGCGACGGAGAGCGGCGACTCCTCGACGGGCGTCAGCGTCGCAGTCGGACGGGAGTCTTCCGTGCCGGTTTCGGGGTCGCGGACGAGACTCGTCTCGCCGCGTCGTTCGACGAGCAGGAGACGGTCGCCGTCGGCGTCGGTCACTGGCTGCACGGCAATCACCGGTAGCGGAAGTCACTCTCGTCGCGGTCCTCGTCACCCGGGGAGTGGGGGAACACACTGCTGTCTGGCTCCTCCATCTCGATGCTGTCCGGCGGCTGGCCCGCGGTGTCTAACACCTCGTCGGAGACGGTGATGGGACACTCGAACCGGATCGCTAACGCGATGGCGTCACTCGGTCGCGCGTCGAACACGAACTCGCGGGGTTGCCCGGTCTCGTACACGTCACCGTCGATCTTGGCGTAGAAGGTGCCGTCGGTCAGGTCGTCGATCCGGACGCCGTCGATCGCGCCGCCGAACTCCGTCACCATCTCGACCAGCAGGTCGTGTGTCAGCGGGCGCTCGAACACGCGATCCGACAGCCCCAGTCTGATCGAGTTGGCCTGATCGCGCGTCACGAAGATCGGCAGGAGCTCCTCGCGTGCCCGGAGGATCACCGCAGGCACCTCGTCGCCGTCTGGACCGACACCCACGCCGATCCCCGCAATCTCTGCCTCGTGGCTCATACTCGTGGTAGGAACGGGGGATACGAATAGGTGCCGCCGCGTCTCTCGTGATCGATTCTGTCCGTTCGCGCATCTCCCGCAGTGTCGCGTCTCACTGTCTCACCACGCATTGCTCACGTCTCACCGCGCTCGTCGTACCGCGACAGCGACTCGGTGACTCCCCGTTGGAGCGCGCTCACGTCTGCGGCGACGACCTGGTAGTCGAACCCCAGTTCTCGCCAGCGGTCGACCTGCTCGGGCGCGACGGCGAGCGTGCCGACCGGCACGTCGCTGTGATCGAGCACCTCGGTGACGGCCTCGCGGAACGGCTCGGAGTCGTACGCGCCGAACACGTCGAGTGACGCCGAGAGGTCCGCGGGACCGACGAACAACGAGTCGAGCCCGTCGACCGCGGAGATGCTGGCGACGTTGTCGACGGCGGTCGGCGACTCGATCTGGACGACCGTCGCCAGTCTGTCGCCCGCGGTCGCGTAGTAGTCCGCTAGCGTTTCGCCGTACTCGGAGGCGCGTCCGGCTGCGAGACCTCGCTCGCCGTCCGGCGGGTAGCGCGTGGCGTCGACGAACGCCCGCGCCTCATCGGCGGTCTCGACCTGTGGCGCGATCACACCCGCGACGCCCGTGTCGAGGACGCGCTTGATCCGAACCGGATCGTTCCACGCCACACGAGCGAGTGTGACGGTTTCGCCCGGCGCTGCGTCGACCGCCCGCGTGATCCGTTCGACCGTCTCGACACTCGCTGCGGTGTGTTCTCTGTCCGCGACGACGAACGCCGGCTCCGTGCCGGCGACGACCTCCGCGACCGTCGGGGAGGCGAGTGAGAGCCAGACACCCGCCGCGTCGCCCGCCCGGAGCCGACTGCTGATGCTGTTGTCGTTCACGCTCGCTCGCTTGTGCGGTCGAGAGCTTAAATCGGCTGTCTGGTGTCGGGTGGTGTGGGGCGTTGTGGGACGAGAGCAGTGTGCTCCCACCGCGCCGCACCGCGACCGCAGTCCTCTCGACCTCGCTCACTCTGTCGGGAACGAGCCGTCGAGGAACCGCTCACGCGTCTCCGGATCTGGGATCGGACAGCTGTCTTTCCGGCCGAACACGCGGTAGCGGTGTTCGGCTACCATGTCGTAGGCGACGTCGCGGAGCGGTCGCGGCACGACTTCGAACACGCTCGCGGCCGGCAGCGGAGCGTCGAGGTACCGCGCGACACGCAGTGCCGCGTCGGACTTCCGGGAGTAGTCGTCACCCTCGATCAACACGACGGAGTCGAGCGTCTCTGTCGGGAGGTCGAACCGATCTAACAGCACTTGCCCGACCGGCGACTGCAGCGGCGCGAACGACACCCGACCGGCGCTGTCGTTCTCGACGACGAACCTGACAGTGGCGTTACAGAGATTACAGACGCCGTCGAACAGCAGGATCGGCCCGTCGACGCGCGACACCACCTCCTCGGCTGTCGGACTGTCTGTCACGCACCGAGCTACGCCGGGCGCGCGTTTCAATCTCGCGTTCCGGCTGCAGACTGAATCGGCTCACAGCCTCGCGTTCCGGCTGCAGACTGAATCGGCTCACAGCCACCGCTGCGGTTCGCGAGGGAGCGTGCCGTCGGCGACGAGCGAGCAGCACAGCAGCCACCCGACCGACGCCGTTTTGCGCGCTACGGTCCGACGCACGGGTATGTTCCCGACCGACCGGCCACGACGCCTCCGGACGGACGAACTCCGACCGCTGGTCTCGGAGACGACCCTAGAGACGACGGATCTGATCGCCCCGGTGTTCGTCGACGCGACGACCGACGAGCGCGTTCCCATCGAGTCGATGCCGGGCCACGAGCGCGTCCCGCTGTCGGCCGCCGCCGAGCGGGTTGCCGAAGTGCGCGAGACGGGCGTGGAGGCGGTGATCCTCTTCGGTATCCCGGCGTCGAAAGACGGCCACGGCTCGCGTGCGTTCGCGGCCGACGGCGTGGTACAGGAGGCCACCCGACGCATCACGGCCGAGACGGACGCGACCGTGATCACGGACGTCTGTCTGTGTGAGTACACTGACCACGGCCACTGTGGCGTGATCGAGGCCGACGCCCGCGAGGACCCGACGCTCACCGTCCGCAACGACGAGACACTCGAACTCCTCCGGAAGACGGCCGTCTCACACGCCGAGGCCGGCGCGGACGTGGTCGCCCCCTCGTCGATGACCGACGGGATGGTGACGGCGATCAGGGAAGGGTTAGACGACGCGGGTCACGACGACGTCGGCATTCTGAGCTACGCCGCGAAGTACGAGTCGTCGTTCTACGGCCCGTTCCGCGACGCTGCCGACGGCGCGCCCGCGTTCGGTGACCGCCGCCACTACCAGATGGACCCCGCGAACGCGCGTGAGGCTCGCCGCGAGGTCCGACTCGACGATCAGGCCGGCGCGGACGTGCTGATGGTGAAGCCGGCGCTCCCGTACCTCGACGTGGTCGCTGCCACGCGCCGCGAGACTGACCGCCCCGTGGCCGCGTACAACGTCTCCGGCGAGTACGCGATGCTCCACGCCGCCGCCGAGAGCGGGTGGCTCGACCTCGACGCGACCGCCCACGAAGCGCTCCTGTCGATCAAACGCGCCGGTGCCGATCTGATCGTCACCTACTTCGCCGAACGAGTCGCCGAACGGCTGTGAGAGGCGAGTCGCCGAACAGCTGTGAGAAGCGAGTCGCCGAACAGCTGTGAGAGGCGAGTCGCCGAATTCGCTACCAGTCGGAGTCGGCGGTGTCGTCACAGTCTCGACCGTCCGTCTCGGAGTCCGCTCGCTACGTGTCACTGCCTCCGCCGACCTGATCTCACACTCTGCGACAGCAGGTCCACAATCCCTATACCCGACTCCCACCACCATCCAGTGATGACCGACTGGACGGAGAAGTACCGCCCGTCGTCACTCTCGGAGCTGCGGGGCAACGACTCGGCAGTCGACGACGTGCGGGAGTGGGCACGGACGTGGGACGACCACGGAGAGGCGGCAGTGTTACACGGGTCGCCGGGGATCGGCAAAACCTCGGCGGCCCACGCACTGGCGGCAGACATGGGGTGGGAGACGGTAGAGCTCAACGCCTCCGACCAGCGGACCGCAGACGACATCGAGCGGTACGCCGGGCGTGCGGCGGACAACGCCACACTCGGCGGCTCGGCGGGCGCAGACGACTCCGGCGGGCGACAGCTCGTGATCGTCGACGAGGCGGACAACATCCACGGCAACTACGACCGCGGCGGGACGCGAGCAGTCACGGAGTTGGTGAAGCGTGCGCGCCAGCCAGTCGTGTTGATCGCAAACGACTACTACGAGATGAGTCGCGGGCTCCGCAACGCGACACGGGAGATCGAGTTCCGCGACGTGTCCAAGCGGTCGATCATCCCCGTGTTGCGCGACCTCTGTCGGAAGGAGGGAATCGAGTTCGAGTCGGAAGCGCTCGAACGGATCGCCGAGCAGAACGACGGGGACCTCCGTGGCGCGGTCAACGACCTCCAGGCCGTCGCCGGGGAGAGAGACAGTCTCGCGCTCGAAGACGTGGTGACGAGTGACCGCGACACCACCGTCGACCTGTTCCCGTTCTTGGATCTCGTGCTCAAGGAGGCAGAGAACCCAGAGGAGGCGCTGCAGGCGTCCTACGACACGGAGGAGACGCCAGACGACCTGACGGCGTGGATCGCGGAGAACGTCCCGAAGGTGTACGACGGCGCAGAGCTCGCCAGAGCCTACGACCACCTCGCGGACGCGGACCGCTGGCTCGGCGTCGTGCGCGCGACACAGGACTACTCCTACTGGCGGTACGCGGGTGACAACCTCGCTGCGGGTGTCGCCGGCGCACGCGACGGGACGAAGGGCGGATGGACACGGTACAACCGACCGGACTTCTACCACAGCAGTTCGAAGACGGCGACCCACGTCGTCCGACAGATCGCCCGCCACGAGGGGACGAGTATGGCGACCGCCCGCCGCGAGATCCTCCCGTTTCTCGCGTCGATCACGCGCCTCTGCAAGCCGCGTGAACTCACGGTGCAGATGGCCGCCGCCTACGACCTCGACACGGACCACGTCAGCTTCGTCACCGGCTCCGGCGAGACGACGAACAAGGTGGCGTCCATCGTCGAAGACGCACAGGAACGCCGCGCGGAGCTCGTTGAGGAACACGCCGCCGGCGCGTTCGCCACGCCGACCGGCGACGCCGCGAACGGAGCGGCGTCCGACGACGGTGGGGACGCTGGCGGAGCGGCCGGTGCCGTGTCGGGCGGTGACAGCGGTGAGGGCGACAGTGAAGACGACGAGGCAGACGACGGAACGATGTCACTCGACGCACTCGGCACTGGGAGTCCGAACGGGTCGGGGAGAGACGCGACCGAGGGAAGCGCAGAACGCACCGACGGAGACGAAGGCGACATCGGTACAGACGGTGACGACACAACGGGGAGCGGAGGCGACACCGGTATAGACGGTGACGACACAGCGGGGAGCGGAGGCGACACCGACGGCGACGACACCGACGCAGACGGAGACGACGATCAGTCCGGGCTGAGCGACTTCGTGTAGTCGAGACAGGCGACCGACGCGCAGACACGGACGCGTGGTTCGTTCGTATCGACACGTTCCGACAGTCGCTCAGCCACTCGCGTAGCCAGTCACGTCCTCGGCAGCCAGCGCCCAGAGGTCGACACTGCCGCGCGGATCCGCCCCGCGGAACAGGCTCGGGTACCACGCGTTGTCGTCGATGGCTTCGCGGGCGAGGTTCCACTCCGCCTCGGATTCGAGCTGTGTGAGCTCCCCGCGGACGAGGACGCTGTGCCAGTCGTCACGCTCTGTATCGTCGTACACCGTCAGGGTGGCTCGATCCGTCGTCTCCGCGAACGTCGCCTTCGTGCTCGGCTCGTGGTAGCCGACGAAGACGAAGAAACACCGCTCACCGTCGTAGCCGAACGACACTGGCACCGCGTACGCCTCCCCCTCCCGCGCGAGCGACAACACGCCGGTCCCGTGCTCCCGGAGAATCTCCTCCGCTTCCGCCTCGCTCGTCTCGTTGGCGACCAGTGCGTCCAGATCCGCCTGTGTGTCGGCCATGCCGCGTGTGTACACTACCCAGACACAAGAATGGCGCTCCCCGTTCCGAGTGTGTGGGTCACGGACGCAACTCGCTGTCTCGTCGTCGGGAACGAAGAAGCACGACTGGAGGTCCGGACTGATAGAGTCGTGCGTAGATAGTTACCACCGGCTCGACTCACGGGGGCAGTAGCAACGCGGTACTGTCCGGTACTCCGCACCTACTCGAAAATCCCTACGCACGACCCTATGACTCCCGCTGCTTTCGCAACGAGGCCCTCGGCCCTCACGGACACGTCGTCGCTGGCGCTACCAAAGCTTGACGCCGCCACCCAATTGACTAAGCCGCGCCACCCCGACCAGCAGTGTATGCGCGCAGCCGTTCTCCGCGAGTACGGGGAGCCGTTGGAGATCACGAGCGTCGAGACGCCCGAGCCAGCGCCCCACGGCGCAGTCGTCTCAGTCGCGGCGTGTGGCATCTGTCGCTCGGACTGGCACGCGTGGCAGGGCCACGGGGAGTGGGCGGACGATCAGGTGCCGACGGACTTCGTGTTGGGACACGAGCCGGCCGGCGAGGTGGTCGCAGTCGGCGACCGCGTGTCGACAGTCGCGGTCGGCGACCGCGTGGCAGTGCCGTTCGACCTCGGCTGTGGCGACTGTCGGGAGTGTGCGACCGGCCACGGTAACACCTGTCTCGACGGGGCCGCGTTGGGATTCGAACGCGACGCCCCGGGAGCCTTCGCCGAGGCGGTCCACGTTCCGCACGCCGACTACAACGCGCTCCAGTTGCCCGCAGGTGTCGAAGCGCACGAGGTCGCGGCGCTCGGCTGTCGGTTCACCACCGCCTACCACGCGCTCGCTCACCGCGTCGATCTCTCTCCGGGTGACTGGGTCGCTGTCCACGGCGCTGGCGGCGTCGGTCTCTCGGCGGTCCACGTCGCCGACGCGCTCGGAGCCCGCCCGATTGCCGTCGACGTTCGGCAGGCGGCACTCGACCGCGCCACGGAGGCCGGTGCGACTGCGACCGTCGACGCCGCCGACGCCGATCCAGTGGCGGAGATTGCGGCGATCACCGACGACCGTCACGGGACAGGCGCGCACGTCTCACTCGACGCGCTCGGACGGGCAGAGACCTGTCGCAACTCCGTCGAGTGTCTCCGCCAGCGCGGCACCCACGTGCAAGTTGGGCTGACGACGGACGCAGAGCGCGGGGAGGTGTCGCTCCCGGTCGACGAGATGACACGCTGGGAGATCGAGTTCCACGGCTCTCGTGGGATGCCGCCGACACACTACGAGGAACTACTCGGACTGTTGGAGACCGGTGTCGTCGACCCCGGCTCGCTCGTCGGACGCACTGTCTCGCTGTCCGACGTGCCCGACCGACTCGCCGCGATGACTGACTACGACACCGACGGTGTCGAGGTGTTAACGTTCGACTGACGATGGCAGACGACGACACCACTCCGTCGGGAGACGAGACCGACAGCCGGCTCCCCCGTCTCCCCGCACTCGATCCCGCCGACCACCCGCTCGCAGACACACGGGCCAGACGGATCGCGCTCGACTGTCTCGCGGCGGGCGTCGCGGCTGCACGGCCGGAGCGCGTCGTCGCCGAGACCGTCGCCGTCGCCGACGGCCGACTCACGGTGACCGGCGCGAACGTGGCGAGCAGACAGGGGTCCGACACGAATGTGGCAGACAAGCGAGTGACACTCGCGTTGGACGACTACGAGCGACTGCTCCTCGTCGGCGGGGGGAAAGCCGCAGCGGGGTTGACCCGCGCGCTCGTCACCCGTCTTCGGGAGGCGGGCTACGAGCCAGACGGCGGGACGGTGCTCGTTCCACCCTCGGCAGTGAGCGACGATTCCGCGGGAAGTCAGTCGGCGACGACGGCCGGGGCGGCCGACCAGTCGGCGAAGACGGCCGGGGCGGCCGACCAGTCGGCGACGATGGCCGGGGCGGCCGACCAGCCGGTGACGCCGGTCGGAGCGGTCGATCTCGTCGCGGGGGGGCACCCGACACCGACCGCAGCGGGCGTTGCGGCGACGCGCGAGGCACTCGCCAATCTCGACGAGGTGGGAGCAGAGACACTCGTGCTCGCGCCGATCACGGGTGGCGGGAGCGCACTGCTCGCGGCTCCAGTCGCAGGCGTCTCCGTCGAGAGTCTCCAGCGGCTCACCCGCGAACTCCTCGATCGTGGAGCGTCGGTTCACGAACTGAACACCGTCCGTGCAGCCGTGTCGGCGGTGAAAGGCGGGGGACTCGCCAGACACGCAGCGCCCGCGACGGTCGTCGGTCTCGTCGCCAGTGACGTGGTCGGTGACGACCCGCGAGTGATCGCCAGCGGACCGACCGTGCCACGCGACCGCGACCCGGCGGCTGCAGTTGCCGTGCTGGACCGCTACGGCGTCGACGTTCCGGAGGTGCGAGGCGTCCTCGACGAGCAGACGCGCGACGTGCCGAACGGCGACGAACAGACGCGCGACGTGCCGAACGGCGACGAACAGACGCGCGACGTGCCGAGCGGCGACGAGCACGCCGACTGCTCCAGCTCACCGACAGCAGACACAGATACAGCCACAAGCACGGAGAACGAGACAGCGACCACGTCGTCACACACGCTGGTGGTCGCGTCGTCCGAGCGTGCGCTCGCGGCTGCGGCGGCGGCGGCACGGTCACGAGGGTGTGATCCGCACCGACTCTCCCGGCGCGTGACCGGGGAGGCGCGGGACTGTGGACAGCGTGCCGGAGCGTTGGCCGCGACGATTGCAGACTGCCGGTCTCCGACAGAGCGTCGTGAATCCGGGGTGTCCGGTCAGTTGTCGCCCGACGTGGATCGGAGGGCGACGGACGCGGATCGGTTGTCGTCCGACACGAACCGGTCACACCCAATCGTCTGCCTGTCGGCGGGCGAGACGACAGTGACCGTGACGGGAGACGGCACTGGCGGTCCGAACTGCGAGTACGTTCTCGCTGCCGGGCGCGAACTCGCACGGCGAGGCTGCGGCCGGGAGGTGGCTGTCGGAGCCGTGGACACCGACGGGCTGGACGGCTCGACCGATGCGGCAGGCGGACTTCTCGACGGAGCGACGGTGGCGAACGCCGGTCCCACGTCGTCGGCGAGCGCGAACGCCGATCCCGCGTCGTCGGCGAGCGCGAACGCCGATCCCGCGTCGTCGGGCGACGCGGCGACGACTGGCACTGCTCGCGTCGAGGCCGCACTGGCGGACAACGACGCGTTGCCGCTGCTGAGAGAGTTCGACGCCGCGCTCGAACCCGGCCCGACCGGGACGAACGTCGACGACCTCCGCGTGCTAGTCGTCACCCGCTCGTGATGACGTTCTCGGCGGGAATCCGTACGATCACCCGTGCGCCCGACTCCTCACCGTGGTGGGGGTACTCCTCGACACCCATGTACTGCTGGGCGAGCCTGTCGATGTGTTCGACGGCACCCTCCTCGGTCAGCGTCGCCGTACCGCGTACGGAGACGTACCGGTACGGGTCCTCGGGGTCGAGAACCGACACCCCGACCTTCGGGTTGGCCCGAATGTTCTTCTCTTTTCGACGACCGCGAGCAGTGTTGACGAGCACGTACTCCCGATCCTCGTGGTCGACCCAGACCGGCGTGACGTGTGGCGTCCCGTCTGGCATCACGGTGGCGATCTGCGCGTACGACTCCGCTTCGAGAATGTCGACGTGTGACTCCGGGATCACACTGTTCGTCTCGCTGCGCCGAAAGTAAAGCGTTGGTGTCGAGGAGCCCGCGACACAATCCGAACCCGATGGTGTGGGGACTGTCTGGAACGCTGTCGAATCGACAGTCGCCGGACTGCCGACGAGTCGACCTGTCGCCAGTATTGCGACGAAGCCTCACTTTTGTAACCCAGACGATCCTACTAGACGACGGGCTAGCCCGCACAGAGTCGATCCGCAGCGGGTGAGTGACACGAGCACGACACGGGCGCGACACTCCGAGATCGGCCGCGAAACCCGGATCTCGCCGCCGTTCTCGACCGTCTCGGATCTGCTACTCGGTTCCGAAATAATACAACTTCCACTTCCTTATACACCACACAACAGTTTCGACCGGACATGACAATATGGGGGCAACCTTTACCAATCGGCCGTTGTTGGTCGTTGACATGAGTGCGAGTCGCGCGGAGACGCAGCCCGAGGATCGTCTGAGCGACAGTGAGTACCGTGAACGGCTGCGCGAGCTCCCGCCGAGCGCGAAGCTGGTAGCGAAGGTGTTGGAAGACTCTACGCCCCTGTCACAGGGGCAACTGGCAGAAGAGACGCTGTTGCCGGACCGGACGGTTCGGTACGCTCTCAACCGGTTGGAGGAGACGGGCATCGTCGGGTCCCGGTACTCCTTCGAAGACGCCCGCAAGCAGGTGTACTACCTGAACACCTGAAGCCGAAGCGAACGCTCGAACACGACAGGACCGAGCACGGCCCGAACACTCGACTTCGTCGGAGTCTGAGTACGCGTCGAGCGGTCACGTTCACCAGCGTCGAACGCGGTGGTGTTCGACACAGTTTTTTGAGGGAGGCACCGACAACACGACGGTATGGATCTCTCGGTGGTGATCCCGACGTTGAACGGTCGGGACAGGCTGGCCGCCACACTGGACGCACTGGCGGCCGAGGCACCGAGAGCGGAGGTCGTCGTCGTCAACGGACCGTCCGCAGACGGGACGACCGGAATGGTTCGGAGTCGGGCGGACGTCGACACGCTCGTCGAAGTGTCGGATCGGACGCTCAACGTCGCTCGCAACGCCGGCTTGGCAGTCGCCAGCGGCGAGGTGATCGCAGTCGTCGGCGACGACCACCACGTCACGGACGGCTGGGCGACGGCAGTCGTCTCGGCTGTCGAGGGCGGTGCGAGCGTCGTCACCGGTCCGTGTCGCCGAGAGGTCAGGGGCGGGACGACGAGTGAGTCCCCGGAGCGACGGACGATCCGCGGGCGTGAGGTGACGTACTTCCACGGAGACAACGTCGCGTTCGACACCGGCACGGTCAGGCGACTCGACGGGTTCGACGAGTACCTCCAGACCGGCGGCGCACGCGACGCTGCCCACAGACTCGCTGGGCTCGGCGTCGACGTGGCGTGGGTTCCCGAGGCGGCGACGGTCACGGACTCCAGAGCGGACGAGGACGACGAGAGCCGCGACCGCTCGGCGTGGCACTGGAAGTACCGCGCACTCGCCTACCGACTGGTGAAGAACTACGGCTTCAGACCGAGCACGCTCGGCCGGACGCTCAGACACGCGCTCGCCGACGGGGTCGGGGCTGCCGTGGGCGTGTTCCGCGGGGAGAGCAGCCCCACCGAGTGGGCCGGAAACGGGTGGCACGTCTCCCGTGGCATTCTCGAGGGCGTCGCAGACGGCCTCCTCGCGCGTGCCCGTGACCGGAGCCCGACACGAAATCCACACGGACTGAGTGACCGACAGGACCGAGCTGTCGCGGTCTACGACGCCGAGTCCGCCGCGGAGTCGGATCCGAACTGATACTGTCGGTCACAGCGGTAGTGAGGCGGAAGCCCACCCCTCACAGTGATCCACAGAAGTTCTGGGGACGCCGTCCGTGAAACTATTCACAGTAATCACTGTGAGTGTGAGCTGGTCGAACTCCACGCTCTTCTCGCTGTGTGAAGACAAAAAACGGTGGCTAGTGTCCCTACTTGTGTCTATTTGTAACCAGATTTAACTTTTAATGGCTGTGGCTTCCAGCCTCGATGGCCGTGTCTCTCCTGCCGGGATACATCTCATCTATTCCTAGCACTTAATTTATAGAAGGATTTTAAACAGCAGAGGATTTTGAAACGGCATGGACGCGAGAGCTAACACCCCACGAGTGTTCGACCAGTTCACGTTCTTCAGCCTGCTGCTCCCGGGGTTGTTCACTCTCGGTGTTCTCCTCCCGTTGGCTCCGCCGGGAGTCTTCGACGCCAGCGCTGCGTGGATCGCCTTGTTCCTCCTCGCGTTCGCGTTCGTCGTCGGCGCGATCGCCAACGTCGTCTCCGAACTCGTCGGGAACTACACGCCGTGGCTGTTGCGGACTTCGGAGGTACTCCATCCGATGATCACCGATAGAAAACTGAAGCCCAAAGATCGAGATCTCTCCGACGCAGAAGACGAGCTGGTCGACCGCTGTCTGACGAAACTGGTGAGTGAGAACGTCGTCCCAATGAAGAATCGTGAGAGCTACGAGAGGGACGACTCGAAGATGGTTCATCGGTACTTAGTGAACGCCGGCTGGCGGCGAGGGGGGACACTCACCAGACTCCACCAGAGCGTCCGAATGATGGCGCGGAGTCTCTTCGTGACGAGCGTCGGCGTGCTGATTCTGTCGGCCTCTGTCCTCGGTGCCGACATCTCTGGTGTGTTGTCGTACACTCCGGTCTACCAGAAAGTCGGTGTCGGTCACGTGGGGTTCGGTGTCGTCTACTACGTCTTTCTCGCCGTGGTCGTCGCCGGCTCTGTCTTTGGACAGCGGCGCTACACCAGCTACCTCGTCTTCTACACGCTGTCTGAGTTCGTGGCACAGGACTGATTCACCGACACGCGACGATACGACGCGACCACCACCCGACAGATCACGATCACACAGCCTCCGAACGCACCACGATGGTCACGTTCCGATTCACACCTGGCGGCGTGTTCGACCGGTTCACCTTCTTCGGACTTCTGATGCCGGGGCTGTTCACGCTCGCTGTGGTGGCACCGCTGGCACCGAAACAACTGCTCACTGTCGACCCCGTGGTTGCGGTGTTGGTACTCGTCTCGCTCGGGTTCGTGCTCGGTGCTGTGGTGAACACCGTCTCCGGTCTCGTCGCGCCGAAGACGCCCGTGCTGGTGGAACCAGCGCGCGTGTTCCACGAACTGCTGACTGCGGACTGGTTCCTCGTCGACCACCGACCTCTGAATCCGGTGGAACGCCGACTGTTCGACAGACTGTTCGGGTACTTTCGCGCGACAGGTGTCGTTCGACGCACACGTCGACGGACCCTCGACGAGTCCGAGACAGCGCTGCTGTACCGGCACGTGCTGATAGTGATTACTGCGAATAGTTCCACGGACGGCGTCGAAAACCGACGGCTCAGAC
>CAKZQY010000192.1 GCA_937142015.1 uncultured Halobacteria archaeon
ACCAGCCCGTTTCCACGCGTCGTCGCCGGGAGACAGATACCGCGAGGGGACACCGGGACCTCGCTTCGCCACAATCCCGCCCGTCACCGTTCCGCAAACACCTTATACACACATGGCCCAACCACAGAACGACGACTACCAATGCCGAGACCCGAAGTTCTCGAACGAGTGAAGGAGGCCGAGGCCGAGGCGGAGGAGATCGTGGCCGAGGCGGAGTCCGACCGGGAGGAGCGCATCCAGGAGGCCCGGGCGGAGGCCGACGAGATCCGCGAAGCGGCCGAGGTAGAGGCAGACGAACTCGAGGAGAAGCGCCTCGCGGAGGCACGCGAGGAGATCGACGCCGAACGCGAGGCCATCCTCGAGGAGGGACGCAGCGAGCGCAACCAACTGATGGACCGCGCACAGGACCGCACGGAGGAGGCGGTCGAGTACGCGGTCGAACAGTTCGAGGAGGCGGTGCATGCTCAGACCTGAGCAGATGAGCAAGGTCTCGGTCACCGGCTCCCGCCGCGTGATGCGAGACGTGATCGAGGCAGTCCACGGCCTCTCGATGCTCCACGTGACGGAGTACGACGGCGGCTGGGAGGGGTTCGACCCAGGCGTCTCGATGGAGGGTGCCGAGGAGGCCGCAGACAAGCTGGTGACGGTTCGCTCACTGGAGTCGAAGCTCGGTGTCGAGCCCGAGGACGCCGGGCCGTCGCGGATCGTCACGGACGAAGCCTTAGAGGAGGAGCTCGAAGAGGTTCGCACGGAGACGAACCGACTCGACGACCGGCGTGAGGACGTGCGCGACCAGCTCCGCGACGTGGAAGAACGGATCGAGGCGGTCGAGCCGTTCGTCGACTTGGGGATCGACATCGACCTGTTGAGCGGCTACGACACGCTGGAGGTCGCCGTCGGCGAGGGCGACCAGCAGGCGGTCGAACAGGCGATCCGAGCGGCCGACAGTCTCGGCGAGTTCCAGACGTTCGCCGGCGACGACGTGGTCGCCGTGTTCGCACGGCCGCGGGAGGACGCCGACGCGGGCGCACTGGCGGACACACTCGTCGGCACGGAGTTCGCGGCCGTCGACGTGCCAGACGTCGGAGCAGACGAGAACACCGCCCCGGAGGCGTACCTCCGCAGTCTGGAAGCCGACGAGCAGGACTTGGAGGCGGAGCTGGACGCCATCGAGAGCGAGATCGACGACCTCCGCGAGGAGTGGGCCGGCTTCCTGCTGGCCGCCGAAGAGGAGCTGTCGATCCGCGTCGGGAAGGCGGAGGCACCGCTCTCGTTCGCCACGACGGACAACGCGTTCGTCGCGGAGGGGTGGATTCCGACGGAGGAGTACACGGAGTTCGCGGGCGCGATCACCGACGCCGTCGGCGACAGCGTCGAGATCGAGGAGCTAGAGCGTGCGAGCTTCGGCAGCGGCGGCGAGGTGCAGCTCCGCGAGGACGTGCCCTCGTCCGTCCGTGATGCCGGCGTCTCCGACGGGGAGCGCGCCGCAGACGACAGCGACGACGACACCGCGACCGACGAGGAGCCGCAGCGTGCCGTCGCGGACGGCGGGGCGGCCGCCGGGGCCACCGGTGCGGTCGGCTCGGCGGGTGACGACGACGTCGTCGCAGACGGCGGCACGGCGGTCGTCATGCGGGACGACGAGCCGCCGACCGTGCAGGACAACCCCGGCATCGCCCAGCCGTTCGAGCTGTTGACGAAGCTGGTCGGGGAGCCGAACTACCGCGAGTTCGACCCGACAGTGGTGTTGTTCCTCACGTTCCCGTTGATGTTCGGGTTCATGATCGGGGACTTCGCGTACGGGCTGATCTACACCGCAATCGGCGCGTACCTGTACACGCAGTTCGACTCGGACACGTTCCGTGCGGCCGGCGCGGTCGCCATGACGGCGGGCGTGTTCACCGCGATCTTCGGAGTTCTGTACGGCGAGATCTTCGGGCTGCACCTGATCGCCTCCGAGTTCTGGGAGGGGGTCGTCGGGCTGAAACACGCCCCAATCGAGAAGGGGTTAGAGCCGGCTGGCTCCTACTGGGCACGGACGTGGCTCGTCGTCTCCGTGCTGTTCGGCGTGCTCCACCTGAACCTCGCGTGGCTGTTCGACTTCCTCGAGAACCTCGAGTTCCACGGGTTCCGCGAGGCGCTCGAAGAGTCCGGCTCGTGGCTGTTGGTGCTGGACGGACTGTGGCTGTTCCTGTTCAGCGCGTGGCCCGCACGCACCCCCGAGATCCTGTTCGAGATCTTCGCGGGCGGTGACTCCTCCGCGTTCGACCTCGGCTTCACCGGGTTCCCGGCGATCGTCGGACAGCTCGGTCTGGTGATGCTCGTGGTCGGTGTCATCCTGATCGCCGTCGGGCCGACCGCCGAGTTGGTGGAGATTCACACCGTGCTCGCACACACACTGTCGTACCTGCGGATCGGCTCCGTCCTCGTGGCGAAAGCCGGGATGGCGTTCGTCGTCAACCTGCTGTACTTCGGCGGCTACGTCACCGAGGAGGACGGCGCGGACGCGTGGCACTTCGCGTTGGGTCACATGCCGGAGGTCGGCACGATGTCACACGGTCACGAGGTGACGAGTCAGCTGTTCCCCGGACTCGTCCACATGGGGATCGTCCCGGCCGTCGGGGGGATTCTCGTGTTGGTCGTCGGGCACCTGATCGTGCTGGCGCTGGGTGTCACCTCCTCGGGAATCCAGTCGATCCGGCTGGAGTACTTCGAGTTCTTCTCGAAGTTCTACGAGGGCGACGGCGTCGCGTACGACCCGTTCGGCTCCGAGCGCGAGTACACCGCCGAGAGCTGAGCTGATCTGAACTGGTCGAGGTCGACACGCACTGCCTCGCCGACGTACGCCGCTTCTGCTCGTTCGACAGATTGGTTACTGACGGCAGCGAGCGCCACCGGAGACAGCGTCGAGAGTCGGTGGGGACAGCGTCGAGAGTCGGCGGGGACAGCATCGAGAGTCGACGGGGACAGCGTCGAGAGTCGACGGAGACAGCGTCGAGAGTCGGCGGGGACAGCGTCGAGCGACGCCACGGAGCGGATCGAGTGACGCCACAGAGCGCATCGAGTGACGCCACGGAGCGCATCGAGCACAGTCACCAGGAGTTGTCGATCAGTCGAGCAGACGAGAAAATTACCGGAATCGGCTCCCTCGGGCCACACGATTTGGGAACGCTTATTACCGCCGGCGGGGCAAATCTCACCCGTCAGCAGACGACCGAACAACGGTGAACTTCATGCTCGAAACTGTTCCAGACCTGGCGAACGTTGCACTGCAGCAGAGTGGAGACGCAGCTCCGGCACTCACAGACTACGGGGCCGCCGCAATCGCCGTCGGACTCGCGGCGATCGGTGTCGGCTACGCACAGCGTGGGATCGGCGCGGCCGCAGTCGGCGCGGTCGCAGAAGACGAGGACCTGTTCGTGACGGGGCTCGTCTTCACCGCCCTCCCGGAGACCCTGATCATCATCGCGTTCGTCGGCATCATCTTGGCGCTGTAGGTTGCACGTCTTTCTCAACAATGAGTCTCGACACAGTCGTCGACGACATTAGGGACGACGCACACGCACGCGCGGAGGAGATCCGCGAGGAGGCCGAGGCACGCGCAGCGGAGATCGTCGAGGAGGCCGAGGCGGACGCCGAGCAGATCGTCGACGACCGCGAGGCGGCGGTCGAGCGACAGATCGAACAGGAGCGCGATCAGGCGCTCTCCTCGGCGAAGCTGGAGGCCAAACAGAGTCGACTGGAGGCCCGCCGCGACGTGCTCGAAGACGTGCGCGACCAGACGGAGCAGGCTGTCGCAGATCTCGGCGGCGACCGACGCCGCGAGTTGACACGCGCGCTGCTTGCAGACGCCGCCGAGGAGTTCGGCGACGAGGACCTGCTCGTGTACGGCCGTCCGGACGACCAGACGCTGTTGGAGGAGATCGTCGCAGACCACGACAACTGGTCGTACGCCGGGGAACACGACTGTCTCGGCGGCGTCGTCGTGGAGAGTGACGCCTCCCGGGTGCGGGTCGACAACACGTTCGACTCCGTGCTCGACGACGTCTGGGAGGACGAACTGAGAGAGCTCAGCAGTCGACTGTTCGACGATGAGTAGTCGCGCAGGCGGCTCCAACTCGGAGTACGTGAACGCTCGCGTCCGGGCGCGACGGGCGCGGCTGTACGACGAGGAGTCGTACCGCCGACTGCTGCGGATGTCGCCGGCAGAGATCGCCCGCGACATGGAGGAGTCGACCTACGAGCGGGAGATCAACGAGCTCGGCGCGCGCTTCGGCGGGGTCGACCTGATCGAGTACGCGCTGAACCGGAACCTCGCCCGGCAGTTCGAGGCGATCCTCGACTGGGCCGAGGGACAGCTGTACGACCTGCTCGTCCGGTACCTCCGGAAGTTCGACGCGTGGAACGTGAAGACGCTGTTGCGGGGTGTCTACTCCGACACGCCGGCGGAGGAGGTTCGCGTCGACCTGATCCAGGCGGGTGATCTCGACGCCGACCGTCTCGACAGGCTCGCAGACGCTTCGTCCGTCGAGGAGATCGTCGAGGGGCTGTCGGGCACGCTGTTCGGCGACGCCCTCGCAGACGCCCTCGAAGCGTACGAGGACGCCGGACTCCTGATCCCTCTAGAGAACGCAGTCGACCGGGAGTACTACGAGCACCTCACCGAGGAGTTGGGAATAGCCCCAGAGCTCGCAGAGTACCGGCGGTACCTCCGTGCGGAGATCGACTTTCGGAACGCGATCAACGCGCTCCGGTTGGCTCGCTCCGGGACGGACATCGATCCGGCAGCGTACTTCATCGAGGGCGGCGACCTGTTCTCCGAGCGGGACGTGCGGCGGCTCGCAGGTGACATCGACGAGCTGGTCGCGTACATCCGCGAGAGCACGTACGGCGACGACCTCTCGGAGGCGCTCGACGAGTTGGAAGACGCAGACAGCCTCGTCGGGTTCGAGCGCGCCTTGGAGGCCGCACAGCTGGAGTACGCCGGCTCGTTGGGCAACGTCTTCCCGCTGTCAGTGACGCCCATCGTCGCGTTCATCCTCGCGAAGGAGCGCGAGGTGGACAACATCCGCGCAATCGCGCGCGGCAAGGAGGCTGGGCTCGGCTCGGAGGAGATCGAACGGGAGCTGGTGATCCTATGAGTCAGGAGATCGCAGTCGTCGGCAGCCCGGAGTTCACCACCGGATTCCGGCTGGCCGGCGTCCGGAAGTTCGAGGACGTGCCGGACGACGAGAAGCCGGACCAGCTCGACGACGCCGTCGAGCAGGCGATGGCAGACGACGACGTCGGCATCGTCGTCATGCGGAACGACGATCTGGACCACCTCTCGCGGGGGATCCGCGAGGAGGCACAGACCAGCGTCGACCCCGTGTTGGTCACACTCGGCGGCGGTGCGGGCGGCGGCGGCCTCCGCGACCAGATCAAACGCGCCATCGGGATCGACCTGATGGCCGAAGACGAGGACGACGGCTCCGACTGACAGGGCGCGGCCTGCGACGCTCAGACGCGACAGTTCGGGGCAGTCCACCCCAACGCCCAATTCCCAGCGGGGCCAGAGTCGACACGACAGACGACAGGTATCAGTCGCAGAACAGACCGACGCGAGACAGCAGACGACACGAACACGCGACACACGACAACACATGAGTCAAGCAACCGACTCCGAGACGGCGGCGGCAGACACCGGCGTCATCCGGAGCGTGAGTGGTCCGGTCGTGACGGCGACGGACCTCGACGCACGGATGAACGACGTGGTGTACGTCGGCGACGAGGGGCTGATGGGCGAAGTGATCGAGATCGAAGGCGGCGTCACCACGATTCAGGTGTACGAGGAGACCTCCGGGGTCGGCCCGGGCGAACCCGTCGAGAACACGGGCGAGCCGTTGACGGTCGACCTCGGGCCGGGGATGCTCGACACCATCTACGACGGTGTCCAGCGGCCGCTCGACGTGCTCGAAGAGAAGATGAACAGTGCGTTCCTCGACCGCGGGGTCGACGCCCCCGGGATCGACCTCGACGAGGACTGGGAGTTCACTCCCGAGGTCGAGGCGGGCGACACGGTCGAACCCGGTGACGTGGTCGGCACCGTGCCGGAGACGGTCACGATCGACCACAAGGTGATGGTGCCGCCAGACGAGGAGGGCGGCGTCGTCGCCGAGACGAAGGAGGGCAGCTTCACCGTCGAGGAGCCGGTCGTCGTGCTCGAAGACGGCACGGAGATCACGATGCACCAGGAGTGGCCGGTGCGCGACCAGCGGCCGACCGTCGAGAAGGAGACGCCGACGACGCCGCTGGTGTCCGGCCAGCGCATCCTCGACGGGCTGTTCCCCCTAGCGAAGGGCGGAACCGCCGCGATTCCGGGCCCGTTCGGCTCCGGAAAGACGGTCACCCAGCAGTCGCTGGCGAAGTTCGCAGACGCGGACATCGTCGTCTACATCGGCTGTGGTGAGCGTGGCAACGAGATGACGGAGGTCATCGAGGACTTCCCAGAACTGCAGGACCCGAAGACCGGAAACGACCTGATGGCCCGTACCTGTCTCATCGCCAACACGTCGAACATGCCGGTGGCAGCACGCGAGTCGTGCGTGTACACCGGGATCACAATCGCGGAGCACTACCGCGACATGGGGTACGACGTGGCGCTGATGGCAGACTCCACCTCGCGGTGGGCCGAGGCGATGCGGGAGATCTCCTCGCGGCTGGAGGAGATGCCCGGCGAGGAGGGCTACCCCGCCTACCTGGCCGCGCGCCTCTCGGAGTTCTACG
>CAKZQY010000193.1 GCA_937142015.1 uncultured Halobacteria archaeon
GGGGGACGACGAGAGTCGTGACAAGACGGACGGTACGGACAGTCCGGACGAGTCGGCGTCGCGTCGTCTCCGGGAGAACTTCGCGTTCCGGCCGCTCGCGGTCTGGCTGTTGTTGTTAGTGCTCGCAGTGCTCGCAGGAGCAGCGGTGCCGGCGAACCTGTTCGCAGTCAGCGACGAGCCGCTCCCCGGCGATCCGGTCGAGGTGCGGGGGTACAGCGTGACGTACGCCGAGGGCGTCCAGAACGGGATGGTGTCGGTCGTCAACGTCTCCGCGTTCGGTTACTCGACAGACGTGACGACATCGGGGGTGGTCGTACGGAATCCACGGTCGAACGTCTGGACGACGGCGACCTCGAAGGGGCGACTCGCCTTCGCCGGGCAGCAGGAGATCGTCCTCGGCGGCGTCGGCTGGCGCGAGACGGTGACGGTGACGAGACGGGGGTTCAGTGCCGCGGGCGGCGGCACGGCGTACCGGGTCACGCTCCGGCACGACGACACGGAGCGACTCGCGTTCGTCTCGGAGCCAGCCCGCGCGAACCCGCGGGTGGCGGGGTGGAACGTCTCCGTCGCGGCCAACGAGACGGGCTTCCGGCTGCTGTTGACCGACGGAAATCGGTCGGCGAACGTGTCGGTCCCGACCAGGAACCAGACTGTGACCGCCGGCGGGGTCACGTTCGTCCGCGACGGGAGCTCCGTGTTCGCCGTCGTCGGCGAGGCGGGCAACGAGACGCGTGTGAAAGTGGCCGCCCGGGAGACGTACCGCGACACCGAGTCCTCGCAGAAGCGACGGTGACGAGAGCACGCGGGGGTCACAGAATTGACCGTGACGAGAGCACACGGTCGTCACAGAACAAGCTGGTGACGACGGCCAGACTGGGATGTCACCGCGGAACTGATACGCGTCTCGAACGTCTCTCTCCGCGTATGGAAGCCGCCGCAGCGACAGTGATCGACACCCCCCGCGAGGCAGTCGTCGAAATCGTCGACGATCCGGAGACACAGCAGCGTGTCACTCCGGCACTGACCGGGATCGCCGACGTACAGCAGAAGTCGGACGGCGGGCGACGGATGTTGTACGGCTACGCCGTGTTCGGACTCGTGCTCACCGGAGTGTTGGAGACGACAGTCTACGAGCCGCCGGAACGCGTCCACTTCGAGATGCGTGGTCGGTTCGACGGCGAGATCCGGTGGACGTTCGAGTCGCTCGCGGACGACCGGACTCGCTTCCGTTACGCCGCGAGCTACGACCTCTCGTGGCTACCGCTCCGGTCGCTGACCGGCCCCCTCGTCACGCCACTCGTCGCGTGGTACACACGCCGTGACCTCCGCCGAGCAGTCGAGAACACACGAGAACTCGTCGAGGCCGAGACACGACGAGACCGAGACACGGCGAGCGCGAGACAGCACCGAGCGTGAGCCAGACTCATCCTCGGTCGGGCGATCCACTACCCACGAGGCTCAGTGATCGTCCGCGTCGACAGGCGTGCCGTCACGGGTCGGCGGAGCGACGTGATCGACGTACGCCTCGACAGACGGTTCACGGACAGTCACGTCGACAGACACGTCACCGAGTTCGTCCGGGTCGCCCACGGCGAAGTTGACCACGCCTTCGTAGGCCGCCTGTTTCTTCAGCGCGAACGAGAACCCGTCCTCGTCGGCGTTCGAGAGGAACTCCCGGCGAGCGGTGTCGAGAATCTCCTGTTCGTGGAGCCGGTCGGAGAACCCCTCCAGCGAGTGTGTCTCGGCGACGACGCGCCCGGGCTGGCTGTGGACCTCCGTGTCGGGGAACAGCGCACGCACCGCATCGATCACGCGGTCCGTCACCTCCGTGTCGTTCACTGGCGTCTCGATCCGTACGTCGACGCTGTAGATCGTCGTCATCGTTCGTCTCCGTCTGCCGCGCTGGATTCGACCGCGGGACGACCGTCTGTGCTGTCTGTCTCTGTAACACCGAGGAGGTCGCGGACACGCTCGTGGAACGCAGCGAGCGACCCGGTGTTGTCGACAGTCACGTCGGCGCGCTCCATCACCTCGACGAGGCCGAACTCTCGTTCGCGGCGCTCGCGGCGTTCGAACGCCTCCCGGTCGCCGTCAGACTCGTCGCGGCCACGCTCGGCAGCGCGTTCTGCGCGCACCTCCCGGGGGGCCTCGATCGCGACGAGTTCGAACGACTCGCCGAACGCCTCGCGGAACCGGTCCAGTTCCGCGGGTCCGCGGAGACCGTCGACTAACACGACATCGCCGTCGACTTCGCGGAGTCGGTCGACTGTACGGTCGGCAATCGCGGTCGGACCGTCCTCCTCGCGGAGCTGTTTGGCGACCTCCCCGTGGTGTTGTGCCGGGTCGAGACCGCGCTCACGGCAGGCGTCGCGGATCACGTCACCCATCGTCACGACCGGAATCCCCGCGGCCTCGGCAACGGCTGCCGCCTCTCCCTTGCCACTCCCCGGCAGACCGACGGTTCCGAGAATTCGCATCACACTCGGGTACTCCGCTGTGGCTGTTAAGTTCTACGGGACGTGGGTGACCGTGCTCACGTCGACGAGACACGCTGGGCAGCGAGCGTCAGCCGTCGGCCACGACCGGGTCGTTTTTGTCACTCGCTGCGTTCGTCTGTGGTGAGGGCGTGTAGCTCAGCCAGGATAGAGCGTCGGACTTCTATCCTCGTCGGCGCTGGATCGCCGGACGGCCCGATGTCGACTGGATCGCCGGACGGTCCGACTCCGACCGACGGCGCGTCCGCGGCCGGCGTACGACGGCGGGAGCAATC
>CAKZQY010000194.1 GCA_937142015.1 uncultured Halobacteria archaeon
ACACCCCGGTGAGGGTGGTGCCAACACCCTCGCCACTTCTCGCGTTCTGCCGAAGTGACGACCCCGGCGTGTCGCAGTCTACGGTAGAGTCTGGACTGATTTAATAATTTTGTTAGCTTTCCGATAGCTTCACTGAATAACTTTCTGCCTTTCGAGTGTGGTTCGTTCTGTCGAGTTCGGCCGCTCCACAGTGCGTCGGAGCGACTGCTGTCTCCCCTCTGTCGTCGCTTCACCTGCCGGTCCGAGAGTTGTCACTACCGCTCGCGTCCGAGCGTGCCGAGGGACTGATCTCACAACGAGTTCATCTGGAACGCGGCACCGCTGAGTAACGTTCTCTACCAGCAGGAGCTTCAACCCCACAACGGGTTCATCTGGAACCACGAGGCCGGGACCGGAAACGGCGGGCCGACAAAGCTTCAACCCCACAACGGGTTCATCTGGAACCTCCGCCGGCCGAAGGCCAGCGTTCGCCCACTGCTCGCTTCAACCCCACAACGGGTTCATCTGGAACCAACGTGGCTCTGCCGGCACACGAGACGTTCTCGGAGCTTCAACCCCACAACGGGTTCATTTGGAACCGTGATGGGATGGATGACCTCGGGTGGCGTCGGGGAGCTTCAACCCCACAACGGGTTCATCTGGAACGAGAAATCGGAGTGCAGATGACGTTGATGCGCTGGTAGCTTCAACCCCACAACGGGTTCATCTGGAACGCCAGCGCTGAGGCTTCGCTTTGCGTCGTGACGTATGGCTTCAACCCCACAACGGGTTCATCTGGAACCGGCTCCGAGACGACGGTCCCCCTCGGAGCACGCGGCTTCAACCCCACAACGGGTTCATCTGGAACCAAATACACAACCTGTACCCACGCGAGTCAGACGGAGCTTCAACCCCACAACGGGTTCATCTGGAACGTGTTGGCCCGCTCGTGTACGAATCGTCGCTCGGGTCGCTTCAACCCCACAACGGGTTCATCTGGAACGACGACAGTGCCCGACGACTCGAACTCGTCGTCGTCGCTTCAACCCCACAACGGGTTCATCTGGAACAACGTCTCCGTGTCGCCCGCACTCCCGTCAGTGGTGCTTCAACCCCACAACGGGTTCATCTGGAACGAGACGACCGACGGCTTCGTGTCTTCGGGTCGCTCGCTTCAACCCCACAACGGGTTCATCTGGAACAACAGGTCGCCCGTTCCAGCAGTCCCGTACTGGCGGCTTCAACCCCACAACGGGTTCATCTGGAACGGCGGCGTTTTCACAGACACCGGTGCCTCAAACGGGGCTTCAACCCCACAACGGGTTCATCTGGAACGCTCCTCAACGCGGTCACCGCAGTGTGTGCAGAGGCTTCAACCCCACAACGGGTTCATCTGGAACCGTGGGGCGCTCGTTATCCACTCCGAGCGGCACGCTTCAACCCCACAACGGGTTCATCTGGAACAAGTCGCCGGTTCCGTGTCTCTCTCTTGATGTCTTGCTTCAACCCCACAACGGGTTCATCTGGAACGATGCGCCGACCTCACGGATGCGGACCTATCATCAGTGCTTCAACCCCACAACGGGTTCATCTGGAACCATGCCCGAACCGGGCACGTACACGGCTCTACTGGCCGCCTAGCACTTAGTGTTTCCGTCGACCCGCAATCACCCCCAAACCCCCGGGGGGTCGACGGAAACGGCAGGCTCCACTCGTCCCCAGTCGACGCCGCACTACATCGATCCGGGCCGGAAGCGGCGGTGACCGCGGCTCCTGCCTGGCTGCGTGGTCGCTCACCCTCCGTTCGTTCTCGGTTCGCGGGACGCAATTCTTCGACCGTCGCGAGGATCTCGAACAGCCCCGTGGCTGCCGCGGCGGGCATCGTCTCGACGGCTCTCGGACGCGACCCCTAGGGGTTGTAGCGCTCGTGAGGCACTCGTCACTTCCCGCGTGCGACACCCGGACAAGGCGTTTCGCCAACGGGAGATCGTCGAAGAGACGGACGTGCCACGAGGGAGTGTCGGCCCGACGCTCGCGCGACTCGAAGAGCACGGCTTACTCGACCACCGCGGCCAGTACTGGACGATTGCGGACACCGAACACGCGGTCGACACGGCGGCGACTCTCGGCACTGCCGCCGCAACGGCGCGAGACGACGGGTTCTCCGACGAGGAGATCGAGACGTGGATGGAGACGGCGGTCGATCCCATCGAGCGGTCTGACGACAGCGGGGACCAGTAGATGGTGTCACGAGGAGACGTAGTCTGGGCTCCCGACCCGTTCGAGACTCGCCGCCGTGTCGCCTGAACGAGTAGTCCACACGCCGAAACGAACAAGTATCTGAGTCACAATCGTCAACACGCACAGCACTCGGCACACGTCACTCGTCGGTGCTGCCTGCCGACAGTGACAGGGTGTCGTGACCACCCTGTCGCCGCGTGCTGTGGCCATTACACAGCAATGTCGACTTCAGACTCGCACAGTGAAAGTGGTACCGTTCACAAACGAGGCCCGGAAGACAGTGCTCCGGAGGAGTACGCACAGATCGTCGAGGACCAGAGCACACAGGTCGCGGCGACGGTGTCGGATCTCGCCGCCGAGATTGCTGCAGGTCACGACGAGCCGGAGACGCTCGCCGACGCACGAGCGGCGGTCGAGGAACTCGGCGACCTGCTGGCTGCGCTCGACTGACGCGGCGGGTGTGGTTACTCCCCGTCGTCCGTCTGCACTCGCGGACAGCCGTCGTCGCGGGCGAGCTACGAAATCAGTTCTCCTCGTCTTCCTCGATCTCGATACCCACTTGAAGCTCCGTCTGTGCCTGTTCGAGCGGGACACTCACGACCACCCGACCGGAGAACGCAGTCGCGTTCGACGACAGCGACGGCTGCTGGCCAACCGCTCCGCGGATCGTCGTCTGCGTTCCCTCGCCAGTCTTGTACACGTACACCGTCTCACCCGGCGCGACCGACTGATCGAGCGTCACGTTCTGTGTGATCCCGACGGGGTCCCGCGTCGTCACGGTGAGGTTCGTCCCGGCCGACAGCGGCTGGTCACCCGCGTGTTCGTACACGAGGAGTCGCGCGTCCGAGCTCGTCGACAGCGACGGCGTCGGCTTGTCGGCGAGCCACGACGGCTCTTCGACCGGCTGCTCTCGTGGTGAGCTAATCGTCAGATCCGTTCCCTTGGCGTACGTGGAGCCGCCGGCACCCTGCACGGTGGCAGTCACGGTCGCGCTCCGGATCACGCCCTCGCTCGTCACTTCCATGCGGCCGGTGACACTCTGGAGCGTCTCGCCGTCACTCGTGATCGAGGGGGCGAAGAAGCCGCCGTAGGAGGAACTCTCGTTGCGGCTGTCCGCGGTGAGAACGAGCCGACGCTCACCGTCGTCAGTAGTGTACGTGCCAGCAGTTTCCCACTCCAACGCGCCGATGTAGCCGCGTGGGATCAGCGAGAAGATGCCGATCACGAAGCCAGCCGACCGCTCGACGTTCGTCGGCCCGACACCGTACTGGACGCTGCCGGTCGAGCCGTTGTACGCGCCAGTTACCTCCGAGCCGAGGTAGTACTCCTGTGTCCAGTCGACGCCTGCGGAACTGATCACTGCCGTCGTCGCCGCCGTGTCGTTGGCGATCCGGAGCTCTGTGGCACTGCCACTCTGTGACTCGTTGCGGATGAGGATCGTCTGTGTGAACCCAACGTCGCCGAGTCGCTCGTCCTGCGCGGAGAACAGCCGGCTGACGTTCGTCACCTTCTCGCTCGACACGCCGTCCGGCAGCGACGACATCGCCGACACTGACTGGAGGTTCTCGACCGGCGTCGGTGTTCCCGTCTCGCCCGACTCGGAGCCGGGCTCCGGCGTCGGCGTCGGCGTGGTGTCACCGTCGCCTGCCCCCGGCGTCGGCGTCGGTGTGGTATCACTGTCGTCCGACCCCGGTGTCGGCGTGGTGTCACCGCCGTCTGCTCCCGGCGTCGGGGTCGGCGTCTGATCGGCGACAACTGTCGTCTCTGTCGCGGCCCCGTCCGTCTGTGTCGTCGTGCCACCGCCACAGCCGGCGAGGACCACGAGGAGGGCAACCACGACCGTGGTGAGTCTGAAATCCATACACGCTTCCCAAACGCCCGAAGTATAATTCTGTCGGCCCTTCTACGTTTCACGAGCGTTTTTCTGTCGAACAATCGTGAGAGAAGCGCTCCGAACTGATTCCGTCCGTTCTAGCTCCCGACCGAAATCTCCTGCCAGTGACAGGTTGTGTGTGTGGGAACTCCGACGTTACTCGCCCGCTCGGCGGCGGAGTGCGGCAGCGAGCAGCGTCGCAGCGACAGCAGCGAGTGCGGTGAGCCCAGTCAGTCCCGGCGAGCCGGTCTCCGTCGAGCCGCCGTCGTCACCGCCGCCGCTGTCGGTCGGGGTACTGGTCCCCGCCGAGCCACGCTCGACCGGTTCGTTGACCGTGAACTGGAGCGTGAGTCCGGAGATCGTTCGCTGGAGGTCCGGGAAGCCTTCCGGCCAGTAGACGATGTCGCCGGTGACGCTCAACTGGCCCGTCTCGGAGGCGTACACGTTCGCACGCACGGACTTCACACTCGACGCGCCAGCCGGCACAGTGAACTCGCTGGAGACGATCCCAGCGCCGCCGGAGCCGAGACCGTTCGTCCCCTGAATGTACATGTTGTTCGGCACCTGCAGGGTGACCCGCACGACGATGTCACACTGTAGCGCCGCCGGCGGGAGGAACCCGCCTGCAATGACCCCGGGCTGTCCCGTCTCGATGGTGTCCTCGCGTGTGAACAGCCGCGCGGTGTCGAGCTTCGGCGGGTCCTCCGGGTTGCACTCGCCCGCCGCCGGTGTGGGTGTCGGTGAGGACGTAGCCGTCGGCGTGGCGGTCGGTGTCGGCGTGGCGGTCGGTGTCGGCGTGGCGGTCGGTGTCGGCGTGTCTGTCGGTGTTGGCGTGTCTGTCGGTGTCGGCGTGTCAGTCGGTGTCGGTGTGGCGGTCGGTGTCGGCGTGTCTGTCGGTGTCGACGTCTCCGTCGGCGTCGTCTCCTCGACACGCACTGTCGAGACGGTCTGGTCCGCCACAAGTTCGTCCGTCTCGGGGTCGATAGCCGATCCGTTGGCCACCAGCTCGTACGGGCCGGTGGTGGCGTTCGTCGGCACCGCGACCGTGTACGTCACGGTCTTCACGCCGCCGTCCAGCCAGATCCACTGCTGTGTGTCCTCTCTGTACGTCCCGCCGTCGTCGGTGTGCTCGACGACGGTCCACCCGGCCGGCAGTGTCAGGTCCAACGCCGGACTGTTGTGCCCGGTCGCGTTCACTGTGACGCTCACCTGCAGCTCGCCGCCGGGTGCGACTGTCGAGGCCGACGGCGTCTGGCTCGTCGTCACGCCGTTGGCTGCGACTGCGCCGACGGCGAGTGTCGTCCCGACGACGGCTGCGAGAAGTGCTGCGACGACGACTGGAGTGCTACGACGCATTGCTGCCTCCACGTGACTCGCCCGGTCGACGCGTCGTGAACTGCACTGTTTGCGGTCTGCTCCACGCTGGTCTGTTCGACTGTCTGGTCGTCACTGTCGACGACGTCTGCCGTGCGACAGCGTCGAACCCCGACGCCGGGTCGGTGCTGGTGTCGAAGACAGCACCTCCCGCTGGACTCTCCGCTGGTGTCGCGTACACGTAGCTCATCCTCGACGTTCTGTTGACAGGCATCCGTCATAATCACTGTGGCTCCGCGAACAGTTGCTGGCTGTCGATTCAGTGTAGCTTCAACCGTGGATGCATAGCGTTATCGCCTCTGAGCGCGTCTCTTCCAGTATAGGAGCGAAAAAGTACATTGTCGACCTCAGTGACGAGGAACGCGAGACCCTCGAACAGTTCATTTCTGCCGGTGAACAAAGAGCAGAAGGGAACACACGCGCACGCACCCTACTGAAGTCTGACGACGGCTCACTGATCAGACAGTAAGTGAGCACGTCGGCTGCCATTCACAAACCGTCCACACCACGCGGAAACCATACACAGAGCGAGGGCTCGCGACGATTCATCGCCGCAAGCCCGACCGCGATGTCGAAATCACTGCAAAGAGGCGGACGACGGAGTGGATCGACCGCATGGTTGAACTCGCCGACGTTCACCACCCGGATGCGGACCGCATCCGGATCGTCATGGACCAACTCAATGCCCACAAACCCGCTGCCTTCTACGATTTTTCCCACCAGACCAGGCTCAGGGGTATCTTGATCGGTTCGAGTTTCACTACACGCCCAGGCGCGGGAGTTGGCCGAACATGGCAGAAATCGAGATCGGCGTCCTCAAACGACAGTGTCTTGATCGTCGTATCTACGACGCAGCAACCCTCCGTGCGGAGGTCGCTGCGTGGCAACAGCGTCGGAATGAAGCCAATCGAGCCATCGACTGGCAGTTTACCACTGACGATGCTCGAATCAAGCTACGCCAGCTCTACCCAGTTGAACTCGAAGATGATCTACAGATTCAGAGTTGAAGCTACACTCAGAACACTACTAATGACCTCTCTCTGTCTGGTCTCACCGTCGACAGTGACGACGAACACGTACGTTTCGGACTCGTCTGTTCCCTCGAAGATGCGTTCCTCTTCGGAGACCTCCTCGCCTGCGGGGACCGTGTAGTGCTCTCGAAACAACTGCTCGCCCTCACTGTCGCGGAGCTCGAACGTGACACGCGTCGTGTTCGGACTGTCGTTGATCACTCGAACGTCCTCCGTGATCGGCTGTTCTGTGCAGTTCCGCGTCGGGTACTCCGTTCTCGTGTCCGCTTCGCCTGCTTGTGACTCCGAGAGACAGCCAGCACTCAGCGGGAGGCTCGCAAACAGTGTCGCGTGTAAGACAGTTCTCCGGTCGGCCACGGATCGATCACTCTTCGTCCCGAATACGGAGTTCACCGTGATTCATCGCGTGCAACGTTGATTCGACAGCCATTGGTTCTGTTGTCTATTTTATAAATGCACGGTTACGCTGTTGTTCCAGAGCGTTCTGAACAGTTGAGGGGTCGATGGGTCCCATCCTACTGGACCGTACTCTTCGTCTGGTCTGTCACATCAGACTCGTCCTACCACTCCCCTGTGACGACCTCTGCACCACCGCCCGTGTGTCGCAATTGTTGATACCGGGTTCGACGATTCGTGACCGGCAGTATCAGCCGTAACAGTTCGGGTTGTAAATCTCACTCGGATCGAAGTGAACATCTTTCACGACGAACTCGTCGTCTCGAACCTCGACGACGTAGCCGTAGAGCGTGGGATGTATGAGAATACTACTAATGACCTCTCTCTGTCTGGTCTCGCCGTCGACAGTGACGACGAACACGTGCGTTTCGGATTCGTCTGTGCCCTCGAAGATGCGTTCCTCTTCGGAGACCTCCTCGCCTGCGGGGACCGTGTAGCGCTCTCGAAACAACTGCTCGCTCTCACTGTCGCGGAGTTCGAACGTGACACGCGTCGTGTTCGGGCTGTCGTTGATCACTCGAACGTCTTCCATGATCGGCTGTTCTGTGCAGTTCCGCGTCGGGTACTCCGTTCTCGTGTCTGGTTCGTCTGCCTGTAACTCCGAGAGACAGCCGGCACTCAGCGGGAGGCTCGCAAATAGTGTCGCGTGTAAGACAGTTCTCCGGTCGATCACGGATCGATCACTCTTCGTCCCGAATACGGAGTTCACCGTGATTCACCGCGTGTAACGCGGGTTCGACAGCCATTGATTCTGTTGCTCATTTTATAAATGTACGGTTACGCTGTTGTTCCAGAGCGTTCTGAACAGTTGAGGGGTCGATGGGTCCCATCCCACTGGACCGTACTCTTCGTCTGGTCTGTCACATCAGACTCGTCTTACCACTCCCCTGTGACAACCTCTGCACCACCGCGCGCGTATCGCGATTGTTGATACCGGGTTCGACGATTCGTGACCGGCAGTATCAGCCGTAGCAGTTCGGATTGAACGCTTCACTCGGATCGAGGTGAACGTCTTTCACCACGAACTCGTCGTCTCGGACCTCGACGACGTAGCCATAGAGCGTTGGACGTATCAGAGCACGGTTATTAATTTCTCTCTGTTTAGTCTCGCCGTCGACAGTGACGACGAACACGTACGTTTCGGACTCGTCTGTGCCCTCGAAGATGCGTTCCTCTTCGGAGACCTCCTCGCCTGCGGGGACCGTGTAGCGCTCTCGAAACAACTGCTCGCTCTCACTGTCGCGGAGTTCGAACGTGACACGCGTCGTGTTCGGGCTGTCGTTGATCACTCGAACGTCTTCCATGATCGGCTGTTCTGTGCAGTTCCGCGTCGGGTACTCCGTTCTCGTGGGTGTCCCCGTTCTCGTGTCTAGTTCGTCTACCGGGGTCTCCGTCGGAGAGTACGAGGGCTGTTCGGTCGCGTCACTTGCCTGTGACTCCGAGAGACAGCCAGCACTCAGCGAGAGGCTCGCAAACAGTGTCGCGTGTAAGACAGTTCTCCGGTCGATCACGGATCGATCACTCTTCGTCCCGAATACGGAGTTCACCGTGATTCACCGCGTGCAACGCGGGTTCGACAGTTATTGATTCTGTCGTCCGCTCTTTCTTCGGCGCACGGAGATACGGCTTCATATCGTCGGTCGCCGCCGCCTTCTCGTCTAGTACTACAGTCTTCTCGAGCGTGATCTGAACTGACTCGAGCGTCAGTGAAGCCCTCTCCCGACTGGCGACTTCCTTCCGACTGTCCCCTGACTGAAGCACTACGGAGCCACTCTCCGTCCGAGCCTGGAACGATGGTACTGTCGTCGGTTCTGCGAGAACGTACACACTGGACGGCTCGATGCCCGTCCCGAATCCAGCAACCGCGAAATCACTCGCTGCTCCGCCCAGTGATCGAGCGGGCATCGGTGACACTCCTCCGAAGTTGACGGCTGCACTGTTGTTCCGAAAGGTTCTGAACACTTGGGGGGCCGACGGCGTCTCCGTCGGGCGAACTGTTCTCCTCGCCTGGTCGATTGCGTAGTCTGGCCTGTCACAGACCGTCGCTGTCTCGTAGAACGTGTCCGCCGACTCCGGGGCAGACACGTCGTAGAGCAGCGACGCTTCGACGAGTCGGACGGTGTCCGTCGGATCGCTAGTTGCAGACACTACGCCCGAGCCTACTGGGAGAGCACCGCTACTGACTCCAGCGATTTTGAGTGCCTCACGCCTGCTGATCGTGTTCTCTGGTGTCGTGTTCTCTGTCATTGTCACTCGAATGCGTCGTCTGATGTCAACTGCACCGCGTCGTACGCACAGCTGGTGATCGTGGTCGACTCGGTGTCCTGTTCTCGGTCCGCAGAACAGTCTCCCTTGGAACTCACCTCGTTGTCGTTGTTCGCAAGCGGGCTGGCGGTGTTGCCGTCACTGTACACTTTCCCGAGATAGTGTTCGTCGCCGTCCGGTAGCATATCCTTCACACCCGGGAGTTCGTTGTTGATGATGGAGTGGAGCGTCTCGTGTGCGGCGGTCGACCGGCCTTCTGAACCACTGTAGTCCGATCCCGCGGCACAGCACCGAGCGTTGTTGAACGAGTTGAGTGTCGTCCCGTCGCCCCCGTCTGACCGGCCTCCGAGAACCTCGGTGTCTGTGACGAGGTGGACCCCGATACGGTGGTCGTACTTGCCTTGGTACCACGACTTGAACTCTCTGTAGAGACTCTCGGCGTCTTCACTACTCTTTCTTGGGAAGTATCGATAGTCGTAGAAATAGTAGATCTCGTAGAAGTCTATGGGGCCACCGAACAACTGGTCTAGCAGTTGTGTGATGCCGTCTTTCACGAACCCCTTCGCTGCCGATACGTCTCGTGCGTTGTTGGGATAGATATGCACTGCCAGCGGTCGGTCTGCTGACTGCCACTCCCCTTTTGTTTCTAGCAGATCGAACTTGCTCACACCTGACTTCGTATTGCTTGCGTATTAAAAGCTCTGATATAGATCTAGTATATTCAGAATAAGATTTGTTGATGAAGTAATCTCCTGTTCGCACGTACAACACCGACAGACGACACAGCGACGGACGACAGCCCGACAGACAGTCGCGCGTTGCCGGGCGAACCGTCGCCACCCGCCACGCCACAGCGGGTGACACGCGTCAACAGGTGTCACGGCACAGCAGGCGACGGTTTTATCGGCAACCCTCACGTACCACGAACGACTCTCAGATGAACGGGAACAACCCCTACGCGGGGCCGCCCGGCGTCGTCGACGCGGGACAGCCGGAGGAAGTAGATCTCACGCCGAAACAGAAGGAGGCGCTTCGGGAGGCGGTTGCCAACATCGTCACGCGCACGGAGTCGTACCTCCCGGACGGCTACACGGTCGGATCGGAGCTCAACTACGGCACGGACGGGCCACAGGCGACAGTCGCCGTCCGTCCGCCGGTCGGTCACGCCGTCAGCGCCGGCTTCTCTCCGAGTCTCGACGAACTGGCTGCGGGCATGGACGACGAGGATCGTGCCGAGGTCGCCAAGGGACTGGCTGCCAGCGCCGCGGTGCAGGTGATGAACGCCGTCGGTGACGACATCGAGCCGACTGCGCGGTGAGAATCCTGAAAGCTTACCCCGCCGGCCGTCGCAGTGTGCAGCGATGGCCGACCTCCTGCCCTCCACCCCCGACCTCGACGACGCAGAGCCGGACGAACCGCGCGTCGTCGGTGTCGATACGGACGACGCCGACGACGTGCTGTCGGCGCTCTCCTCGGAGACCGCCCGTCAGATCGTGACCGCCCTGCACGAAGAGCCGGCTCCCGCGAGCGCGCTCGCGGACAGTGTCGACACCTCGCTGCAGAACACACAGTACCACCTCGGCCGTCTCGCCGACGCCGGTCTCGTCGAAGTCGTCGACACCGCCTACTCGGAGAAGGGCCGCGAGATGGACGTGTACGCGCCCGCCGACCGCGCGCTGGTGGTCGTCGCCGGCCGCAAGGAGGACACGAAGGGACTGAAGAGCGCGCTGAAACGACTCCTCGGCGCGCTGGTCCCGCTCGCTGTCGTCGCCGCCGCCGCGGAGTGGCTCCTCGACGGCCCGTTCGCACCCGACCTGGCTGCCTCGCAGTCGACGCAGACCGGCGCTGCCACGACCCAGTCCGACAGCGGTGGGGACGTGTCGGTCATGACTACCGAGGGGGCAAAGGAAGCGGCAGACACCGCAGCACAGCCCGGGCTGATCGAGACCGTCTCGACCTCTCCCGGCGCGATGCTGTTGCTGGGTGGCCTCCTCGCGTTGACGCTCGTCTTCGCCTGGGGACGGCTCCGCCAGCGACGGACGACACCGTGACTCCACCCTCGTGTGTGTCAGTGCAGTCGTTCTCCCGCGTCTCCGCCGTGTGAGGCTCCGAGGTGACTGAAATCGCCCTTTGAGTTTACGCAGGCTACTTTGTGTGTGGGGGTGTACCGAAGGGTACGGTCCTCGGGACGCTTCGGCCCTCCACCTCGCTCGGTCCCGGACCGTCCGAGTCAGTCTCGTGGCGTGACAGTGAACGACTCGAACGTCTCTCCGTCGACAGTGACGAGTCGTCCGTCGAGTCCGTCACCGTCCGGGCGACGCTCGAACTCCGCGTGTGCTCGTCGGTTCCCACGCGGCTGTGCGTGACTCCCGGGATTGATCAGTGTCAGGTCGTCGGCCGCCTCGACAGTCGGGTCGTGGCTGTGGCCGAAGATCACGGCGTCCGCGTCGTGTTCCCGCCCGAACAGTGTCAGTCCGGTTGGGCCGGTCCGCGAGCGGTGGCGGACCGCGAACGTCACGCCGCCGTAGCTCACCACCCGCGAGTCCGGCAGCCGACCCGCGATGCCACTGTCGTCGTTGTTGCCGGCGACGGCGTACAGCCGCCCGGCGGCCGACTCGAAGCTGTCTAACACGGACTCCGTGTAGAAGTCTCCCGCGTGAACGACGCTGTCTGCCCGCCGGACGGCTTCGAGCGTCCGCCCCGTGAGCCTGTGTCCCTCCGTGCTGTGGGTGTCTGAGACTGCGACCAACATACTGTCTGTTGGACGCAGAGTGACATGAACACGACGGCCAGAGACCGAGACCGAGCACAGGAAGAAACTCGGCCCGCCGGACGTGGCGGCAGTGACACGGCGGTGTGTCGGCGGGCCGGTGGATGTCTGACGGTGGCGGCGACGAACTCACACGTACGTCGGCCGCACATCTGCGTACGCCCCGTTCTGTATAAGTTCTCCCGAATTCCGCAAAAAGTGCTAATACGGTGAAAGACTGTGGAATTCGATTAACGAACATGGACTTCTCGGCCGCTATCGTGTTTAGTTGTCAACGTAGCCCTCTGTAGTGCTCGTTCCCGCTCTCGTCGTGGCTCGGCTCCGCGTGGTGAGTACTGACGGCGTTGGTTCCCAGTAGTCCGACGGAACCACACGACATCGTCCTCGAAATCACACCCACCCGCACGACATCGTCCTCGGAGTCACACTCTCCCGCACGACATCGTCCTCGGAGTCACACTCTCCCGCACGACATCGCCCTCGGAGTCACACTCTCCCGCACAACGTTGTCCCCGGTTTTTAGTCGCGTCGTGCCGTCGCGGTGAACGATGGCTGGAAACAGATCGGTCGTGATCGCCGCCCTAATCGCCAACGGTGCTATCGCGGTGATGAAGTTCTTCGCGTTCCTCGCGTCGGGGAGCCCGTCGATGCTCTCGGAGGCGTACCACTCCGTCTCCGACACTGGCAACCAGGTGTTCCTCCTGATCGGGATTCGGTACTCCGGGAAGGACCCGACACAGACGCACCCGTTCGGCTACGGGAAGGCACAGTTCTTCTACTCGTTTCTGGTGTCCGTCCTCCTGTTCGGCATCGCCGGCTGGGAGTCGCTGAAACACGGGTACAACGCGTTGACGAGCCACGGTGGTCACGGCGGTGGCCCACAGGATGTCGTGATCGCCGGCATCGACTTCACTGCGCTGGTGCCGCTGTCCACGTTCCAGTTGAGCGTCGGTGTCCTCTCTGCCGCCATCGTGTTCGAGTCGTACGCGCTGAAGAAGGCGAACGACGAGCTCTCACGGCAGATCACCGAGTACGGCTGGAGCGGGATTCGGGAGGCGTTCCGCGAGACCAGCGACGTGACCACACTCACCGCGTTCACGGAGGACGCCGTCGCGCTCGCCGGTGCCGCGCTCGCGCTCGTCGGTGTCGTGTTGACCCGCGTGACCGGTGTCGAGGCGTTCGACGCCGCGACCGCGCTCCTGATCGGACTGCTGTTGATGGGCTTCGCCCTCGCGCTGGCGTGGGAGAACAAGCGCCTCCTGCTGGGTGAGTCGATGCGAGAGAGCCGCGAGTCGCGGTTCCGCGAGCTCGTCGGCGAACAAGACGGCGTCGCTCACGTCGACGCCCTGCGGACGATGTTCGTCGGCCCGAACGACGTGCTCGTGACTGCGGACGTGAGCTTCGCGTCCGAACTCGACGCCGAGGAGATCGACGGCGTGATCGAAGCGATCGAGTCGAGTCTGGCTGCCGAAGACAAACGGGTCTCGATGGTCTACGTCGAACCAGAGGTCTGACGACGGCTGCGTCGAACTGGGAGAATCGTCGCAGAAGTCACGGAGCAGCGGTCCGCCACCGCTACTGGGAGGTTGGGCCGTCGGGAGGAGAACGGTCAGAGCCTGCCTCAGTACTGGTACGGTCGGAGTTGATCCGCGAGCGGCCCTTCGTCGTCGTCTTCCACCTTCTCGCGTGCGTTCTCGAAGTCCGCCTGTCGGACCTCCGAGCGGTCGTCACGGATGGCGAACATCCCAGCCTCCGTGGTGAGCGCGTTGATGTCCGCGCCGGAGTAGTCGTCGAGCCCGGCGGCGATCTCGCGGAAGTCGACTTCGTCGGCGACGTTCATGTCGCGGGTGTGGATCGAGAGAATCTTCTCGCGGCCCTCCACGTCCGGCTTGGGCACCTCGATGAGCCGGTCGAACCGACCGGGGCGGAGAATCGCCTCGTCGAGCATGTCGAACCGGTTGGTGGCAGCGATGATCCGAACCTCGCCGCGGTCCTCGAACCCGTCCATCTCCGAGAGCAACTGCATCATCGTTCGCTGGACCTCGGCGTCACCCGAGGTCTTCGAGTCCGTCCGCTTCGCCGCGACCGCGTCGATCTCGTCGATGAAGATCACTGCCGGCTCCCGCTCGGCGGCGAGTTCGAACAGATCACGCACGAGGCGTGCTCCCTCGCCGATGAACTTCCGCACCAGCTCCGAGCCGGCCATCTTGATGAACGTCGCGTCCGTCTCGTTGGCGACGGCCTTGGCGAGCATCGTCTTCCCGGTGCCCGGCGGACCGTGCAACAGCACGCCGCTCGGCGGCTCGACACCCACCTCGCGGAACTGGTCGGCGTTGACGAGGGGGTCTTCGACCGCCTCGCGCACCTCGCGCACCTGCTCGTCGATCCCGCCGATGTCGTCGTACGCCACCTCTGGGGAGGCGTCGACCTCCATCGCCTGCGCCCGAGCGTCCGTCTCGTCGTCTAACACCGTCTGAATCGAGAAGGAGTCGTTGATCGCCACGCGGTCGCCCGCCTCCAGCTCGTCTGCGAGCCCGGGGGACACCTCCGTGAGCACCTCCTGGTTGTTGCCGTGCTGTTTGATCACCACGCCGTCGTCGGTGAGCTCTTCCACGGTGGCGACGTACAACGAGGAGGTCTTCAGCGCCTCGTTGCGACGCTTGAGTTCGTCCACCTCCTCACGGAGGTCGTTGCGACGCGTCTCCGCGTCGCGTAACCGGTCGTCGAGTTCCTCGTTCACCTGCACGATGCGCTCGAAGTGTTTCCGCATCGCTCGCAAGCGTTCCTGCTCGCTCATCTCCGGGTCCAGATCCAGACGAGGACGCTCCGGGAGAGAGGGGCTCCGTGACATGTGCTACGGCTATCCTTCGGTTTGGCCCGTAATGTGACTTTGGGTCTCGGGGGGTTTTTGATGCTGGATCGCACAGTCTCGTCTCTCGTCGCCCTCCCCCGTTCCTGCTACTATTTGTCAGTCGAACGTCAGGTTCGCGGAGTACGAACCGCTGGTGTTTACTACGCGTAGCGCCCTGCCTCACCTGTGAGCGCAATCCCCGCTTCCGGTCGTCACCTCTCTCTGTCCACCGCCTCCGAGTTCGGACCCGGCCAGCTCTCGAAGCGTGTCGGTGACGGAGTCGAGAGCGTTCTCGCGTCGTTCGCAGACGGAAGCGAGAGCGTTCTTACGTTGTCGGTCGACGGGGTTGGGAGCGCAACCGCGTCGTTCGCAGACGCCGTCGCAGTTCCGTTAGCGTCCTCGGGCGGACTCGTCGGGTTCGGGTGGCTCGAAGCGGTCGTCGAGTCCGCCACCGGGTGGCCGGGGTTGGGAATCGTCTTCGTCTACTCGTTTCTGATCGCGTTCGCTCTCCCGGGCGTGAGCGAGGTCGTTCTGCTCGCGCCGTTGGATCTCGGGTTGGGCTACTGGGGTCGGATGACCGCTCTCACGGTCGTCTCCGGAGCCGGCAAAGCTGCTGGCTCCGTGTTCGCGTTCCACCTCGGGCAGGAGGCGAAAGAGTCCGGACCCATCGTCCGATTCTTCAGGCGGTCGCGCTTCGACGTGATCGAGTGGTCCGAGCGTCGCACGGTCGAGATCGCTCGCCGGTACGGCTACGTCGGACTGGCGATGGCGCTGTCCGTCCCCGGCTTCCCCGACACGCTGTCGATCTACGCCTTCGCCGTGCTGGAGGAGGACTACGCCAAGTTCGCCGCTGCGACGTTCGCCGGCAGTGTCGGACGACTGGCGGTCACGCTCGGGTTCGTCCACCTCGGCGCGGCGACGCTCGGGCTGTGAGGGTGCGTCCACCTCGGTGCGGCGACGCTCGGGCTGTAAGGGTGGGCCCACCTCGGTGCGGCGACGCTCGGGCTGTGGGGTGGTCTATCCATCTCGGGGCGGTGACACTCGGACTGCCACGGACGACTACCGCTCTGCTGGCTCTGCCGCCTCGAACTGCTCACGGGTGACGACGTACTGGACGACGTCGACCGGCTCTCCGGAGACGGTGTCCTCCTGTCGGAGCGTTCCCTCGCGTTCGCCGCCGAACCGCTCGACGAACTTCTCGACTGCGCGCCGGGAGTTGTCGTTGCCGACGAGGTGACTGATCTCGACCGTCTCGCAGTCGAGCCGCTCGAACGCGAGTCTCGTGAGTCGTGCGTTCGTCTCTGTGGCGTACTCGTTCCCCCAGAACGGCGGTGAGAGCAACAGCCCGAGTCTGGCTGTCGACAGCTCCCACGCGAACCACGCGGCGGCGAGACCGGCGACTGGAGCGTCTCCAGCCCGGTCGTCTCTCGGGACGACGACGTAGTGGACGGCCTCGCGGGCTGCCCACTCGCGGGCTCGCTCGTGGCAGTGATCGGCGGCGTCGCCGACGTGTGCGAACGGCTCCTCTGGCACGTGTGTGAACGCTCTCTCGCCGGGACCGTCTGCACGGAACCGCTCGTACAGTGCGGTCGGCGGTGTCTCCGGGACAGCTACCCGAGCGAGGTGGAGCCGCGGTGTCGACAGCTGATCTGGAAACACGGTACGAACCGTCTATTTCTAGCATAGTGTTCCTTGCGAACGAGTAAAAAGAGCGTGCAGGGGAGAGAGTGTGCAGGGGAGAGAGCGTGCAGGGGAGAGAGTGTGCGACTGCGTCGAGCGAGAGACGCGAGTGGCACGACACCGACAATTCGGTCGACCTGTGGGAGTGTGTGGCGAGAGAGCGTCGGAGCGTCGTCAGTCCGGTTCCGTCCCGATCATTTCTAGGGTGAAACGGAGGATATATGGCCCGGGGCGCTAGCGCCTAGGTCGATGCGAACGGACGCCGGGCCCTCCGTGACGGACCAGTGGGACACAGACCGGCCGGAGACGGCCCACAGGGTGTGTGTCGGCGACGCGCGGGAGTTGCCCCTGCCGGACGACAGTGTCGAGTTGGTAGTCACGTCCCCGCCGTACCCGATGATCGAGCAGTGGGACGAGCAGTTCGCGGCGGTGGACCCAGCGGTCGAGACGGCGCTGTCGGACGGCGACGGACGGCGTGCGTTCGACCGGATGCACGCGGTGTTGGCCGACGCGTGGCAGGAACTCCGGCGCGTGCTCGTCGACGGCGGTGTCGCGTGCGTTAACGTCGGCGACGCGACCCGGTCTGTCGGCGGCGAGTTCCAACTGTACCAGAACCACGCCCGGGTCACTCACGAGATGACGCGGGTCGGCTTCCGACAGCTCCCGGGTGTGCTGTGGCGGAAGCCGACGAACGCGCCGACGAAGTTCATGGGCTCCGGAACACTGCCGCCGAACGCCTACGTCACGCTGGAACACGAACACCTGCTGGTGTTTCGCAACGGCGAACCCCGCGAGTTCGACTCCGGGGCCGAGCGCCGGTACCAGTCCTCGTACTTCTGGAGCGAGCGCAACGACTGGTTCTCCGACCTGTGGGACGATCTGGACGCCGCCCCCCAGATCACGGACGACGCGACACCCCGCGACCGACGAGCGGCGTTCCCCGTCGAGCTGCCGTACCGACTGATCTCGATGTACTCCGTCTACGGCGACACTGTGCTCGACCCGTTCTGGGGCACCGGAACGACGACGCTCGCCGCGATGGCTGCAACCCGTAACTCGGTCGGTGTCGAGCGTGACGCCGCGCTCCCGCCGCGGTTCGACGACCGTGTCGACTGCGTCTGCTCGTGGTCCCGAGAGCGCGCCGAGCGCCGACTCGCCGACCACCGCGCGGCGATTGCCGACCGCGAAGAGAGTGGCTACGAAGCGACACACTACGACTTCGAAGTCGTGTCGAAACGAGAACGTGACATCCGACTGTTCGCTGTCGACGAACTCGACCCGGCTGTCGGCGGCTACCGTGCGACACACGCGCCCGTGGAGAACGGCGAGAATCTCGACGACGAAACCTGACTCCGCACGAGGTGCCGGCCGGGTGCTTTATACGGTCGTGCGTAGATCAGTATATCAGAGACCTCGTCGAGGAGTTTGTCACGAATACGGTCACGGACTGGTGGATCGAGCGACTCGAGTTCGTCTCTCGCCGCCAGCGAGACCTGCACGGTAGTCATCGGTGAACGTGGCCCGCGTGTTCTTCAGCGACGGCAGCGAACTCGATCACGGGTTCACGACCTCCTATACGGGGGAGTGTGAAATCGTGCTGGCTGGCCGTTCCGCTGGTGAGAGAAGCGACGCGTCCCAATCCACGTCAGCCTCCGACTCTGACGGTGGCACGCGGCTCACGTTCGGGACTGGTGTGGTTGCCGACACACCCGAACAGACAGCGGCGACCGCTGGTGGTGGGTCGGCTGTGATCGCACCCGCCGTCGCCCTGTCCGAGTCGAATCCGGAGCGTCGCGATGGACGTGGCTCAGCCGTCCAACAGTGTCTCTGTTTCCGACAGTGTTCGGATGAAAAATGCTGAAAATTGGAACGGTGGCTCGGACGACGGAGACGACGGCGACGACGGAGACGACGGCGACGACAGCGACGACAGACAGTCGAGTTCCTCCTCGTAGTCACTGCGAGTTGGGGGACACCGCGAGTTGGGGGACACCGCCCCTCGGGGTGCTCACTACCGTCGACGGGGCGCGTTCCCAGAGAGACTGAGTGACATCGTCAACACCACGCCGACAGAGGCCAGCAACAGCAGCATCTCGTCGCTCGCGATCTCGCCGCCACCGCCGACGAGGAACTTCAGCACACTCGCGCCGGCCAGCGCCACAGCGAGCAGGTACGCCAGTGCGGGTCGCGCCGACCGGTCGGTGAGGAGGTGTTTGATGGCTCTCCCCGTCCGCCGGAGTCGCTGGAGGCCTGCCGCGGGAACGCGACGGACTCGTGCCGCAATCCCGGCGATAGTGGGTCGGTCCACAGTACACTCTACGCTCGAATCTGTATAAATTTGGCTGGATCGTGCGCCGCCGAACGGTCAGACCCGTGGCTGCGTGTCGTGGTGTCGGCGGTCGGTCTACCGTCGCGCGACGACGAACATCGTCTCCAGTCGGTCGGCAGCACGTTCGACAGTGAATCCGGCGTCGGCGAAGAACGTCGCCGCCTCTCCAGCGCCGTACCGCTCGGCTAGCGGTGGGCCGCTCTCACCGTCACCGTGTCGTGTCCAGTCGACCGTCACAACACGCCCGCCGGGCCGGACGACACGGGCCAGTTCCGCGAGCGCGGACTCGGTCGCGTACTCGTGGAACGTCATCGTCGAGAACGCGGCATCGAGCGACCCGTCACCGACTGGGAGGTCGGCGACCTCGGCAGTCACCAGCGACACGTTCTCCGGGACGCCCTTCTCGCGGTAGATGTCGTGCATCTCCGCCTGTACGTCGACGGCGTGACACGTCCCGACGTGGTCTGCAACCACGTCCGTATAAAACCCTGTGCCCGACCCCAAGTCGGCGACCGCCGCCTCCTCGTCGACACCCAGCGCGCTCACGAGCTCCTCGACAGAACAGCTGCGGAACCGGGTCGCGTCCTCCAACGCGTCTGCTCGGTCCACGTCGTACGTGTGAAATCCCATACCGACAGGAGGAACTACTGCCGCTTCAATCCTGATGTGTTGGATACGTGTGAGGAGAGGTTGTCGAGCACAACCCGGGTGCAGTCCGCATCCGGGTAGTGCTCATCGACGAGTGTCTGCATCTGCTGAGCAAACTCCTGAATCGGCACTACTCCCGTTCGTGGACACTACTCTCGTCCGTAGACACGCACGTCGAGCCCGTCGTCGAGAGACAGCGTCGGTCCCGCCGAGACGGACAGCGAGTCGACAGCGTCCAGCCGTCGCCGTCGACAGACGACCGCGACGATCAGACGGAGCGTCTGGTCTGCCAGCCGGCGTCCGAGACAGCCCCGCGGACCGGCCCCGTACGGGAGGTACGCGTACTCCGGGTGAGTATCGGTGACCACAGATCCGTCGTCGTCGAGCCACCGACTCGGTCGGAACGCAGTCGGCTCGTCCCACGACGCTGGGTCACGGTGGAGCACCCACGGCGGGACGACGACCGTCGTCCCAGCGTCGATATCGTAGCCACCGAGAGTGACTCGCTGTGTCGGCTCCCTGAACAGGAGGTACTGCGGCGGGTACAGTCGCAGGCTCTCTCGCACCACTGCGTCGAGGTACGGGAGTTCGTCGAGGTCGGCGGGTGTCAGAGCGGTGTCTCCGTCTCTCGTCTGTAGATCGCTCTCGTCGGTCTGAGCCTCCTCTGCTCCCGTGAGGCTCGGTCCACCACCCACCACGGCGTCGAGTTCGTCTCGGAGTCTCGACTGCACCTCTGGGTGCTCGGCCAAGAGCCCGAGCGTGCAGGCGAGTGCAGTCGCCGTCGAGTCGAAGCCCGCGAACAACAGCGCGATCAGTTCGTCCCTGATCTCCGTGACCGGGAGCCCTGCAGCTGCCATCGTCGACAACAGGTCGGGCTCCTCGTCGCTCTCGGACGAAAGATCGTCCCCGGCACTCTCTCGCGTCCGTTCTGCAACCACCTCGTCGATTCGGTCGTGGAGCGTCGCAACGGCGCGGCGGAACCGTCGGTTCGTCGGCGTGGGCACCCACTCGGGGAGGTACGTCGACGCGGAGTCGAGTTGCAGTCGCGCGAGCACGTCGTCGGCCGCGCGGTGGATCGGTGTCCCCCCGCCACGGAGGTCGAGCCCGAACAGCGATCGAGCCAACAGCGCGAGCGAGAGATCCCTCGCTGTCTCGACGACCGGGACGACACCACCGTCGGGCCACGACGCGACCGTCTCGCTCGCGTACTGTGTCGTCAGCGTGCCGGCCGACGCGACGCGGTCGGGCGTGAAGCCGCCTCGGAGTGTTCGACGACGCTCGCGCCACGCGTCACCCTCCAACAGCACGAGGCTGTCGCCTTGGAGCGTTCCGAGGCGGTCGCGGACGATTTCGGCTTTCTGGTAGCGCTCCCGGTCGTCGACGAGCACCGCGCGAGCGGTCGCCGGCGTCGTTGCGAGACACACCCGCATCGTTGCGATCCGAGTCCGAACGACCGACGCGTCTGTTGCCCCCCACCGCTGGAGTGACGCCAGCGGGTCACGCAGGAGCCCCAGCGTGTGACCGACGAGTGGCTGTCGACCGGGAGCTACAGGTGGCGGTGGGTGACTCACACTACTTCTGTCGACTACACGTGTATCAACCCACCCGACTCACCGTCGCACGTCGACTGGATCGGCCGCCGTCACGAACAGCTCCCCGTCCGCCCCGAGTGCGAGTCCGCCGTCTTCGAGACGGTGAACTTGCCCCGGGGTCAAGCCCCGGGGCTTCCTGCTTCGACGACGTTGTCAGACTACGTCTGACAGCCCGTGAGATGTAATCTCACGAACGCGCTTTGCATTCACGGCCTCCCGCTGAGGTGTGAACGTAGGGAGCGCAGTCT
>CAKZQY010000195.1 GCA_937142015.1 uncultured Halobacteria archaeon
AGCCGCCGGTTTTTGACGCCCTCCGTAGAACTATTCGCAGTAATCACTATCAATCCCCGTGCGGGCGCTCTCTCCGTCGTGACCTCGTCGGCCCCGACGACGATGTTCCGTGTTGTGCGTTTCAATCCCCGTGCGGGCGCTCTCTCCGTTGTGACGACGCCGGGGTCTGCGGCCGCGACGTGCTGATCCTGTTTCAATCCCCGTGCGGGCGCTCTCTCCGTTGTGACGTTCCAGCGCACATTGCACTCCTCGCACCGCTGTTTGTTTCAATCCCCGTGCGGGCGCTCTCTCCGTTGTGACAGTGCCGACAGTCAACCGCAAGGGCTACGCGGTAATGTTTCAATCCCCGTGCGGGCGCTCTCTCCGTTGTGACGCGACATCGAAGACGCGAAGGTGACGCTGTTGCTCGTGTTTCAATCCCCGTGCGGGCGCTCTCTCCGTTGTGACACGATCACCCAGCAAGTCCCGCTCGACGAGCTTCGGTTTCAATCCCCGTGCGGGCGCTCTCTCCGTTGTGACGCGACGTATGACGAACGACTTCGGGACGGACTTGTTTCAATCCCCGTGCGGGCGCTCTCTCCGTTGTGACGAGACTGACTTCGTATCGTGCGAGCTTGCCGGTAGCGTTTCAATCCCCGTGCGGGCGCTCTCTCCGTTGTGACGTCGTCGGCACCACTCGGACAGTCATCTTGGTCTCTCTGTTTCAATCCCCGTGCGGGCGCTCTCTCCGTTGTGACGGGGGGGTCAGTGCCGCAGAGAGTGTCTCTACGTCACTCTCAGAACGGCAGACGGGCGACCGTCTTCGTCGCCCCCCCCCCCTGTACACGGCTTTTATAATGGTCCACGAAGATCGCGGACCGTCGCCGTTCCAGTTCTCGTGGTGGGACTCGCCGTCGTGACTTAGTTGACAGTCGGGGTACAACAGTGTACGTGATCCGAGCAAAAGTAGCGCCCGACGTGTCGTTGGCGGCACACAGCGAGGCAGTCGCCACAGCCACCGCTCAGTTGCTCGACACACCGGCACTCGTTCACCGGCTCCGGCGCGTCGGTGTCGAGATCGACCGCGACACGCTCCGCAGTCTCGGTCGCCTCGTGGGCGAGTGCCACGACACGGGGAAGGCGAACCCGGCGTGGCAGACAGCCGCCGCAGCCGGTGACCCGCTCCCGCCACACAGTCACCTCAGCGCCATCTACACGCTCGGAGCGACTCTCGACGCCGCGGTCTCGCTCACCACGACGCAGCAGACGGCGGCAACGCTCGCTGTTCTCCACCACCACACCCCACTCACGAGCCGGCGGATGAAGCCGACGGCCCGACCGCTTCGGAATCTCGACGGCTCACCGTTCGACGACGCGTTCCAGCGCAACCTCTCGGCCGCTGGCTTCGACACCGTCTCGATCACGGACCGCCACGTCCACCGACTGACGACGCAGCTCTCGACTCTCCGCTCGGGCGATCCCGACCTCGCCCGCGGTGTGCTCACGACGGTGCTGTACGCCGCGCTCCGACAGGCCGATCAACACGTCAGCGCCGGCGACGACCCCGAGGACGCGACGCTCGACGGACTCGCCGCCGCCGACATCGGTCTGTTCGACTCACGCCGCCCGTTCCAGCAGACTGTCGACGACCGACTCGCCGAGCGGATGGTCGGCATCGCTGGCTGCGGCGAGGGAAAAACTCACACCGCACTCCAGTGGGCGAGGGCACTCACCAGCAGTGACCGAATCGACCGGCTCGTGATCGCTATGCCAACGCAGGTGACGAGCAACAACCTCCTCGTCGAGTTGACCGACGACGACGGCGTTCGACACCTCCCGCCAGACGCTGCGGCCGTCTCTCACGGTGGGAGTGAAGCGTTCGCCCGCCAGCGAGACGAGACGACTCGGTCGACAGCCGAGGCGACTCAGTGGACGACCGACGCCGCACTCGCGGACGCGACCGCTCGCAGGTGGTTCCGGTCGCCAGTCACCGTCACCACCGTCGATCACGTGCTGGCGACACTCGTGAACGGCTACCGCAACGCCGGCATCGCTCGCGGGAACCTCCTCCGAGCAGGCGTCGTCTTCGACGAAGTCCACACCTACGATCACCGACTTCTCGGACGGATCGCTGGCGCGCTGTCTCACCTGTCGGAACTCGGTGTGCCGTGGTACGTGATGACCGCGACACTTCCGGACTGCATCCGATCACACCACCGTCTCGATCCCGACGTGACTCACGTCAGTGACGGCCGTCTCGCGGCGACGGAGCCACCACGCGAACCGTTCACGATCACGTGTGACCGAGCGCCGCTCACTGCTGCGGCCGTCCGCGAGGCCCGAGCAGATGTCGACGCTCGGACTGTCCTCGTCGTGAAGAACACCGTCCGTGCGGCACAGGAACTCGCTCACACACTCGATCAGACGACCGACGCAGACGTGGTGTACTACAGCAGCGAGTTCCCGGCAGTAGATCGAACGGTGAAAGAGGAGACGATCCGGACCCGACTCGCTGGCGACGTTGCCCACGAGACACCCACCTACCTCGTGTCGACACAGGTGTGTGAGTTGAGTCTCGATCTGTCGGCCGACCTCGTGGTGTCCGAGTTGGCACCACTCGACGCGGTGCTCCAGCGAGCGGGTCGGCTCCACCGCCGTGGTGTCGGCCCCGACCCGGCGACGTGTCGCCGACGAAGCGACGGCTGTGAACAGTGCCGCACGGGAGCCACGCCGACGAGCTACGACTGTCGCGTGTTCTCCACGCTCGGCGAAGAGGATCGGTACTACCCGTACGCCGAGACCCGCGAGAGCCCGATGTGGAACGTTCTCGAACGGAGTGAGCAGGTACTCGACACGGTCGACGCGTACGACTTCACCGCGACGATGGACTGGCTGGATCGCGTGTACGAGGACGTGTCGATTCCGGGCGGGGCGACGTTCGCGCGCTCGGCACAGCGAGACACGTTCCTCGGCGCACCACGAGCGGTGTACGACGAGTCGCAAACCGGCGAGACGCTGCTGCTCCGCGACTCTCAGTCGTACCGGACGCCGGTGTTCGCCGCACGGTACGAACTGGCCGATGGACGTGTGGGGACGCCGGCCGAGCTGTGGCTGGACACTCACGACTGCCAGCGAGCGACGTGTGGACTCGACGACTCCGAGTGGACGACGTGTGACGCCGCGTTCGAGACGTTCGCCGAACAGTACACGGTGCCGGTTCCGGCGTGGTGGCTCCGTGACGATGGCCCTGTCGAGACGGTGTCGCCGGTGCGGATCGCGGATACCTCTGTCGAGAGCACGCGACGGATCGATCTCGACTACGAGTACAGGTTCGGTATCACACCGCCGGAGTGAGTTCCACAGCACCGTCCCCGAATGAGTCGGGAAGCGGGACGGACTCAGAACACTCGTCGTTACCTCGGCGAGACGAGTCTCCACCACGTAGAAGCGCACGACACACCCAGTCCTATTCTCGCAGTCGGACGAAACCACGGCACCCGAACCTACTGATCGCGAGGTGGCGGGCGACTGACTCGGTTGGCGACAGGGAGTCGTGGGTCTCCGTGCTCATACATTAGTAGGCGTCGGGTCGATAGATAGCCTCAGTGACGGGTTCGCTCCTTCACGGGGAGGGTCTGCCGGTGTCATTTCAGTATTGATGATTCCTCTACAGCCTCCCGGTATGCCTCATTTAGATCATTTGAAATGAGTTTAAACATATTGAGAACATCTTGTCCAGCCTCCCCACTTGCCAGTTCATTTCTAATCTGACGGCTAACAGGCACTTTTGGGGGTTCAATCTCATCTTCATTCGTGAACTCTTCTAGTTCTTCCTCTGTCAATTCTTTCCTCATAAAACTTTTTATGGTTTCAAGTGTTGTTTTCTCATTATAACACTCACCAGATATACGAACTTGGCCATCTTTCTTCTCTATATCGACACTAATATCTTTATTTTTAATTTTGTCATTGATTTCTTTTATCATTTTTTTACAATAATACGTTTTCGGAAACATGTCTTCAATCTCGAACTTTTCATCGCTGTTTTCCGAATCAGGTGATCTAATAGGAAGAGTATCAGAAGCGTGTGAACGCTCCGCGTGTTTCCTCCCCTCTTCGTCGTCATCGTGAATAACTATAACTGACACATTTTCTTTCTTGAGTATTTTACACATTTCTGGGAGTTTTGAAGCGCCCCCGGCAGGTACTATGGAGGCGCGAATCCAATCACGGTCTTCATCCCACTCCTCTGGATGCGTCTGAATATATCTGGCCAGCCCTCTTAGAATTAGAACATCTGTAAATCCTTCGACAATAATATTACACTGTGACACGAATGGTGTATCGTTCATTTTAATTCCAAGAGCGTCACGAAGTGGTTTAAGACCGACACTTTCAGGCTCAGGCTCTCCAATCGGACTGATTTTTGTACCGCCGTCGTTTCCTGACTCCGTATCGTTGTCCGGATCTGTATCATTGTCCTCAACGATTCGAATCCGGTTTAGAGAGTTTTGGTCGATAAGATACGGGGAATGAGCAGTATATACCACTTGGTCTTCCTCGGCGGCTGAATCAACAAATTTCAGCCAATCCCGTTTTCCCTCCGGATGAAGTCGGACTGCGGGGTCGTCAAGCAGAAGCAGTTTTGATCCGCGCTGAGTGTCAGAACATTCTGTCAGAAAATCAATATAGAATGAGAAGAACCAGTGGAACCCATCACTGCGCTCTCTTGGCCTCGTCGGATGTCGGTCTGTGTTCGATCCGTTTACACTCTCGTCACCAATCCATAGCTCTAATTTTTCTTTGTTTTCGGCATTTGCACCGTACCCGAGGGCGATATTGACACCTTTTTGTGACCAGCTTTCGTTTATTCGATCCTCAATCTTTCTCTCAACCGTCTTGAGATGTGGGCGTGCTTGTCCGTTGGTGAGCGAATCAGGGTCGAAATCCCCGAGATCGAGCATTTTGTTAAATACAGAAGACTCAATTCCAAGTTCAGAGTAATTACTAATTTGATCATAATTATTATAGTAATATATTGTTGGAAGCACTGGTTCGTCTTGACGGAGCCAGCGGTCAAACCAGTACACCAGCAAGTAGTCGTGGAACTGGGAGAGGTTTATTTCACCACGGTCCTCATCACTCTCCTCCCACTCTTTTATTTCCCCAATCAGGTTATCAATTCCATCTATCTGTGTAGTTCGCACTTTTTTTCTCGGATCAATTGGGTCAGAAAGTAGTTGTATCTTCTTACGGTGTGTCTCTTCAAGAACATATGGCTCATCTGAATTCGAGAGGAACCCGGAATTGGTGAGCGATTGTGCAAGATCTGCAACCTGTTCCACTGCTTCCTCTACAATGTCTGGCACTTCTACTGTTTTGCGTTCCCCGTTCGGCATTTTCATAACTTTATATCTAAATTCTTCTGGAATATTGACTTCAGATAGTTTATTCGATAGTACATTCTCCATCATTGCGACCGTTGTCGCCGTCACGATCGGTGTGTCCGACTCAATCTTCATATCGTTACACAACTGCTCGTCTTCGTATTCGTCCTCGTCTTGCAGTGACTCAATTGCCTCCAAAATTGATGTCTTTCCACTCTCGTTTTTACCTAGGAGTGCAATCACGTCGTCGATCTCGAACTCCGCATCTCGGATATTCTTGTACCTGCGAATTCGGATGTCTTCTAATTGGATTGCCGGAGTCTGGAAAGGAGCGTCAGGGGATTCCCCGGCTGTGCCTGATGATGCTGTCTCATCACCTGTGTGAAGTGAGTCGCCGTCGGCATCGTCATCTGCCTCTAGACTATTTTCATCAAGTAAACCAGTCAATTGGTATAGCGATCCAAGAGACCTAATATTTTCCCATCCAACACGACCAAACTGGTTATTGAGGTCTTCGTTTTCTGTCAACGTTTTCACAAACTCTCGCTTGTCTTCGACGTTGGGATTTGTGATGACACTGTTGAAGTCTGAGCGAGTGTGTTTCCAGTCACGGAGTCCAGTCTCGAGTATTGCAGCAGGAGAGCTGTCGTCCACGTCGCCTGCATCAACAAGTTCAATTTGTTGTCCGTCAGATAGAATATTTATATCCGAGAGAAAGTCGACTATACCGTCAACGTTGTTCACGTTACTCGGAAGTTCCTGTTCTAGCTCGCCTCGCGTCGTTGGTGAATTACCGAGGCACAGTTCGATCACTTCTTCGAATCGCTCCGGGTCTACGTTGGGTGGGAAGGGGTGTTGATTACTGGACATGAATTGTGTGTGGAGACACGCTCGGGCCGCTTGTTTTCTGCCCGATTCCGCTCGCATCGGTGCTGGTGTTCGTCACTACCCAGTTGGTGGCTATCGACGACACACAGACCGTGGACACCGGTTCTACATACATCAGTCGTCACCTACCGGGCGGACTGCCGCAGTGCTCGTCCCGTCTGATCGGCCAACGACACACTCGTAGTCGGCACTATCACGGAGGCCCTCGTCGTGGGAGACCACAATCGTCTGTGGCACGTCCCACTCGCTGATTGCGTCGAGCACGTCTTCGAGTCGTCCGACGTGTTCGTCGTCGAGGAACGTCGTTGGCTCGTCGAAGATGAACGGGGGGAACGACTCCTGTCGGTTCAGTTCCTCGGCGGCGAGGCGGTAAATGCCTGCCCTGAGCACGATGTTGAGAATTGAGCGTTCGCCACCGCTGGAATTGCCTGGGTCTATCCGCTCGTTGTCGCTTTGGAGCAGATCGATGTTGTAACCGTCGTCGACCGCCTCCACGAGGACCGCCTGATACGGCCCCGAACGGTATACGCGCTTGAAAATGTCGTTGGTGTATTCCTGCAGTTTCCCAACGTACTCCTGTCGGAGGTCTGCCTTCGTGGCTTTGTACACGATGCGGAGCTCATCTATGTCTTCAACGACGCTGTTCGACCAGCCGAGACGGTCGTCGTACGCCTCGATACGGGCTTCGAGGTTTTCGAGTCGTTCGCGTTGCTGTTTGGATGCGGCCCGTTCGTCTGACAGATCGTCGATCTCGTTCTGAATCTGCGCTTTCTTGTTCTCGGTTACGTCGATACGCCGTTCGAGCATCGTCTTTCGTTCGACGAGATCTTCTCGGCTTCGGTCGGTCAACTTCGACTCCAGCTCGTCTATTCTTGTTTTCAGGTCTGACAACCGGTCGTCGATCTCCTCGATCCGGTCTTGTGTACGACTGATCGTTTCCCGGGCATCCTCTCGCTCGTCTTCGATTGTGTCGAGACGTTCGTGAATATCGATCGCCTCCTCGACAGTGTCAAGCCGATCCTCTGTCTGCTCGAGTTCCGAGCGTGCGCTTTCGAGTTCCGACTCGGCATCCGAGACTTCGTCTCTCTTTGTATCACACTTTACCTGGAGGCCTTCGATCTGATCATCTATCTCATCGTAGTTCGACTGGACTCGGTCCAACTCTGATTCCGCATCGTCGAGAGCTGATTGTTTCTCCGCTACGTCGTCCCGGCAGTCATCGACGGCTTCGAACTTCGAGAGAACTGACTCTCCCTCTTCTATCTCGCTTTTCAACCTCGTGATCTCGTTTTCAATATCGTCGAGTCGGTCGTTCTGCTGGTCAATCTGCTCCTCTATGTCGTCGCGTTCAGTAGCTAGCTCTTCGACCCTCGTCTCCAGTTCTTCGATTTCCTCATCAACGTCTTCGAGGTCCGCCTCTGCATCCTGACACTCGGAGCCGAGCGGGTCGACAGTTTCTTCTCGGTGTTGGATTGCCTCCTTCAGTTTTTCTCGGAACTTCTCGAGAATCCTAATGTGGGACTCGACGGTGTTCTGTTCTGCCACAGCGCTCTCGCGGTTCTGCTTCGCGTGATCGCGTTTCGACTGTAAGTATTCCAACTCTTCGTCCACGTGATCTTCGTCAATCGGCTGTTCACACCGCGGGCACCGGTCCTCGTCGGCAAGATTCTGGAGCTCTTTTATTTCGTCTTTCGTATTATCTACGCGTTCACTGAATTTCTGAATTTTTCCTTCTAGATCGCTCTCCTTGCTTCTCTCTTGTTCCAACCTCTCGTCAACCCACTCGTTTCTGAGCTCGTCAATCGTATCTCGGGAGACGGTTTGCTCACTGAACTGGTCGGTCCTGTCCAGCTCGTTGGCAGTCTCCTGAGCTTCGTCAATTAGCTCATCCAATTTCTCTTCAGCATCCTCCAGCTCCGATTCCCGTTGGTCAACCCTCGACGCCAGTTTCTCACGGCGCTCCTGATCTTCCTCAATATTTCGCTGTTCGATTTCGAGCTCGTTCTCCAGTTCTTCGTGTCGCTGTCGGTTGCTCGCAAGCTCGGTTTTTACCTCCGTCCGGTCCCTGGCGAGTTCCTCGCGCTCCGCGTCGAGTTCTTCGACGTGTTCGGCTATCTGACCGCGATCATCGTCAGTTACGTCAGATGGATCGACATCGAGAAATTCTGCTGCCTCCTCGTCGCGCGTCTCGACTGCTTCGTCACGCCGATTCTCGGCGTTCTCTAGGTCCTTTTCGAGCGAACCGATGCGAGATTTCAACTGCTCCTGTCGGTCTTCGAGTTCGTCTCGCTCTTCTCTCGCGTCTGATAGTCTCGATTCCAACTCATCAAGCTCCTCACGTGCCGAATCGAGTGTACTCTTCTTGCTCGCAATGGCCTCTTTCAGTTCAGTGCGCTTCGCGTTGAGATCCTCGTGAACCCGACTCGCCGTCTCCGAGTCGTCGAGGCTACTATCGCCGACGCTCAGGTTCTTGAGTTGTTCCTCAAGTTGAGTTCGCTCTTCGGTCAGTTCCTCGACTTTCTCTTTGGCTTCTTCGAGGTTAGCAGACGCTTTAGACCGCTTCTGTTCGACTCCTCTCTTCGTCTCTCGCTTCGATTCGAGCGTTGATTGTTGGTCGTCGTACGACTCGATCTCCGACTCAACGTTTCGCTGTTCGTCCTGCCACTCCGCGATGTCTCCTTCGAGTTGGTCGCGGTCCGATCGCTTGTCTTCGATTTCTTCTGTGAGCTCCTCGATGCGACGCTCGATTGTCTCTTCGTGGGGGAGATTGGTAAGTTGATTCTCCGCCTCTTTTCGCCCCGTCTGGTGTCTGTCTCGAACTCGCTTTGCTCCACGGCGGGCCTTGACTGCCCGGTCCTGGTACTCGTCCAACTCGTCGAGGTTGAGCAAACTGTCGATGAACGAGGCACGGTCGTCCGAAGTCAGCAGACGGCCAATATCGCCCTGACGCACATAGACGCTGGATATGAAATCCTCGTAACCGAGGCCGACAATCCGTTCGATTTGCCCTCTCGTATCGCGCACACCGGTCGCCAGTGTCTCACCACCAGAGGTGAGCTCGACAGACTTAGTCTTAGACTTGTTGACAACCCATCGAATCGTGTACAATTGATCGCCGACAGTAAACTCCAGTTCTACACGAGCCTCGTCGCATCCGCGGCGGACGAACTCGCCGAGCGTGAACGGGTTTACATCCGTCGCCTTCGACGTGTACAGCCCACCGAAAACACCCATCAACAACGAGGTCTTGCCAGCCCCGTTCGGCCCGTGGATGAGCATCGTTCCCTCGGGGAACTCGATTGTCTCCTCGTCGTAGCTTCGAACGTTGTCCAACGAGAGTCGTTCGAGTTTCACGAGTCACCTCCAGATTTTATATCGTCGATAGGGTCGTCGCCGAACCGTTCCTCAACCTCCTTTTCGACAAACGACTCTATCTCGTCGTCGAATCCCGAAGTGCTGTCTGTATCGCGGATTTCACCGTCGATTGCGACCACAGTCTCTCCGAGGTCACGGTCGGTCAGTTCGTCGTCCACAGCCCCGTCGAGACTGCGAACGTCCTGAACCGGCTCGTCTGCAGAGTCTGCGCTCGTCACTTCGCGTCTATCGTCCACGTCGCAGGCGACGACGCCTTCGTCTCTCGCCATTCGTTCCACATCGAGTGCGGTCGTCCCATTCTGTGCCCCTCTGATTCGGATAGATGCGATGGCACCCGATAGGTCCCGCTCAGCGAGCTGGTCCCGCGCGTACTGATCAGTGTCTTGTTCGTCAAACTCGATGGAGAAGGCCTCGAAAGGTGGGCCATCGACTTCGACCGGTGTAGTGTCGATCGCACCATCTGACACCTCGACGAGCGCGACCGTTCGCGGTTTGTCTGCCATCGACCGCTTGTACCGCTCGGTCGACCCGGCATACCAGACGTTCGTGTCCTGAACTGTCGCCGTGTCGTACTCGTGAATGTGGCCGAGTGCAAGACCATCCAACTCGAATGGAGTTCGCTTCAACACATCTTCGACGTGATGGTCTCGGCGGTCCGGTGGGGCGAGCGGAGCCAACCCCTGGTGCATACAGAGAATAGCCCTTCTGTGGTCCGCTGGCGGGGTGAGCGCGAACGTCTCGTCGTCCCACTGCTTCCGACGAATTGCGTCAATCCCGTAAAGCGCGACATCTCCCACGATATACGGGTCTGTACCGAGTCGGGCCGCGTGGTCGCTCTGTTCAACCACGACATCGAGCCACTCTTCGTCTCGTTTTCGATCATTATCTCCGACAATTCCGTAAAATGGAATTCCAGATGCAGCCAACTCGTCGACGGTATCGATACAGTCGAGTACAGTGCGAACTGGTGGCGATCTGTCGTCGAATAAGTCTCCTGTGTGGATCACTGCATCTACCTCTCGATCAATCGCCTCGTCAGCGACACGCGCGAATGCACGAGAGAAGTCTCGACGCCGCTCGTCTGACCCGTACTGCCGCCGCCCAAGATGTGTATCACTAATATGAAAAATCGTGGTCGTCATCCAGTACTCAACTAGCAATCCCAACCCGGACACTTCAAATTTTTGGAACCGTGACACGGCTCCCCGGTAATAAGTATTATGTTTATTATAAGTATATGATTATTAATCTTGAATATTATAATAAGTTATATTTTAATTATAGATAATATATTCACTAGTATATACGAGTAAAATTTATTTGTGCTTTAAATTCTAAATTAAAAATAGCTGGGAACAGATTCGGGAATTAGAGAACTCACGTCGTATCGCCCAGCCACTCACGCACAGACTCTCGCGCTGTTTCTTCGTCGGCGAGCGTCCGGCCGTCTGGCAGTCCCGCAGGTGCCGTGTCGGTCACCGCTGGCGCGAGCACGTCCCACGCTTCGGACTCGACGACATCGAGAGCGTGACCTTCCATCGTCGGGGTATCACCATCCCTTCCGGCGACCACCAGCGTGTTCTCAGTGCTCTCGGGTGTCGCCACGTCGACGAGTTCGGCGTACAGCGGATCGCCGGGGAGCAACAGTCGAATCGAGGGGTACGCCGCGCCGAGGTCGGGGGAGAAGGTCACGACAACACCGGTATCCGAGGCGAGACGCTGTTGTGCCGTCTCGGGTCCGTCACCTCGATTCGCAACTGCGTCGGCGTCCGCCCGTTCGAGAACGTACGCGTCGTCGGCAGCGCCGGGGAACTCCGTCACACGCTCGTGGTTCCGCAGCGCAGTGAACGACCAGCCGGCCTCGGCAACCCGATCACTCTGCGTGAGTAGTGTCTCGATCAGCGTCGGCGTCACCACCGGATCGAACCGACGGTCTTCGAACCCGATCTCCGAGATCGCCGGGTGTCTCCAGCCGTTCCACCCGTCGACGCCCGCGTTGTCGATCACGTTCGCGTACGTCTCCTCGGCTGTCTCACCGTGCAGTCCGGTCGCTCTCGCGTGTGCGTCCGCCTCGCGGGCTCGCGCTTCGGCGTCCGCAGCGACCGCACTCGCGGGCCGCTTGTCCCCACCCATGACCGCAGACTCGATGTCGCTCTCGATGCTGTTCAGAATCGGTCGTGTCGGTCCAACCACGTTCTCGAAGAGGTTCAGCCGCTCCTCCAACTGCTCGTAGATGTCGCCGTCGACGCTGTCCTCGTAGGCGTAGTTGATGATCTCCACCACGTCGTGTTCCTGACCGATCCGGTCGATTCGACCGATCCGTTGTTCCACCCGCATCGGGTTCCACGGCAGATCGTAGTTGACGAGTGCTGCTGCCGTCTGGAGGTTCAGTCCCTCGCTGGCGCTGTCGGTACAGACTAGAATGTTCGTCCCGCCGTCGTCGGTGAACGACGAGACAATCGTCTCGCGGCCGACTGACTCCCACCTGTCAGCCTCGTCGTCGTACCGTCGCGCCCCGTCGCCGCTGTACGTCCCGACGTTCGGGTGGGTGTCGACGAGCGCGTCCGCGACGTACTCCAGCGTGTCGTGATACTGCGTGAAGATGACGATGGTGTCGGCCGCCCCACGCCGGAGTTCGAAGATGTCGGCGCGGAGCTGCGCCACCTTCGGGTCCTCGCGGAGACTATCGAGGTCCGAGACGAACGACTCCAGTTCCGACTGTTCTTGCTGCACGAGTTCCAACGCCTCCGTCGGACGGTAGGCGTCGAGTCCATCCTCGCCGACGACCTCCTCGACAGTCGCCTCCGTGACTCCTGCGTCGGTACTCAGCGACGACACCTCGGCAGTGAGGTCTGCTCTCTCCACGTCGAGTTTCGCTACCTCCTCGTCGAGTTTCCGAACCCGTCGCTGGAGGCTCTCCGTGATCGCGTGGAGACTACTCGTCAGACGCTGTCGGTACGTCGTCATGACGAAGCCGAGTGCGAGTCGTTCCTTGCCCGTGAGCGCCCGTTGAGACGCCTCGTACGTGTTGTCGATGTACTCCTCGATCCGCTCGTACAGCGGCTCTGCGTCGCCGAGTTCGATCCGCGTCGTCTCCACCGACCGTGTCGGCACGGTCTCGTCGAGGTAGTCCAGTTCGACGCACGCGTCGAGAACGCGACGGGTGTTCCGGAAGATCCGCGACTGAACTGGCGTCGCCCACTCCGAGGCGTCGACGAGCGCACGCCACTCGGGCGGGCCACAGTCGAACAGGAGATCGCCGGGGTCCGTGCGCCCGAGTACGCGACGCTGGCCGAGGAGCTTCTCGACGGCACGTCGCTGTGAGAGGCCGCTGGCGTCGAGGTCGTCGATCAGCCCGGCGACGTGGTCGTCGTAGCCGTCGTACGACTCGACGTGTGCCGAGAGCATCCGAGCGAACTGTTCGAGTCGCTGGCGTGTCTCGTCGTCGTCTGCTGCGTCCGTCTCCTCGTGGACCGCCTCGACGACCTGTCTGCGACCGTCCGCGTCCGTGCTGTAGTCCGTCTCGTCCACCTCGTCGAGCGCGGTCTCCAGTGCCATCCGCGTCTCGAAGAACCGAGCGAACTGGTCTCTGTCGTCCCAGACTGACGGGAGGTCACACAGGCGCAGGAGATTGTACAGCTCCGCAATCTCCAACTGCATCGGCGTCGCTGTGAGCGCGTACAGACAGTTTGTCGCCTCGTTCACCCGCGTGAGAAGGTCGTACAACTGTGTGTCTTTCCGAGCGTTGTGTGCCTCGTCGACGACGACGAGATCCCACGGCGTGTTGTCGGCCGAAGAGTGATCGGCCGAGGAGTAATCGGCCGAAGAGCGGTCAGAAGCGGTGGAGGCGTCGTCAGACGGGGCGACGTGTCGTTGGTTCTCACCCCGGCGGGCGGTGTGCCACGACTGGAGGACGATACTCGGCTCGGGGCGCTCGGTGACGAACCGTCCGATGGGGGTCTCCGTCCACTCTGTCGCAGTTCGGTCGCCGTCGACGCGAATACGGTGGCTGTCAGCGTCGCCGAACGGGCCGACGAGGTAGTCGCCGTCGTACGCGTGATCGTAGTAGTACGCGTGGAGCCCGAAGCGCTCCAGCAGTTCGGTCTGCCACTGCTGGATCAGTCCCGCCGGGACGAGCAGCAGTGCTGTCGAGACCGCGCCGGTGAGTCGGAGTCGGGAGAGGGTGAGCCCGACTTCGATGGTCTTTCCCAGTCCGACTTCGTCACAGAAGAGGAGATTGTTGGGGTAGACACTCACCGCCGTGTCGGAGACCGTTCGCTGGTGTGGCCACGGGTCGACGGTGGCGATGTCTTCGGCGAGGTGGAGTCCACCGGGTGTGCGGCCGGCAGTCGAGACGACGCCAGCCACGTCCGTCGGCGGGAGCGTGGCGCGTGGCGACTGGCTCCGGACACGCTCGACGTGGTCACGCACCGCGTCGTCGTTGTCGCCGGTCCAGTCGAGCAGGTTCTCTCTGGCGGCCGCGTCGAGGTCGTGCACGTCGACACTGTCGTGGTCGTCGCGCCAGAGCCGGTCGAACGTCGCTCGGTCGGCGTCGACGTACTTCGCCTCTTCGTCGACCCACGAGCGGTGGAGTTTGAACCGTTCGTAGTTGTGTCGCCACGCCGGCAGTGTCTCGTTGACGCTCCCCTCGAAGGAGACACAGTTGCCGTCCGGGTCCTCGCCGATCCCGAGTTTCGGGTGGAAGAGTCCGTCACCGCCACGTGGTGTGGCGACTCTGATCTCCAAGTCACCGCGGTCCAACAGCGTGGCGACGACGGCCAACTGCGACTCCACCCACGGCGACAGCGGGTCGTCGGCGTCGGGGAAGAACGCTCCACGCTCGCCGGCTTGGAGGTCGCCACCGGCGATCACTCGGACGTGGCCGTCCGTCTCCAGCAGTGAGTCGACACCCTCCAGCGCGACGGCGAGGCTCCGGAGACTGAGGTAGCCCGCCAGTCGGTCGTACTGCGAGACGGACGCGAGGAACGGTCGGTAGAACGTCTCTAGCAACGTCTCCGCGCCGAACCGGCTCTCGTACACCGGCTGCCAGTCGTGGCTGCGGAGTGTCAATCGAACGTCTCCCCCAGTTCACTCTGTCTGTCGGCCGCCGAGAGGTCGACGTGGTCGAGGTCGATGTCAAGGTACTCGCCCGTCTCGCCGGAGACCAGATTCCGGAGCGTCTCGTGGAGCGACGCCTCGGCAGGCAACACCTCCAACAGCGCCGTGATGGCCACGGCGAAACTGTCGTCGGACTTCTTGTTCCGCTCAGTGAGCCACTGCCACGCGGCGTCGGCACCCTCGCGGTCGTACACGCGAGCGACTGCGTGAACCGCGTCGACGACGTAGGTGAATCGGTGGTCCGTCGGATCGACTGGGTACTTCCGCGAGGACGGATCGTCGACGCCGTCGTCACGGAGCCGAACGGGGTCTTGCACGCGCTCGGCCGGCGCTTGGAGTTCGACCTCTTGCCCCCCGCGCCAGAGTTTCGTCGGCCGGATGTCGTCGATGTCGACATCTGCCGCGCGTCCGAGCTGGAGCCCCTCGTCGTACGGCATCGTGTCCGACTCGTAGATCAACCACGCGAGAACGTACCAGCGCGTGAGGTCGTCAAGCGTCTCGATCCCCTCCGTGTCGAGGAACCGCTCTGCGATCACGCTCGTGACTGCCTCCCGTGCCTCGCCGAGCGCCTTCCGTGGCCGAACCTCCTCGCCTGTCTTCTCGACGACCGGGTACGCCTCTGCGAACTCCTTCAGTGTCGGCCCGTACGCCGCGATTGCTGTGTCTGTCTTCGAAATCGCGTACCCCGAGTCGAGAATCGACTCCGCCTGCTCGCGAGCGACCTCGTTGAACCGCTCCCGTACGTCTGTCCAGAGAACGGTCGCGTCGTCTCCCTCCGACCGCTTGCGTGCTACCAGAAGAATGGAACTCTCTGCGCTGGCGTCTCCCTGAACTACGATACGGTCTGACATTTCTGTCTTGATTGGATGTGTCGCAGTGATAACTAATCCTGAGCGAATGAGAGCCTTCGTCAGCGTATCCCACGCGTCCATCTCTCTATGAGTGAACATAACTGTCATAACACCGTTCTCCGGAAGAAGAGACTGAACCTCGGAGAAGATCTCCGCCATCTTGTTCTCGTAGTGGTTGTCAGCCATCTCGTTTTTTGAGGTATCATCATCAGCTAAGTCTTCGAACCGGTACGGATTTGAGACGGCCTCATCGCTCTTGTTCGTCAGTTGCGACTGGTGGAGATCGTGAAAAATATCGCCCAAATATTCCTTTTGAATCACATAAAAAACATCAGATAGTTCAGAATACATCACACTGCTATAGTACGGCGGATCAACAACCGCAACGTCAACACTCCCGTTTTCTAGCTTGCTTGTCAACTGCGCCGCATCACCCGACAGTGCTTCTCCGCTTCCGCTAGCGTCGTAACTGACTAACTCTTCGTACGAGTCTATGACGTGATCGCTGTGGTTTATGTATCCCCTCCTCGGAGCTGCGAGGTTATTCTCAACTGACATCCTCTTTAGCCCGTAATTGTTATCTGCAAACATTTCGCCGCCGTACCCTCTGGAGTCACGCCACTTCGTCAGTCTTGAATTGAAGTTGATACACCTGAGTGCAGCAAACGAGAGGAGCGTGAGGATCGCCTCCGCCTTGTGCTCCCCGTACTCCGATACGATTTCTTTCTTTTTTCTTTCAAATGCGTCCTTGTATTCGAAGTGCGTGACGAGTTGTAGAGGTGTGAAAATATCACGCCACTCGTCCATTCCGTACATTCGAGGGTCACTAATGCGACTACTCACATCAATCGGCTCAGTGAGGAATGTCATTAGCTCGAAATCAGACTCGACGCGCTCCCGGGCGCGCTCCATTCCGTTAGCATCCACCGAAGAGCCAGCACGGTATTCGCGGTCCCCCGTCTCACTCTCGTAGTTTACCCCGTAGATGCTGTACTCGAACTCGCCCTCACTGATTTGTCGTTTGATCTCGTCTTCCTCCGCTGGGTATCCACAGTGCGGACACTCGGCACTCTGGCGAGTCAGTGGTCCGTCGCCAGGGTCGTAGTCCACGTGTTGCACCTTGACGTGTTCGTACGACACCTCGCCGTCCTCGTAGTGTGGTCGAATCGCGTCACCGCCGTCGGCAGTCTTGTTCAGCCACCACTTCTTCACGAGCGGGATCTGCCCGCCACAGGAGTCACACTCGATCAGGTAGGTGAACGCCGAGTTCAGAATCTCACGCCCGGGTTCTTCGGTCGGGTAGTACTCCGCGAGGTTCGCTTTTGCAGTCTCGTGAATCTCGTCACGCCACTTCCGGATCTCCGGTTCCAGCGACCCGACCTCGGGGGCGAACTCCAGACCAGCTTTCAGGATCAGCGACGGCACCGGGTTCAGTTCGTTCGCCACCGCCGGGAGCCCGTACCGCATCGCCTCGAACGGGATGATCCCACGCCCGGCGGTCGGGTCGAGCACCGTCGGGAGGTCGCCGCCCCACGCCTCCCGCAGTGTCTCGTGAAGTTCTTCCAGTTCCGCTGCTGTCGGCGACTGAGTGTTCGGATTCGGGTAGCCGTAGTGATCGTCGAGCGTTCCGCTCCCCGTGCGGTCCGCTCGGAACTTCGCCTCCACGTAGTCGGCAATGTCCCCCTCCCGAGCCTTCGGCCCGATCTGCATCAACGAGAGTAGTTCGTCGGGATCGATCTCTCCCGGGTACACTGACGCGAGCACTGCCAACCGCGCCGCTGGCGTCGGCCGCGCCGCGAACCACTTGTGGAGACTCCGGAGCGCGTGGTACCGACCCGACTTCATGTCCTTCTGACTCTCGATGTCGATTGCCGTCAACGGCAGTCGACCCTCGATTGCGACGCTCTCTGGCGCGTCTGTCGGCGTGTCTGTCTCCATCTCGTCTCGGTTGGTCGCTCCGTGCGTCGGTGTCGTGTCCTCTGTGGAGTCGTTCGTCACGGGTAAGATCCTCTCGTCGGTTCAGTCGACATGGTCGGCTAGCAGTACACGCAGTGCCTTCACTCCACTGGGGGCGTTCGGTGATCTGGCTTTCGAGTGCCAGAAGTAACACTCACCCAGACTCATCTCCGCGACGCCGTCGGTGATCGCCCGCAGGCGGTCGCGCCGCTGAACCGGCTTCAGTGCTCGGAACGCAATCGACAGCCGCACACCCGCGGCCTCCGGCAACGCCACGCTCGCCTGCCGTCCCGTGCAGACGACCTCCGGGTCGCGGCCAGCCTCCGAGAGCGCCTGCTGGAGCAGGTACGTCACCTCGGAGAAGCGCGTACCACGCAGCGTTGCGACCTTCACCGCACACCACTCTTCCCAGTCGTGTGGCGGGTCGCCACCCCCGTGTACCTCGGCGGGTGTCTCACCGTCGACGACGGCTGTCGACAGCGCTCGAATCGGACCCACTCCCGTCTGCCCGGCGCGCTCGAACCGCTCTCGACGCGCCTCGGCCACCGCCTCGGGTGCGAGCTCGTACAGCGTGATCTCTGCGCGGTCGCTCGCGCGCCCACGACTCAACAGGAACGTCGGCCTGTCACCGTACACGCCGGTCGTGAACGCGAACGACTCCCCGTCTGCGAACCGACTGCTCACTGTCTCCTCCCGTCGTCGCCGACGACTCGTCTCCTCATACATCGTCTGTGTCGCGCGCTCTGATTTCAACCTCCGCTTCTAATTCGACGGTGAACGGGTTCTGCACGTCGAGGAGCTCTGCCAACGCGTCGAACGTCTCCTCGTAGGCTGCCGACTCCGTCGCCGTTGTGAACTCCACCGTGAACGTCCCGGCTGCCGTCCTCTCGCCGTCCCGTGCCGAGAACTCCTCTGGCTCGATGTTGAACCGGAAGTGCTCCGCGAACGCCGCTGGCGTCCCCTCGAACGTCAGATCGACCTCGGAGTCTGCACCGTCCACCGCGCCGTACTCGAAGAACATCTCCGTGTGATCGGCGAACTGGTCTGCTCCCTGCAGTTTGTTCGCGGTGAACCACGCCCCCTTCCACGCGTCGGCCCCTACGATCTCGATCTGTATCCACCTCACGACCGACTCCAGTTCCGCATCGGGTCCGTGATACTCCTCGCGGGCGTCGGCCAGTTGCGGATCTGTCTCCGCGCGGACCTCCTGAATCGCACGCGAGACAGAGACCGCACCGTCGGTCGACCCCCGCGCGGTCACGGCAAATCCACCACACGGAAGGTGGGCACGGTACGTCTCCCGCTCGGTGAACGCCTCCCCACAGTCGTCACACGTCTTCGGTCCCCACCCACAGTCGTGTGTCTCCAGTCCCGACTCGGTGTCAAACTCCTCACCACAGTCTGGACAGGTGTACGTCCGGTCCCACTCGATGTCTTCGGCCTCGACCAACGCGTCGACGCTGTCGTACACGCGGTGGGCCGAGGAGATCTCGACCTCGCTGTACGACAGTCCCTGATCGAGGTTCGCCGCCTCCGACAGTTTCTCGTCGTGCTGCCACAGCTTCGCATCCGCACCGTAGGCTCCCGTCCCCGCCTCGTCGTTCCAGTACGCGTACGCTCCCTCGTCGACGACGCGTGCGACCGTCTTCCGCAGCGGTACCGGTGACAACAGGATCTCCGCATCACGTCGCTTCCCGAACTGTTCTTCTAGCGCGGCCGTCGTCATCCGCGTCGCGCTGCTGTTCCACAGCGTCTCGTCGAACCAGTCCTCTGCGTACGCCTCCTCGTCTTCGGGAATGATCGCCCCGTTCTCCTCCAGTCGATCCAACACCGCGGCGTGGATCGTCGTCGTCGTCGTGATCCGGTGGTGGGTGAGTCCCGCTGCCGTCGGATAGTAGAGGTGTCGGTACGCCTTCTTCACGTCCTGATCCAGCGTCGCCTTCGTGCTGTCGAGCTTCTGACCCAGTTTGTCCCGCTGGGTGTCGTTGAGGTCGAACTCGTCGCCAGAGTCGTCGTCGATCCGCTTGATCGCCGCGACGCGTCTGGCTGTCCGCTGTGCGTCGGCGACTGCGTCCGCCGTCGCCACGAGGAACGTCACGTTGTTCTTGTACACCAGCGTCGAGTGTGGCCCACCCGACTTCGCCGCGTGGTTCTGGTAGAGTGTCTCGACGAGTGACGGCACCGCTGTCGGGTCCTCGACAGTCACCGTGTCGAAGTCCATCACACAGAGGTGTGCCAGGTCTGGCTCGTCTGGCACGTCGTGTGGCTCCTCCGGCCCGAGAATCTCGTTCAGACTCCCGTGGCCGAGTGCCGACTCCAGCGCCTCTTCGAGGTGTCGCCGAGCCAACCCCCCTCTCAGTCGGTCGACGACGGAGTCGATCATCTTCGTCAGGTTCGCCTCGGACTTGAACTGGATCTTCTCTCCCGCGTCTCCGTGGAGGTAGAAACACGCCGACTGTCGGCCCTCTCCGAGGAGGTTGTTCAGCGCGTCGTCGTAGTGAGCCAACTCGACACCCTCGTGTGCGACAGCGTACCGAGTGGGACGACGGGTGGTCCCTCGCCCGTCGGCTCCCTTGACGACGCTCTTCCAGAGAATTGTCGTCGCCAACTGAGTCCCCAACGGCGGGTGTCCCCGCTCTGTCCACCGACGATCCTCGACGACGGCGTGAGCCGTCTCGTCTTCGGAGTAGATGTCGTTCTTGATCGCCGCCTCGAAGTCCACGTCCAACGGGTCGAGCAGTCGCAGAAACGTCGCCAACACGTCACTATCCGACGGGTGGAGGTCGAACAGCCGAACGAAGTGTCGGTCCCGATCCCGATCTGCAGACTGCCACAGTCGGGCGACCCCCCGCGAGAGCAGTCGGAGCGCCCCGCGCGTCTTCTGGAACGACGGAAGCGAGTCGAGTTCCTCCGTCAGCGTGTCGATCACTGTCGGGTGGACCGGGTAGCTGTCTGCGAGGCGGTCTTCCTGACTCGTCTCTGCCGTGTGTTCGGGGAACGACTCCCGGTCGGCACGGTAGAACCGAGCGTACGTCTCCGCAGTCGCTGTCGCCGCTTCCGTCGGCACCCGCTCGAACAGCCGGTGCCGGAGTACGGCTGCGAGCTCGTCGTCCTCGGTCGGCGTGATCGATCCCTCCGTCCGGTCGGAGATCGTGTTGAACTCCGAGACGACCTCGGTAACCAGCCCGCGAACGTCGTCGGCACGGTCGTGAAACGCCGTGTCGGCGATACTCGTCACGACGGTCAGGTTGTCCGTGTTCTGTGTCACCGACAACAACGACATCAGGAACGTGTTCGTCTGCTTGGCGAGTGTGGAGTCGGCCACCTCGACACTCGCCGCCTGTTCGAGGTACGCCGCAATCTCGTCGATCAACACCAGCGACGGGTTCGACTGCCGCCCGAAGAGCTGTTCCAACTCCGCACTGCCCGGAGCGGTCCGACTCTCGTCGTACTCGCGGAGGAACTCGTAGCCGTCCTGCCCGAACAGTTGGTAGGCGAGTTCACCCCACATCGTGTTCGTGTCCGGTGCCTCTGGGTCGGTGTAGTCACTCCGGGCTGTCTTGGAACTGACGTGTGTCCCGACGAACACTGCTGTGTTCACGTCGAGACCGAGTGCGGCCGCGTCGGTGTACCTCGCCGCAACCTCCTCGGAGTGGAGGAAGTCAGTCAGGTCTGGCACCGCGGTCGGCTGTTCTGCTACGTGGTAGGCGGCAATCTGGTTGTGCGTCTTCCCACCGCCGAAGGACGTGTCCAACCGCAAGACGCCGTTCGTCCCGCTGTACTCGCCGCGGTGGTGCCCGACGAACCGCCGAGCCAACCGTTCGAGCAGTGTCTGGAGGCCGGTCGTCGGGTACGTCTTCTCGAAGAACAACTGCGGGTCCGCGTACACTGCCGGGGCTTCGTCGGTGTGTGCGACGTCCGCCAGCGAGGCTGCGAACTGATCCTCCGCGAGGTTGCCGGTCAGAACGTCCTCTCTCGGCGTGCAAGCGTCGAAGATCGTCGGAGGATCGCTCTCGGAACCCGTCTCCGGCACTGAATCACTCATTACACGTTTGGATGCGTGGATGATTGAAAAAGGTGGTCCCTGGTAGTGACAGCGCGTTCAGACTCGCTGGTGGAGTTCTCATAGTGATTACTGCGAGTCTTTACCGCCGTGGCGACTCGTGTCGGTGAGCAGAGCGTCTGAGCCGTCGGTTTTCGACGCCCTCCGTGGAACTATTCGCAGTAATCACTATCAGTCCGATTCAGCTTCTCGTTCGTACCACATGCTGACTCGCGGCCCCTCGTTT
>CAKZQY010000196.1 GCA_937142015.1 uncultured Halobacteria archaeon
AGCGACGTTCTGTGACGGGTCGACACCGGTGGAGCCGTTCGATCTACTCGCCTTCCGTTCCGATCTCGAAGACGCCGCGGGAATCGACACGGAGGAGGACGACGACGACACCCAGCGGGAGAAACTGCGCTCGTTCGTTGACGAAGGAACTGCCGCACCGATGCACGAGGTGCTGTAGGCCGTCACTCCCCCTGCCGCACAGCAATCGCGCCGAGACAATCTCGACGGGAGACAGAAAATTCCGAATTTTTGCGTAAAACCTAAGTTGGGGGCCGACCCACACAGACACGCACAGCACGCGGCGTTGCCACTCGCTGTGCGAACGGCAGCAAGTGGCAGGAGTGTTTGGGGCACTCCTACCGCCGCACACTGTGCGGGTTACACAGCAATGAGTCTCTCAACGTCCAATTCCGATAAACCCCGCGACGGCGCGGAAACGAGCAGTACAGACCACGTCACGACACACGCCGGGCAGTTCCGGATCACACACCGGGCTGGTGACGAGACACGAGAACTGGCGGGGCAGTACCACCTCAGACACGCTCGGGACGGTCTCGCAGTCCACGAGGCGGGTCGCGTCACCCCGTTGGTCGTGATCGAGACCGACGACGTACGTGTCGAGCCAGAGGCCGCAGCAGGCGAGATATTCCTCCGAGCCGAGACGGAGGCGGAACGAGTCACCGTCGAGCGTCTCGATGGACCGGTGGTGACACGCGAGGTCGGCACCGCAGAGCCGACGACGCTGGAGGGCGAGCACGCGGCGCGACTCCTGCGTGCGAACGCGACGAGCACCGTCGCTGCCGTGGACGAACTCGCTCGAACGCTCGAAACTGACGGCTCCGCTGCTGTCGAGCGAGCGGTCGTCACCAGCGCCGAGGCCGACACGGCGGAACTCCGGCGGCTGATCGCCGAGGTCGCTGCCGCCTGCCGCGGTGGTGAGTGACTGCGTCGGTCACAAACTCGGGACGAGGTCGTGGTGTGCGAGAAACTTGATCGGCACCCGGTAGTAGTCGGTATCGTGGAGATTCAACCACGACCTGTCCTGTGATTTTAATTTGATCGGACACGAACGACACCCACGAGTGGATGAGTAACCTTCCTCTCGGTGCTCGACTGGAAGACTGGCTCACGTTCGGCGCGGGATACGTACCGTTTCTCGCGCTGCCTGTCCCCGCTCTGTTCCCGTTCGTGGTGAGTCTCTTCGGACTCCAGAACACGGCTGCACCGTACGGACCACTCTCGTCGGTTCTCTACACAGCAATCACTCCCGTCGCGCTCGGTGTTTCTTACCGCACGCTCCGGAGGGTCGGCGCATGGACCTTCTCGCCGAGTCTCCACCGTCGATTACCGATTCTCGTCGCAGTCGGTTGCTACTTCGGCGTCTCTCTCGCCGTCGTGTCTCTCGGATACCTCGTCGCCAACCCGGTGACGGGTGCCGTGACTCAGCTCGACACCCCCGACGTGCTCGTCGGTATCACTGTGAGCAGTTTCTTTACCGCGGTTATCAGCACGCTCGTGTTGCGTCTGGGTCCCGGTGAGTTGTTCGACCGGCCACGCGAGAGGATGCGTCGAATCGATAGATGGCAGGATGCGCTCGCCGACGCACGAGACACCGATGTAGCGGGGCGTAGTCAGGTAGAGACGTACCACCGACTCGTCGACCACAGCGAAGAACTGCTCGACACGCTCACAGACGCGAAGACGAACGAAGGAACTCAGCTACGTCGCGCCTTCGAGTCGTGGCTCACGGACTTTCGTGACCGCAGTTCCAGTGTCAGTCGACGAGACATCGTCACTGGCGAGACAGAGAACCCACGATTGGTGAAGCAACACAAAACATTAACAATGATCGAGAAACAGCTTTCAGACATCGGGGACACGAGAGGTGACGAAAGTTGGAACGATACGAGTCGCTAGACGATGTGGAGACACACGACGAGGATCTCGTTGTGATCTGTGATCGTGAGAGGCTGTTTGGTGAGCCAATCGACGACCTCGCAGAGGAGATCCGCGAGGAAATCGACGGGGAGAAGCTGACGCTCGAAGAACACCCGAACGGCACAGAGCGAGTGGAACGACACGGGTGGCTTGTCCAGCACAGCCTCTGGCTAATCCACTGCGACCAACTTTTCGACGCTGAACACAGTGGCCAACTGGACCAATACCTGACGACTCTCTCGATTCCACGGCAAACAGACGTGTACGTTTGTATCGAAGACAGGGGGGACGAAGCGCGCCAGACGCTGGAAGAGACCTACCGTGACCGCATCGAAGTGATAACCGACAAGAAAGTACTCGTTGCGAAAGCGTCGACGTACCTGAATATGGTGAATCCGGCGCGCGGTACGGCAGGTAAGATGGCGATCAAAGGGTGGAACAACGCCGTCTGCACTCTGCTGGAGGACTTCGGAGGTGTGAACCATGGTTAACGAGTGGAGAGCAATCGAGCGAGCAGGCGAGTGGGCGGGACTGGACACACAACAGCGAGACGAGTACTTCGTCGTTGTCGCAGACATTCACAACGCCGAGATCTCCAGTTACGGTGAGTTCGAGAACTACGGTGAGGAGTACCACGACTTCCTGAACAGTCGCGTGTTCTCCGACGACCGCGTCGTCGACTTACTCCAGTCGTTCGGTGTCGACGAGGCGACAGTCGACGCGTTCGCTACAGGGACGGTACCTGTCGCAGAGACGTACCACTCGGAGCAGTTGCTCGAGTACGGTCTCGACGAACTCGTCGATCTGATCATGATGCTCAGGCTGTTCGACCGCTATACGACCGTAGCAGACGAGCCGTGTCTCGAATCGCGGTATCGGTTTCAGAAGCTCCTGTTCGTCACGAACTTGGAGTTGAAACGGACGCAGACAGGGTCGGTCGTCGACGAGAGTGAATTCGGACTGCTGGAGACGACTGGCTACCGTTACTCTTTCAGGAAGCGGAGCTCCGGACCGTTCTCCAGGAGCGCGTACGTGGACAAAGATCGTCTATACGCGAACGGACTCGTCGAGGAGACAGTCATCTCGGACGAGGGGACGGGAGAGGTCGCAGAGCACGAACACACGTACGGACTCGAACTGACCCTCGACGGGCAGATGCTCCTGAGTCGGTTCGACAGCGTCTTGGGCGACTTCGACAGCGAAATTCTGTCCGACTGGGACCGCGCTCAAGAGCGGGCGATCAGCAGTCTCGCGGGGAAGACAGTCGATCAGATACGTGCGTACATCGACAGCGAAACCGACGTAGCCCCTCGTGAAACAGGAGAGAGACTGTTGCCACCCCGGCAGGCGACATTCACTGGTGACGACGATTCAGCCGACGACGCCGCGGAGGTGTCCGTGGATGCCTGATCGTGACGATGTCGTGGCTCGTATCGAGCAGGAGCTCGGGGAAGACGAGCAGTTCGACTCGGAAGACATCGAACTGTGTCGTGACCTACTCGGCGAACGCGAGACTGACACAGAGGCAGAGAGGGAAGTAGTCCAGCTGAACCGCATCGTCGCAAAACGGTTCAAAACGCTCGAAGCGGAGACATCAGTGCGGTTCGATCAGCGCGACGTAGTTGTACACGGGTCGAACACGAGTGGCAAGACATCGTTGGTCGATGCGATTCGGTTCAATCTCTTGGGATTGCAGGAGAAGGAGCGCGCGAGGCTGGTCAACCCAGTGACCGAGGGTTACGAAACACTCTACACAGACGGGTTCTGGCAGGTCGACGACAGCGAGTACCAGATCCACCGCGAGTTGACCGACGAAGGTCGCGGCTACGCAGACCACGACCGCCCGAAGGTCACCGAAGATCCGGATGGGTCCCCAGTATCACTCACCGCCCGTGATCAACAGCGAGACGTGTCGGAGTTGATCGAGCTGTGGCCCTACGAGTCACGAGACTTCGGCCGTTACAACATGTTCTCGCTGTTCTTCTTTCAGTCAGACAGCTCCAGAGCGTTTCTCGACTGGCAAGAGAAAGAGAAGTTCCTCGACCTGTTGTTCGGCCTGAATCTGACGAAGGTGATCGACGAGAGTGAGAGACGGCGAGAGAGTGAGTACGCGCCGACAGAGCAAGAGGCGAGCGCTGCCACGGACCTCGTCGAAGCAGAGAGCCGAATGCAGACACTGGAGTCAGAGGTGGCGGATCTCCGAGACCGCCACGACGAACTCCGAGAGAAGTTGAACCAGCGAAGAGCGGAGCTCTCGTCTGTCGAGGAGATCATCGACGGAGAAGACGAGATCGACCGTCTCCAGTCCGAGAAGGGACGACTGAACAGACGGATCAACGAGCTTCGGTCCGAACGTCTCGACAAGCGTGACGAGCTGCGGCAGACCCGCCAGCAGCTCTCACGCTACCGAGAGTCGGAACTCTCACGTGAAATCGGGTCGGTGGCAACCGACCTCCAGGAGCTGCTGAGTCTCCCGGATCGGTGCCCGATCTGTACACACGAGGTGACGAACGAGCAGGCCGAACGGCTTCTCGAACACGGGGACTGCCCGCTCTGTGACAAGAGCGTGCCAGACGACCGGCTCGAAGTCGAGAGCGAGACAGACGCGGAAGAACGGGTAATCGAACAGCGCGAGCGGCGCGAGGAGATAGACCGACTGCAGGATACACAACAGAGACTGTCCGGAGAGGTTCAGACGCTGGAAGAGCGGATCGAGAACCTCGAAACACAGCGTGAGCAGGTCGAAGAGCAGATTGAAGAGACTGATCTGATGGAGTACGTCACACGGCGAAACCAACTCGAAAGCGAAATTGACGAACTCAGAGAGACGGCGACCGACGTACAAGTGAGACTCGACGCTCGAACAGACGAACTCGAAGAGGTACAGACGCGAGTCGGCGAACTGCGAGCGCTGAACGAGCAACGAGAGCAGAAGTCACACCGGCAGCAGATCCTCCAGTCGTTCGAGAAGTACGTCAGGAGGGAAATCGAGTACGAACGTCAGAGTATCACAGAAGAGTTGGAAGAGATCATGACCCGCCTGCTGGACTACTTCGAGGACGGGTTGTTCGCCGACGCAACAGCCGTCTCGTTCGACGATGGGTACAACTTCACCATCCACAGAACCGAGGGTGAGGACAAGCCTTCGACTCGGGAGAACGGAGACTCGGTAGAGGGTTCGATACAGTCACTCCTGTTCCAGACGGCCGTACTGAGGTATCTCGATTCGTTGGACGGATCACTCCCGATTCGAGTGTTCATCGTCGACTCCCCGTACGGGAAAGAGCCAGACAGTGGAAACGCGAGCGACATTACCTCGTTTCTCAGCAACCTGCCGTCGGAGTTGGAGGGCTATCAGATTATCCTGACCGTAGCGACGACGGCGCTCGCGGACCTGAATGCGTTCGAGACCCAGTACGTGACAGAGTATCTCTAGAACGCCTCTCTCCAGTCATCTCCGATCGAGGCGACTGTTTCACGCAGCCAGCAGGTGTTCGAGAAGCGCCTCCTGTGTGTACAGCCGGTTCTCCGCCTGCCGCCAGACGACAGCGTGTGCGCCTTCGAGCGCGTCGTCGGTCACCTCCTCGCCACGGTGCGCCGGGAGACAGTGCATGAGCGCCGCATCCTCGGCAGCCAGATCGAGCAGGTCCTCGTCGACAGTGAACCCGCCGGCTTCGAACGCGGCGCGCTTGTCACCGTCCGGGTCCTCACCCATGCTCACCCACACGTCGGTGTAGACAGCGTCGGCGTCCGCGACAGCCGCCTCGGGGTCCGTCGTCGTCGCTGGCTCCGTTCCGAGACTGGCAGCGTGATCGAGGTGGTCCGCATCGAGGCCGTACCCCTCGGGCGAGGCGACGGTGAGATCCACATCCAGCATCGCACAGCCGACAACGAGCGAGCGACAGACGTTGTTGGCGTCGCCGACCCACGCGACACTGCCGTCGAGTCCGGCCGTCTCCCGGAGCGTGAGCAGATCAGCCAGCGTCTGACACGGGTGTGCCGCGTCGGTCAGACCGTTGATCACCGGGACAGCGGAGTACGCCGCGAGCGTCTCCAGATCCTCGTGGTCGAACAGTCGTGCGACGATGCCGTCGACGTAGCCCGACAGCGCGCGGGCAGTGTCCCGCAGCGGCTCTCCCGCGCCCAACTGGAGGTCGTCCGGACCGAGGAACTGCGCGTGCCCGCCGAGTCGCGTCAGTCCCGTCTCGAAGGAGACACGCGTCCGTGTCGAGGGTTTCTCGAACAACAGCGCGACAGTCTGCTCTGCGAGCGGGGAGCGGCTCCCGTCCGCGCGTCGCTGTGCGGCGCTGTCGAGGAGGCTCTCGACCTCCGCTGTGGTGAGGTCGTCGACGTCGGTGTAGTGTGCTGGCGAGTCGTCCGTGGTGTCGTGTGGCGTGAGTGTCGACATCTGTCTGTGGCGGGATGCTGTATCGGGGATGTGCTGGTTGGTCTTCGGGTCGGTCGTCCGACCGACAGTCTCGGTCGGACGGTTCGGGTCCAGTCGAGAGAAAAGAGAGGTGGGGGCTACTGCCCCCGTCGGATTCGGTCGACGGCGGCGACGAGCACGTCGCTCGCGCGGTCGAGCGCCGGCAGCGGGAGGCGTTCCTCGGCGGTGTGATCCAGCGCAGAGTCGCCCGGCCCGTACGTCACGACGGGTGCGTCCCACGCCTCGTCGTAGAGGTTCGCGTCAGCGGTGCCGGTCTTGCGGAGCAGACTCGGGTCGCCGCCAGCCTGTCTGATCGCAACGCGGAACGCACGGGCCAGCGGCGTCCGTGGACTGGCAGTCGTCGGCGGGATCGAGTCACCCCACGACAGACTGCCGTACTCCGTGAGCGACTCCACCCGCTCGCGGATCTCCGCCGCCGAAGAGCCGGGTGGGATACGGAACTGCGCCTCGACAGTCGCGCGGACCGCGTGACCGTCCTCCGTCGGCCCGCCGTCGAACGTGACCGGCGTCGCGGTCACTGACTCGAACACGCCGCTGTCCGGCGGCGACTCCGACTGATCGTCGATACCCGCCCGAGTCGGTGCGCCGACCGCACCGCCGTCTGTGGTGCCCGGTGTCGCGTTCGTCGCTCCGTGGCTCGTGGCTCTCGATCCGTCTCCCGTTCTGTGGCTCGTGGCTCTCGATCCGTCTCCCGTTGTGTCTGCAGGGTCTGTTGCCGTGTCTGCGGCCGCAGTCCTCTCTCCAGCGTCTCCGTCGGATTCGGTCGCGCCGGGCACCGCGGCGTAGCGGTCGACACCCGCGAGCGCGCCGCCGTCGGTGACCACAGTGCTGGCGACGCGGTGCCACCAGTTGCTGGCGTACTGCACCGCGTTCGGCTCCGGGCGCGAGGAGTGTCCTGCGGCGGTCTCGACGGTGTACTCGCCAGCGAGGAACCCGCGGTAGCCGAGCGTCACGGCGTCCCAGCCGGACGGCTCGCCGTTGACCACCGCCGCGGGCGCTGGCCTGTCGTCGACGAGGTACCGCGCGCCTCGGGAGCTCGTCTCCTCGCCGACGACGCCGACGAACGACGCGCCTGTCTCGGCTGCCGCGACTGCCATCGCTACCAGTGGCCCGGTCGCGTCGACGCTCCCGCGACCCCACAGCTCCGGCACTTCTGTCACTGTCGTGCCGATGTCTGTGCTGTCTGCAGTCGTCGACTCCCCTGACGCGCTCGATTCCTCGGACGTACTCGACCCGTCGGACGTACTCGATTCCTCGGACGTACTCGACTCGTCTGACGCACTCGACCCGTCGGACCCAGTTCCGTCGTCGTCACTGACGAACTCCGGCACGGGGTTGTGGCCCCACCGCGCTTCCTCGGGGTCGACGGCAGTCACCCGTGGAGTCACCTCGCCGGGCACCGTGTCGATGTGTGAGGTGAGCAGCACGTCCTCGCCCAGCGGCGTGTTCGGTGCTGGCGAGCGGACGTTGCCCACCTCGTCGATCCACACCTCGCGGCCCTGACCGCTCAGGAACGCGGCCAACACTGTCGCGGCGTCCGCCTCCTCGCCGGAGGGGGAGGGTGTCACGACGAGATCCCACAGCAGCCGTCTGGCCGGGGAGTCGAGTGAGGCGCTGGCGGCCGCGCGCCGCTGGACGATTCCACCGTCTGGCGAGAGACCGTCTGGCGAGAGACCGTCTGGCGAGAGACTGTCGACGACTGAGCGGCCGTCAGTGTCGTGGACCTCGCCGCCGACCGAGTGACCACCCGCGTCGGCGGTCCACGTCACGCTCTCTGGGATCTGCGAGTCGTCGTCAGCCACGGGACAACACCTCCGTCAGCGACTCGACGACCTGGTCGGCGTGTTCCTCCGTGACGGTCAGCGGCGGGAGGAGTCGCACCACCGTCCGCCCTGCGGGCAGCGCGAGCACGGACTCTGAGAGCGCCAGCTGACGGAGCACGCGGTTCGCGCCACGGCGGATCTGGACACCGAGCATCAGACCGGCACCGCGTACTTCCCGAATCGGGAGACCCTCCTCCTCGGCAGCGATCTCGATCTGCTCGCGGAGGTAGTCGCCGACTGTCGCGGCGTTGTCGGCGAGGTCGTCCTCGACGAGCGTCTCCAGCGTCGCGTTGGCGGCCGCACAGACGACCGGGTTGCCGGAGAACGTCGAGCCGTGGTCGCCGGCTCCCTCGGCGAGCCAGTCGGCACACATCGTGCCACCCAGCGGCAGGCCGGAGGCGACACCCTTCGCCGTGGTGATGGCGTCGGGGACGACACCTGCACGTTCACACGCCCACAGCGACCCGGTGCGACCGAGCCCGGTCTGGATCTCGTCGAACACGAGCGCCGCGCCAGCCTCCGTCGTCGCCTCGCGTGCGGTCTGGAGGTACGTCTCACTCGCGGGGTAGATGCCGCCCTCGCCTTGAATCGGTTCGAGGAACACGGCGGCAGTGTCCTCGTCGACAGCCTCCCGCAGCGCCTCGGCGTCGCCGTACGGGACGAACTGGACGCCGCGCGGAATCGGGTCGAACCCGGCGCGGTACTTCGGTTTCCACGTGAGCGACAGCGCGCCCATCGTCCGGCCGTGGAACGCGTTCTTCGCGGCGACGATCTTCTTGCGACCGGTCGCCGAGCGGGCGAACTTCAGCGCGGCCTCGTTCGCCTCCGTCCCGGAGTTACACAGCCAGACGTTCTGCAAGCCGGGCGGTGCGACCGCACCCAGCTTCTCGTAGGCCGCCGTCCGCGCCGGTGTCGGGTACGACGCCTGCACGTACAGCATCTCGTCGACCTGTTCGTGGACCGCCGCCACGACCGACGGGTGACAGTGGCCGACCGGCGTACAAGCGTACGACGCGCCGAAGTCGAGGTACTCGTTTCCGTCTGCGTCTGTCAGGTACACGTCCTCCCCGGAGACGATCTCCAACGGCTTCTCCGAGAAGACGAACCCCTCGCCGGCCTCGTCTGTGTCGTCGAGACGCTCTGGACGACTGCCGGCGACGCTCGCCTCTCCGCCGTCGGTCGTCACGACTCCACCTCCGGGGCTTCCTCGTCGTCGTCTCCAATTTCGTCGTCGCCGTCTGTGATCGCTTCGTCGTCTCCAACCACATCGTCGTCCGCGACCGTGTTGTCCTCCTCGACGACAGCAGCGCGGTCGATCCGGGTACCAGCGCCGCCCAAGGCGGCGACGATGGGGTCACGGACAGTCGCCTCGGAGACGACGACCGTCGGCGACCCGGCTTCCAGCGCCTCCTGTGCGGCCATCACTTTCCGCGTCATGAACCCCTCTGCGGCGTCTTCGAGCGTCTCGAACCCGGCAGCGGTCTCGACGTGCTCGATCAGCGTCTCTGGGTCGTCGGGATCGGCGTACACCCCAGCCACATCCGTCAGCGCGACCAGCGGCGCGCCGAGTGCGCCCGCGACCGCCGCGGCTGCTCTGTCGGCGTCCGCGTTCACCGGGCGGAACTCCTCACCGTCGTCGCCGAACATCGGCACGGAGACGACTGGGACGTGCCCCTCCGAGAGGAGCAGTTCCAACAGCTCAGTCCGTACGGACTCGATCCGGCCGGAGTGGTCGCCGCGTCTGATCTTCTTGCGACCGTCTTCGAGAATCCGCACGGCGGAGGTGCGCGGGCCGGTGAGCAGTCCACCGTCGACACCCGACAGGCCGAGCGCGTCGACACTCGCGTTGCGGAGCCGCGCGACCAGATCAGTGTTCACCTTCCCCGCCATCGCCATCGTGAACACGTCCATCGTCTCGGCGTCGGTGAACCGCCCGGAGACACCCTCCGGCGTCTCGACGTACTCCGGCTCGACTCCCATCTGGTCGAGTGTCTGGTCGACTGTCGTCGAGCCGCCGTGGACGACGACGACGCGGACGCCGTTGGCGACGAGGTGGGCCACGTCGCCCACTGCCGCCTCTGGGTCGACCGCCTCCGCGCCGCCGATCTTGACGACGAGCGTCTCCGGCTCTAGCTCTCGGTCGGTCTCCGGAGAGCCGCCGTCCGCGGCGAACGTCACCGTCTCTCCCTCGACCGCGTCGACTGGTACGCTGTCGCTGTTCACACCGACCGCCACAGCGTCGTCGTTCGCAGTAGTTTCCTCAGTCATGGTACTCGCTGTTCGTGTAGTTCGTTGTCACGGTGCTCCCACGGGGTGGAGGCCACGGTGGTCGAGTCCAGCGGTCTCGGGCAGTTCCAGCGCCACGTTGGCAGCGTGGACCGCCTGCCCGGCCGAGCCTTTCATCAGGTTATCCAGCGCGGAGAACACGACGACACGGCCGGCGTCGGGGTCGACCTCGAACCCGACCTCGGCGTGGTTCGTGCCGGCGACACTCTTCGGCTCCGGGTAGCGGTAGACGCCGCTCCCGCCGGCGACCAGCTGGACGAACGGTTCCGCCTCGTAGGCGTCGCGGTACGCGCTCCACAGGTCGCGCTTCGACACCGGATCGGTGAAGGCGTGACACGTCGCCGACGCGCCGCGTGTCATGTCGACCGCGTGTGCGGTGAACGCCGTCTCGATGCCGAGGTACGCCTCGATCTCCGCCTGGTGGCGGTGACCGGTCGGCGCGTACGGTCTGACGACACCCGACCGTTCCGGGTGTGCGGCCGCCTTCCCACCGCCGGCTCCGCCCTCACTGGAGCCGACTTTCACGTCGACGACGACCCGATCGTCCGTGTCGAGAATCTCCGACTCGACCAGCGGCGCGAGACCGACGAGCGCCGCGGTGGCGTTACAGCCGCCAGCGGCGATCAGGTCCGCGCCGACCAGCTCCGAGCGTGTCAGCTCCGGCAGCCCGTACACCGCGTCGTCGAGGTGGGCCGGCGCGTCGTGGCCGTCGTACCACTCGTCGTAGGCCGCCTCGGTCGGGAGCCTGAAGTCCGCCGAGAGGTCGACCACCGTCTCCGCGGTCGCCCGGAACGCGTCGATCTGCTCCATCGAGACGCCGTGTGGCGTCGCCGCGAACAGCAGGTCCGTCGCCGGCAGCTCCTCCGGATCGGAGAACCGCAGGTCCAGATCGCGGAGGTTCGGGTGGACTGTCCCGAGCGAGCGGTTCTCGTACTGCCGAGAGGTCGCCGCCTCGATCTCCACGTTCGGGTGGTCTGCGAGCAGCCGGCACAGCTCGCCGCCGGTGAACCCCGAGGCTCCGATCACCGTCGCGGTGTACGTCTCCGTCGCCGCCGTCGCGTCCCGGTCGACCGCGCTCATGCGACTGGGGTCACCTCCTCGTCGCTGTCGCCGTCGTCTGTCTCGGTCTCTGTGTTCGTCTCGGTCTCTGTGTCCGCCTCGGTCTCTGTGTCCGCCTCGGTCTCTGTCTCGGCCGCTTGTGACTCCAGCCAGTCGACGACCGCAGCGGGAACGTCCGTCTCGACGGCGTCGTTCAGCGCCTTGAACTCGACCGTGTGGTTCACCTCGTGGACGGTGTAGTCGTCGCCGGTCTCCATCAGGTCGACCCCGAGCAGCCCGCCGCCGACGGCGTCGGCCGCCGCACGAGCCAGCTCTTCCGCGCGGTCGTCGAGCTCGAACGCGTTCGTCTCGGCTCCCCGACTCGCGTTCGTCAGCCAGTGGTCGCCGGAGCGTGTCATCGCGGCGACAGGCTCCCCGTCGAGCGTCACCACGCGCACGTCGCGGCCGGGCTTGTCGACGAACTGCTGGATGTAGAACACCTTGTGTTCGTAGTGGCCCAGCGTCGCCTTGTGTTCGAGCACGGCCTCCGCGGCGGCGCGGCCTTCCAGCTTCGCCATCAGCCGCCCCCACGAGCCGATCACCGGCTTGACCACACAGGGGTAGCCGAACGACTCGACCGCCTCCAGCGCGGTGTCCGTGTCGAACGCCACCGTCGTCTCGGGGGTGGGAATCCCCGCGGCGGCGAGCGTGAGACTCGTCTCTACCTTGTCGGCACAGAGGCGCGCCGTCTCCGGGCTGTTCACCACGGGCACGTCGTACGCCTCCGCGAACCGTGTGGAGTACAACGACCGCGAGGTGGCGAGACACCTGTCTAACACCACGTCGCAGTCACGCAACACCTCGGCCGCCTCTGTGGCGGTGCGGGCAGTGTCCGTGTCGCCGCCTGTGTCCGTGTCGCCGTCTGTGTCCGTGTCGTCGCCTGCGCTCTCGTCGGCTACGTCGCCCTCACTGGTACCGTCCACGTCGGCTGCCGCGCCCACATCGACCGCCGCCTCGTCGGCGGCAGCACCGACACCGAACGTCGTCTTCCGAACGTCCACCTTCTCCACCTCGTGGTCACGGTCGCGCAGTTCCGCGAGCAGCAGCTTCTCGTCCCGTCGAATCCGGGAGTAGAGCAGTCCGACTTTCACTCTCACTCACCCCAGTCCTCTTCGAGTTCGGGGGCTCTGTCGAGGACCGGCGGCTCCGTGTCGAGCACTTCCAGCTCTACTCCGCACGTCGTGCAGTCGACGATCTCTCCGATCTCGTAGTCGTCGTGCAGGGTGACTGTTGCCCCGCACTCGACGCAGTCTGCCTCGGTCATGGCGTGTTCGTCTATCTGGCGGGAGACCACTTTAATTCGTCGATTTAATTTTTGCAAGTAAATCGCGGAGTCGTCACTACGCGCGTTCTGGCGTTCCGAGCGAGTTCGGTGCCGGCGGCGTTCGGCGTCGAAGTCGCGTGTGTCGTGGTGGTGTGTTCTGTTGCCCCTCCCGGGGCGGCGGGAGCGGCACCCCCGGAGCCGGGAGCGGTACCTCGGGTACTGGGAGTGGCACCTCGGGTACTGGGAGTAGCACCCCGGGTACCGGGAGTGGTACTGCTCCCGTCGGGTCCAGGGTTGGTGGCCGCGGCACCGCTGCCGGCGGGGTCGGGATTGGTGGCCGTGGCTTCGATATCGCAGACTGCACCAACGGTCGACCGCTCCGCACAGCCGAGCGGCCAACAGCACGGGACACGTCGTGTTCGGCGTCCGCGAGAGCGCCGACTCGTTCACTCACGGTCGCTCACCTCCGATCCTGTCGACTCGTCCGACGCGGTGGTCGACTGGTCCGACACGACACTCGACCCGTCCGACGCGGTAGTCGACTGGTCAGACACGACACTCGACTCGTCCGACGCGGTGGTCGACTGAATCGACGCGACAGCGCTCGACAGCGACTCCTCGGCGTCCGCGAGCCCATCGCGGCGCGCGGTCAGTTCACCGCGGTGTGTCTCGACGGCGTCGGCAGCAGCCGTCCGTTCAGTGGCCGTCGCCGCGGGTGCGGGGCCGCCGGCGGAGTCGCGGGCCGCGACACTCTCGGTGGGGTCGAGCGCAGCGAGCAGCGCCGCACGGTCGACACGTTCGGTCGCCGGCTCTCCGAGCACCGCCTCCGTGGCGGCGTCGACAGCGTCGAGCGCAGCCTCGCGGTCGCCGGCGTCGAGCGCAGCCTCGGCCTGTGCGAGCAGATCGGCGACACCCGTCGCGGTCGAGAACCCCTCGCCAGCGGCCGCGGCGAGCGGTTCCGCGTGCCACTCTGCTGTCGCCACTGCGCCCGCGGCGACCTCGGTCGCCTCGGTGACGGCGTCGACGGCGTCCCACGCGTGGGGTGTCGCACGCTGGAGATCGCGGTTGTACGCGCGTGGAAGTCCTTTCAGCGTGGTGAACAGTCCCGTCAGTCCGCCGACGGCGTCGCCCGCCGTCGCACGCACCAGCTCCAGCGTGTCGGGGTTCACCTTCTGTGGCATGATCGAGGAGGTCGACGCGTAGTCGTCGTCGGGCGTCAGGAATCCGCGGTTGGCGAACAACAGGGTGTCTTCGGCGAGCCCGGACAGCGTCGTGGCGGCGGTCGCTAACGACCCGACCGCTTCCAGCAACACGTCGCGGCCGGCAGCGGCGTCGGCGCTGTTGCGGACGACACCGTCGAAGCCGAGCAGGTCCGCGACCCGCTCACGGTCCACGTCGAACGTCGTGCCGGCGAACGCCGCCGCGCCGAGCGGCGACCGGTTCGTCCGGTCGAACGCGGCGAGGAGCCGCGCCGTGTCGCGCGCGACTGCACTCTCGTAGGACAACGCCCAGTGTGCCACGGTCGTCGGCTGTGCGGGCTGGAGGTGTGTGTAGCCGGGCATCACTGTCTCGGCGTGTGACTCCGCGACCGAGAGCAGCGCCGCCCTGAGATCCAGCGTCGCCTCGACCGCTCCCAGCAGATCCTCGCGGAGTCTGTACCGAATACACGCCGCGACCTCGTCGTTGCGGGAGCGTGCGGTGTGCATCCGGCCGCCGTCCGCGCCGACGCGGTCGACGACCGCCGACTCGATTGCCTCGTGAACGTCCTCGCCGTCGGGTAACCCGGCGTGGCCCGCGGCCTCGATCTCGTCGAGCGCGTCGAGAATCTCGCCCGCGACCGCCGACTCGACGATCCCTCGCTCTGTCAACATCACGACGTGCGCGCGGTCGACGGCGAGGTCCGCCGCGAAAATCCGCTCGTCTGCCGCGAGACTGGAGAGGAACGACCGCGCTGGACCACCGCCGAACCGCTCGCCGCGAATGACGGTGCCGTTGTCGGCGGCATCGGAGTCGGTGCCGTTAGCGGCATCGGAGTCGCCGGCAGTCTCGTGGCCGTTGCTGGCGGCCCCGCGGCTAGTGCCGGTCGTCTCGCGGTCGTCGCCAGTCGTCTCGCGGTCAGTCACGTCGATCACTCCGCCGCAGTGTCGTCTGCCTCGTTGGATACCGCGTGTTCTGCCGTGCTGTCCGTTTCGTCGCCGACAATTTTCGCGTCAGTCTGGCTCGCCTCACTCGCGGCGTTCGCCAAGCGGCTCTGGAACCCGTGGTACTTCGCCACTCCGGTCGCGTCCGCCTGTTCGATGTCGCCGACGGACGCGGTGTCGAACGACGCCGCCGAGGCGGAGTAGGCCGCGTACTCGGACTCTCTGCCGACGACGCGTGCCTGTCCGCCCTCGAACCGGACGGTGACGCTGCCGGTCACGCGCTGGTTCGTCACGTCGATGAACCCCTCTAGCGCGTCGACGAGCGGCGCGTCGATCAGCCCCTCGTAGGCTTTCTGTGCCCACTGCTGGTCGACCTGCGTGAGGAACTGACGTTCCTCCTGTGTCAACACGAGCTGTTCGAGCCCCTCGTGGGCCGCCAACAGCGTCGTCGCTGCCGGGTGTTCGTAGTTCTCGCGCACTTTCAGCCCGAGCATCCGGTCTTCCATCAGGTCCGTCCGACCGACGCCGTACTGCCCCGCGAGATCGTTCAGCGTCTCGATCAGCTCGACCGGCTCCATCGACTCCCCGTCGAGCGTGACGGGGTACCCGGAGTCGAAGCCGATCTCCACCTCGGCTGTCTCGGCGGTCGGGTTCTCCGTCCACTCGTAGATCTCCGTCCCGGGGACGTGTTCTGGGTGTTCGAGATCGCCGCCCTCGACGGACCGTGACCAGAGGTTCGTGTCGATGGACCACGTTCCCTCGTTGCCACCCTCGACGGGGAGGTCCCGCTCTGCGGCGTACTCCATCTCCCACTCGCGTGTGAGTCCGAGTTCGCGCACCGGCGCGATCACGTCCATGTCGCTGGCGCGCCAGACGGCCTCGAACCGGAGCTGGTCGTTCCCCTTCCCGGTGCAGCCGTGTGCGAGCGCGGTACAGCCCTGCTCCTGTGCGACGGAGAGAATCTTCTCTGCGATCACCGGGCGCGCGAGCGCCGTCCCCAGCGGGTAGCCCTGGTAGGTGGCGTTCGCCCGCACGGCGTCGAGACACAGCTCCGAGAACTCCGCTCGCGCGTCCACGATGTAGTGATCGAGGTCCAACGCCTCCGCGGTCGCCTCGGCCTCGACGAACTCCTCGTCCGGCTGGCCGACGTCGACTGTCACGCCGATCACGTCGTCGTAGCCGTACTCCTCCTCCAACAGCGGGACGCACACTGTCGTGTCGAGTCCCCCGCTGAACGCGAGCGCCACGCGGTCTGTCATCACGAGTGACGAACCACCACTCGGGTATAAATTTGCTGATTTAGAATAACGAATTAAACGACGGCGGACACGCTAAGCGGGCGGTAGACAGTGTGACAGTTCGGGAGAAGTGGAGTGTGTCGGGCCTCACCGGCCCGGTCGCGGTCGCACGGCTCGCGGGAGCGGGCGGACTGCCGCGAGGGTGTGACCGTCTCTCATCGTATCGCTGTACGGAACGACCCAATTTAAAACGTTTCGCTGCCGCGAACGTTGCGGACGGCTCGGGTCTCGTCGCTGCCGAGTCGTCGTCGTTGCCTCATCCGCAGACAAAAGTGTCAGTCGCTGTCGTTCCGTCCGCATACGAGAGGCGTCGGTCGCTGTCGTTCCGTCCGCGTACGAGAAGCGTCGATTCGACCGACGCGGCGTGACCGAGGTGTCGAGGTACCGTCGGGGAGAGTCGTCAGACCGCGTCCGTGCCGGTCGCCCCCGTTCTGATCTGGTACGCTTCGGCGACCGGGAGAACGAACACCTTCCCGTCTCCCTTCTCGCCGGTCTCGGCAGCGTCGGCGATGGCGTGGACCACGTCCTCAGCCGGCACGTCGGCCACCACACACTCGATGCGGGTCTTCTGGTGGAGGTCAACCGTGTACTCCTCGCCGCGCCACTGGCCGACCTTCTCCGGCTGGGAGCCGCGGCCGGACACGTCGGAGACGGTGAGCGACGGCGCGCCCACACTCGCCAGCGCGGCCTTCACGTCACCCAGCTTCTCCGGGCGGATGACTGCGACGACCATCTGGATGTCGCCCGTGTCCGAGAGGTCGAGCCCCACTTCGTCCTCGCTCTCGCTCATTCGGCGTCACCTCCGTCGACCGACTCGGTGGCCGGGCTCGTCGGGTCGGTCGCAGCGTTGTCGCTCATCTCCACGACAGTCCCGCCGTCGGTTGCGACCTCTTCGTCGGACGTGGGACCGCCGTCCGTCGCCACGTCACCCGAGACAGTCTCCGTCTCGCCGAACTCGGGGTAGGCCGCGATGCCGTGCTCGACGCGGTCCAGCCCGGTGAGTTCGTCCTCGTCGGAGACGCGGAGGTCGACGAACTGCTTGGCGATCAGCAGCGTCACCATCGTCGCCAGCACGGTCCACGTGCCGATGAACAGGGAGCCGACGACCTGCATGACGAGCTGTGCGACGCTGAACCCGGCGACGTCGAAGAACGGGATCAGCATCGTCCCGATGAAGCCGGCGGAGCCGTGGACCGCGAACACGCCACAGACGTCGTCGATCTGCAGCGAGTCGACGACCCAGCGGTACACCAGCGGCGTCTGTGCGCCGCCGACCACGCCGATGAAGATCGCGCCGAACCACGTCACGTGAGCACACGCGCCGGTGATCGCAACCAGCCCGGCGAGCAGCCCGTTCGCGCCGAACAGCGGGTCCGGCTTCCCCTCGCGGTAGGTGGTGACGAGCGTCGAGGCGATCATCCCGGCACCCATCGCCAGCGTGGTGTTCAACGCGACACGACCGAGCGCCGCGCCGTTGAACACCCCGTCACTCGTCAACACCGTCGCCTGCGTTCCGATGTTGAACGCGTACCAGCCGAACGCGAGGAACAGCGTGCCGATCACGGCGAACAGCATCGAGTGGCCTGGAATCGGCCGCGGGTTCCCCTCGTCGTCGAAACGGTTCGCACGCGGACCGACCATGTACGCCGCGGTCAGCCCGGCGATGCCGCCGAGCGCGTGGACCACCGTCGCACCGGCGAAGTCCTTGTACCCGGCACCGATCAGCTCCCCGAGGTAGCCCGAGGAGGACAGCAGTCCGTTGCCACCCCACGCGAACCCCTGAATCACGGGGTAGATCACCGCGACCAGAACGACCACGTAGAAGACGTACGCGGAGTAGCTCATCCGCTCGGCAATCGCCCCGGAGACGATGGTGGCCGCCGTCATGGCGAACACCGCGCCGAACAGCCAACCGATCCACGCCGTCGGCGTGGTGATGTACGCGAATGCCCCGGCGAACGTGTACTCGGCACCGGGTGTCGTCAGGAACCCGGCCAGCGCCGCGATCCCTGCCCCGACGGCGTAGTAGATCAGGACGCCGAGCGACCAGTCCGTCATGTTCTTCATGACGACGTTGCCGGCGTTCTTCGCTCTCACCTGTCCCGCCTCCAACAGCGCGAAGCCGGGCTGCATGAAGAAGATCAGGAACGAGACGACCAGCACCCACACTGCGTTGATCGAGTCTGCGATGGCGGTCACGTCCGACTGGAGCAAGGCGAGGATCTCGACTCCGGTCACGCCGATACACCCCCGTGTTCACTGATTTCGGAAATCCTGTTAGTATCGTTCGGAATCTGTGCTGACAGCCGTGCGTTCGTCCACATCATCACGGGAGTGCGTGAAAAGCAGGTACTACTTAGGTGTTGCCGGGAAGGTCTGCATACGCGAATTATCCGTCGTATGTGTACAAGGCACTATTAACACGCGTCGTTCGTGGGTTCGACACCCGACGTGAACCCGGAGTCGTCGGGCGAACGCCGAGTGAACTGGACGTTCGTCAGCGACGCTGTCGCCCCGAGACGGCGACCTCTGTGTCCGTCCCGTCGACATCCGTGACCGCGAGGACCAACCGACATGAGGCGGCACAATCCTCATACCGCTTCGTGTCGTACATCTAACGAGTGAGTGTACCGTCTGTCCGTTCGGGGAGAGTGACGGAGGTGACCAGCCGTGCGTAACGACGAGAGCGACTCGACGCCGTCGCTGCGTGACCTCGTCTCGCTCGTCCGTCAGCGGCGCGGCGAGAGTCCGCTCGTCGAGTCGGAGTCGAACGGACGGGGCGGCGAGCGGACCGACGGGCGAGGGCGCGTCAAGCGGGCGTCGAACGGACGGGACAGCGAGCGGACCGACGGGCGAGGGCGCGTCGAGCCGCCGTCGAACGGACGGGACAGCGAGCAGACCGACGGGCGAGGGCGCGTCGAGCCGCCGTCGAACGGACGGGGCAGCGAGCAGACCGACGACGGTGACGGCGGGTTCCACTGGGTGGACGACTTCGGCTGGGGCGACCAGAACGGGTCGTCGGTCGACGGGGACGACGAGACCGACACGTCTCTGTCGACCGACACAGCCGACACAGTTTCTTCGAGCGGTGCGACTGCATCGACTGATACGCGCAGCGCGAGAGACAGCGAGTCACACTCCTCGTCGTCTCCCGAGTCGAGAGAGCGAGCCGCCACGGAGCAGACGACACCGACCACGGGGTCGGCGTTGTCGAACGTCGCAGCCGGGCTCGATCAGGGAGAGTCCGAGCGGACCGACGACACCGCGGCCGACAGCGGCTCCGTCGAGTCGCTCGCCGCGCTGTCCGATGCGGTGAGCGACGCCGGGTCCTCGACAGAGGGAGAGACCACAGACAGCGACGATCACGCCGAGCCGTTCGACAGATCGGTAGTCGAAGACGTGATCGAGTCGATCAGTCCCAGACAGAGCGGGGACTCTGCCGCTCGGCGAGATACCGACGCGAGTCCGCAGCGAGATACCGACGCGAGTCCGCAGCGAGATACCAGCGCAAGGTCCGAGCGAGATACCAGCGCGAGGTCCGAGCGAGGTACCGACGCGAGTCCGCAGCGGGACACCAGTACAAGTCGCGGAGGAGACACCCGTCGGAGCGGCACCGGAAACGAGTACGGACGAGAGCTCCACGGCGACGGAGGGTCGATTCGGAGTCGCGTCGGATTCGACCCACGAACCGGACTAGATGTCGGCGGCAGGAACACACGCGAGAACGGCCGAGAGCGTGCAGCCGCGAGAGGTCGAGAGAGAGACGACGCGGACGGTGCCGACAGCCACGAGTCGACGGGCGAGTCGTCCGAGAGCGACAGGCAACGAGACACGCGCCGAACGGGCGAGGAACCCGACGAGGCTGTGACGACGGACGACCGCAGAAAGACAGCCTCTGACGACCGCGGAGCGGGAGCCCCCGACAATCACAGAGCGAGGGCGGCCAGCGTGCCGGAGACAGCACCAGCCAGCGGGGCGGAGGCAACGCCAGCCAGCGAACCGGAGACAGCACCAGCCAGCGGGCTGGAGACGACGCCGGCCAGCGAGCCAGAGACGGAGCCGGGGGCCGGCAGCCACCGACAGTCGCGGGGAACCGCGAACGCGGAGTCGCCGGCGGGCGAGCGTGGAGACCCGTTGGAGGCGGAGACCGCCGGCGGCGAGTCGACGCCAGGTACCGAGACAGTCGGCGAGCCAGACGCGCCAGGGGCTCACGACCACGGGATCGACGAGACGACACAGCGGGGTCGGCGGGTCGTCGACGCCGTGAGCGAGGCGTCGAACGTGTTAGTGCTCGGGTCACACGAGGAGGCGGACAGCCACTGTGCGCCGTTGTTACACGCCGCGGGGGGTGAGGAACCAGCCACCGTCCTCGTCGGGTTCGGACGCACGCCGACCGAGCGGATCGACGCGTGGCGCAGTCACCCGGAGGCTCGCGCACACTCACTGTCCGTGCTGACGGTCGGCGGCCCCTCCGGCGGACGGGAGACGGTCTCGGACACGGAGGGTGTCGCTGGGACGACCACGGTCAAGCGTGTCGGCGACCCGACGGATCTGACACGACTCGGAATCACCATCAGTCGGATGTTGACAGAGGCGGAGTCTGGAGGGGGAGACGACTCCCGTCCGGTCGCGTGTATCCACTCGCTGACCGAGATGCTGCAGTACGTGGAGCGCGACCGGCTGTTCCGGTTCCTCCACCTCCTCCAGAACCGGATCTCCAGTTCCGACGGGGCGGCTCACTACCACATGGACCCCGCTGCACACGAACCAGAGGTTCGGCGCGTGTTCGAGAGCCTGTTCGACGTGGTTGTCGAGGTGAACGGCGACCGTGTCCAACTCGTCGGTGACAGATAGCGAGCGGAGGCCCACCTTCTTACCCACAGCTGTCGATCGCCGTGATCAGCCGATAGGGCCCTTCTCAATGCTGATTTATCGAGGATCAGTCGATCAGAACAGTCGGTCGTCGAAGTCGTGTGCGAGCGTCGGGTCGATAGCGTCACGCTGTCGTGTGGGTGTCGGACGTGGTCGACTCGTCGGTCGGCGTCGCGGTCGTCGTGCGGTAGAGGCCCCACAACGTGAGCACGACGAGCCCGAGAATTACGAGCCCGGTGCGGATGGTCGGGTCGACAGCGGGCGTGGCGACGACAGTCCCCGCGTCGTTGGTGATCGGCGACGCCCCGTACGGCTTGCCGACGAGCGTCTCTACCAGTCCGAGGACGACGATACCGAGCAGCATCAGGCCGCCGCTGACTGCGAGTGCGATCCGGTCGAGTGTGTCGA
>CAKZQY010000197.1 GCA_937142015.1 uncultured Halobacteria archaeon
GTGATCCCGGTGTAGAGGTGGGTGTGGTGGTCCTCGCCGAACTCGTCTTTCAGCAGCGACAGGTAGTGGCAGGTGCGGTCGAGCCGTTCCTGCGGCTCCCCGCCCGTGATCGACGTGCCGAGTGCGTCCATCCGACGCGCCTCCGTCAACACGTCCTCGTCGGACTCCACTTCCCGCTCGTTGGCGTACACCGTGTCGACGTTCTTCCGGTTGTCTCCCAGCGGACAGTAGAAACAGTCCCGCTGGTCACAGTAGCCGTAGACGAACAACACCATCTTCCCCCCCTTCGCACACTGTTCACAGCCCTTCGAGATCATCCGTTGACGGCTATTGCCGGTGAGTCGACTAAAACGCCGTGGGTTCGCGGTCGCGGCGAGACAGTGCTGTGCCGCTGTTCGACTCGCAGTTCCCTCGGACAGTCTCAGTTGCCCTGTGCGGTCTCAGTTGCCCTGTGTGCCGAACGCGGTGAGTGTGCCGTTCCAGTCGGCGAGGTAGAGTCGCCCCCCGACAGCCACGGGCGTAGTCGGCGTTCCGTCCTCGCGGTCGAGTCGCCACCGGACGCTGCCGTCCTCGGGCGCGAACGCGAGGAGGCTGCCGTTCCGCGTGGCGAGGTAGCCGACGCCGTCTGCGACGACCGGTGGCGTGTCGAGTTTCTCTCCGACGCGTGCTCGCCACGACTCCTCCCCGTTCTCCGGGTCGAGCGCGACGAGGTCGCCCAGCGCCGTCGGGACGAGGAGGCGGTCGGTCGTGAACGCCGGCGAGCCGAGCACGGGTGTTCGGGTGGACACCTGCCACTCGACCTCCCCGTCTTCGGGATTCAGTGCGGTCACACCGTCGTCAGTGCCGACGATCAGGCGGTCGTCACGAACTGTGAGCGCGGTGCCGAGACGCGGTTCTAAGATCTTCTGCCACGCTGGCTCGCGGGTCACTGGGACGACTCGTCCGGCGATCTCCGTCCGAGCGTCCGCGTCGGCCCGGGTCGCGTCGACCGCGTACACCGTGCGGCCCGCGGCGACGTACGCCGTCTCACCGTCGACGGCGAGGGAGCTGAGCACGGCCTCCGGGAGCCGGAGTTCCCAGTGTGGGGTTCCGGTGCTGCTGTCGAACGCGTGGACGAGCCCGTCCGCGCCGGCGGTGTACAGCAGGTCGTTCGCCAGCGCGGGCGCACACGCCCCGCCGCCGCGTGCGATGGTCCCAATCGACCACTGTACGTCGCCGGTCTCCCGGGTGAGCGACCGGACGATCCGGTTCTCGTTCGCGAGGTAGACGCCGTCGGTGTTCACCGCGGGGGTCGTCAACAGACCACGGTCCCCCTCGACCGTCCAGACCGGGTCCCCGGCCTCGGTGTCGACCGCACGGAGACGACCGTCACCGGTCGTGAGGTAACAGAAGCCGCCGCCGACTGCCGGCGGTGCGAAGACGGCGTCGCCGACCGTCGTCGACCACAGCTCCGAGGGCGACTCCGTCGGCCCTGCCGCGTCTGTGACACCCGTGTTCGCAGCGTCGTAGAGGTACGTCGGTGCGCTGTCTGTCGACGCGTCGTCTGTCGATGTTCCGTCTGCCGACGCGTCGTCTGTCGATGTTCCGTCTGCCGACGCGTCGTCTCTCGACGTGTCGTCTGTCGCGTCGCTGTCGCCCGCGGTCGTCACTGCCGCCGCTCCGCCGGCAGAGAGAGCCAGACCCGCCCCGAGTCGCCGCACCACCGAGCGGCGCGAGAAGTCTGTCATCGTCCCGACTACCTCACCTGCCGACTTGAATGTTGGTGGCCGACTCCGAGTCGACAGTCGCTATCTCGCGTGTCTTCACTCGCTTCTCCGTGCGTCCTCACTCGCTTCTCCGTGCGTCCTCACTCGCTTCTCCGTGCGTCCTCACTCGCCGTGCTGTGTGTTGGCAGTCCTCCACTCACCGATTGTCACCGTCGGACTCTCCGCGTCGGTCGTCTCGGTCGACGACATCCGTCGCGTCGACGTAGTCGTCCGCCCTGCTCCCGCCCGTCACCGAGTCGCCGTCTGTCGACTCGTCTGACTCTCGGTCTGGGAACTGGAAGCCGCCGGTCTCCGACTCGTAACGGTCGCCCGAGTTGTCGGGACGCCTCGGATCATCTGGGCTGTCGGGACGCCTCGGATCATCTGAGCTGTCGGGACGCCTCGGATCATCTGGGCTGTCGGGACGCCTCGGATCATCTGAGCTGTCGGGACGCCTCGGATCATCTGGGCCGTCGGGACGTCTCGGAGCACTCGGACTATCGGAACTCCCCGAACCACTCGGACCGCCGGGACCCCGCGGACCGCCCGGTCCGTCGCCGTCACCCGCGGGAGCAGCGCCACCGTCGAACAGCGACGGGGACAGCAGCGCGAACCGTCCGTCGAACCCGGCGAGCGAGCGGAGCTCGTACGTGCGGACGTACGTCTTCGTCAGGACGTTCACCGGGAGCAGGACGAGCAGGAACCCGGCAGCGAGCCACGTGAGCACGCCGACGAGGAGCCCGACACCGACGCCGAACGGGCCGGTCCACAGACTTCCGGCGACAGTGCTCGCTGCGAGACCGACGATACCGGCGACGATGGTGACTGGGATTGCGCCGACGAGCAACAGGAACCCTCTGACGATTCCGATCCCCACACCGACGAGCAGGTGCATCACCAGATAGACGACTGTCTGTTTCGGCTGTGCGCGGAGCACCGACCACAGTTCCCCCCACCCGCCGAGCACTGTCTCGTCGACCGCGATCATCACCGGGACGACGAACTGGTTGGTGAACGACTCGACGAGACCGACGAGGACGGCGACGACTGCGAAGCCGAGCAGACCGAGTACCACCTGCGCCAGCCCGATCCGCCCGAGTTCGACCACCCCGGTGAGCGCTGCGGCGACGACGCCGACGACTGGGAGCGTGACGAGTAGTGACAGCCCGAACCGGAAGACGAACAGTCGGAGTCCGTCGGTGAGTCGCCGTCGGAACGGCCCACGGATCGCCACCGTGTCCGTGGCGAGCGCGTCGACGAACACGAACTCCATCGTCGCTCCGACGACGCCGAACACCAGCCACAGGCCGACGAGGACGGCGACGACCCCGAGCACCAGCCCGAGGGTCACGTCGAACGGGAGCACCCCCGGATCGACGGCGCTCCTGTCACCCGACAGAATCTCCGCCGGTGAGAGTCCGTCCGGCAGTTCGGTCCCCGGTCCGCCGCCACCCTGCCCGTTCTGCATCCCGCCGCCGAACGCGTCCCCCGCGTTAGAGACGTTCGAGAGCTGTCCCCCGACACCCCCGGTGCCGAGAAACAGTGTGATCAACGCCAACCGACTCCACCGACCCAGCGAGAACGGAGCGAGGAACCCTCGCGTGGCGTCGATGGCGTCGTCGATGGCGTCGATCGCGTACCATCCCATACCTCACTCGACACCACCTCGCTCAAAAGGCCTTGTCGTTCGTTACAGCCTGCGAGACACGTCGTCGCGTCGCCCACGAGCGGGCCCGCGATCACTCCTCGTCACGACTCGGCAGATCGTCGGTGTCGGGGAAGGAGATCAGGTTCTCCCGACCGAGCCGGAGCTTGTCGACACGGTCCTCCTCTGCCATCGACGACAGCAGCTGTGACACCTTCGCGTCCGACCACCCGGTCTCGGTGACGATGTCGGCCTGTCGCATCCGCCCGCCGTTCTGCTCCAGCAGGTGCTCGACACGCTCCTCGTCTGACAGGAGTTCGGGGTCCGGCGACGGCTCTGGCTCTTCCTCCTCGCTGTCGGGCTCTTCCTCGTCGTCCGGCTCGGCCTCGTCTGCCGGCTCCGACTCGGGCTCGACAGCCTGTTCGGCAACTGCCCCGCCGTCACCCGGACCACCGTTCGTGTTCGGCTCCGGAACCGCCAGTCCGCCGGCGAGGCCGCCCTGGTAGGCGACCAGCGTGACGACAGCGAGCGCGACGACGACGATCACCGCGCCGAACGCCGCCGCGTCGTTACCGTCGCCGGGCGTGGGTGTGGGTGTCGGCGAGGCAGTCGGTGTGGGTGTCGGCGAGGCGGTCGGTGGGGGTGTCGGCGAGGCAGTCGGCGTGGGCGTCGGTGTTGGCGTGGGTGTGGGTGTGGGTGTCGGTGTTGGGGTGGGCGTCGGTGTGGGTGTCGGCGTGGAGATCAGTTCGAGAGTGTACTCGACGTCGACCGGTTCCCGGGCGAGGTCGCGTGGACCGTCGATGCGCACGCTGAAGTTGGTCAGCGGGTAGTTCGTCGTCGTGATCCGAGAGTCGTCGACGACCTCGACGATCATCACTTGGTTCGGTTCGAGTCGTGAGAGCCACGTCGACTCGGTGTCGCGGAACACGTCGTTGACACGGAAGCTGTCCGCACCCGTCTGCTCCGCGAAGTTCGTCCAGCGGAACTGTAAGGTGAGTGTGCCGGTATCCGCTTCGCGGATGCCCCCGGACCGTGTGACGTTCACGACACGCATCGCCCGCCCGGTCTCGTTCGACACGAGAGCGGCGGCTCGCCGCCACACCGTCGCCTCCGGCCCGGCGTCGACGCTCCGGTTCTCGTACCGCTGTGCGAACTGTCGGAACGTCACGCGATCGAGTCGACTGTCGAGTTCGTACGAGGTCGTCACGGTCCACACCGCGTCACCGTCTCGCCGCATACTGATCCGGAAGCGCGTCTCGACGGTGTCGAACGGAGCCGTGGCAGACGCGTCGATCCGTTCGACGGGGAGAGTCGTCTCTGGGGCCCCGTAGTCGTGTGATCGTGTGGGAGGTCCCCCGTCGGCCGGCGCGAATCCGGCGGCCCCGAGGGAGGCGACGGGGAGGAGGAGCGCGACGAGGACCAGGGCAGCGTACCGCATTGTCGTTGTGTGGTTACTGCGACTCCCAAAAACGCTTTCCATGGACGGGCGGCTCATCACCGACGACACGACGGAGTGAGCGTGTTGGCGGCGGTCGACTCATAGGGTCGTGCGTAGATAGTTACCGCCGGCTCGACTCACAGGTGCAGTAGCAACGCGGTACCGTCCAGTACTCCGCACCCAATCGAAAATCCCTACGCACGACCCTATCACACGAACGTGGATATGGAAACGCATATCCCACCCACTCGTGAACACGAACGCGAATGGCGCTCGACGACGCGGACAGCGACCTGATCGAGTCGGAGCTCGGGCGAGAGCCGACACGCGCCGAGGCCGCCCTGTTCGAGAACCTCTGGAGTGAACACTGTGCGTACCGTTCCTCCCGTCACCTGTTGACGGCGTTCGACGACGACGCCGAGCAGGTGGTCGTCGGACCGGGCGACGACGCCGCGGTCGTCGCGGTTCCGACGACACACGGGGACGAGTTGGAGTCGGCAAACCACGGAGACGAGTCGGAGTCGGCAAACCACGGAGACGAGTCGGAGTCGAAGGACTCGGGAGACGAGTCGGAGTCGAAGGACTCGGGAGACGAGTCGGAGTCGGAAGCGTTCGACGACGAGGCAGACTCGGCAGAGACGTACCTCACGTTCGGGATCGAGAGTCACAACCACCCGTCGTACGTCGACCCGTTCGACGGCGCGGCGACGGGGGTCGGTGGAATCGTCAGAGACACGATGTCGATGGGTGCCTACCCCATCGCGTTACTGGACGCGTTGTACTTCGGCGACTTCGAGCGGGACCACTCGCGGTACCTGTTCGAGGGTGTGGTCGAGGGGATCTCTCACTACGGCAACTCCATCGGCGTCCCGACGGTCGGCGGGTCGGTCGCGTTCCACGACGACTACGAGGGGAATCCGCTGGTCAACGTCGCCTGCGTCGGGCTGACGGACGCAGACCGGCTCGTCACTGCCGACGCGAAGGCGGTCGGCAATCGCCTCGTGCTCGTCGGCAACGCGACCGGTCGTGACGGACTCGGCGGTGCGGCGTTCGCCTCCGAGGACATCGACGAGGACGCGGAGACGGAGGACCGTCCGGCGGTTCAGGTCGGCGACCCGTACGCGGAGAAACGGCTGATCGAGTGTAACGAACGACTGCTGGCGGAGGACCTCGTCGTCGCGGCCCGCGACCTCGGTGCGGCTGGACTCGGCGGTGCCGCGTCGGAGATGGTCGCCAAGGGCGGTCTCGGCGCACGGATCGACCTCGACGCCGTCCACTGCCGAGAGCCGAACATGACCCCCGTCGAGATTCTCCTCTCGGAGAGCCAAGAACGGATGTGCTACGAGGTGACCCCGGAGAACGTCGCGCGTGTCCGTGAACTCGCCGCGCGGTTCGACCTCGGCTGCTCTGTCGTCGGCGAAGTGACCGACGGCGACTTCGTCTGTGTCACCGAGAGTTCGTCGGGGGAAGAAGCGACAGCCGTCGTCGACGTGGACGCGTCGTTCCTCGGAGACGGCGCGCCGCGCAACGAGTTGGCCGCTGTCGAGCCGACACGGCCGGAGCGAGACCTCCCGACTGTCGAGCTAGCGACCGCGTACGAAGCCGTGCTGTCGAGTCCCAACACCGCCTCCAAAGAGTGGGTGTACAGGCAGTACGACCACGAGGTCGGCGTGCGGACGGCGACGGGCCCGGGTGACGACGCCGCAGTGCTCGCACTCCGCGAGGCGGACTGTGGATTGGCGCTGTCGGCGGGGGCAGAGCCGAACTGGACAGACGCGGCACCGTACGAGGGTGCGCGGGCCGTCGCAGTGGAGAACGCCGCCAACCTCGCTGCGAAGGGCGCACGGCCGCTGGCTGCGGTCGACTGTCTCAACGGCGGCAACCCGGAGGACCCGACGACGTACGGCGGGTTCGAGGCCGTCGTCGAGGGACTCGCGGACGGCTGTGCGGAGCTGGACGTGCCGGTCGTCGGCGGGAACGTCTCGCTGTACAACGACTCCGAGAGCGGCCCGATTCCGCCGACGCCGACGCTCGCAATGCTCGGGACGCGGCCAGACGCCGACGCCGTGCCGTCGACGATCACCGGAGACGGCTACCTCGTGCTCGTGGGTGACAGAGCGGTGGACGCGCCCGAGACGCCGCGACTCGGCGGCTCGGAGTACCTCGCGCAGTTCGGCGGCTCGGATCAGTTCCCGACGCTGCCGGCGTCACCCGCCGCGACGCTGGAGGCCGTCCGGTCGCTGGTTGACGAGCCGTTCGTCACTGCCGCCCACGACGTGAGCCACGGCGGACTGGCGGTCACGCTCTCGGAGATGGTGACCCCCGACGCGGGGCTGACTGCGGGTGTGACCGGCGACGCGAGTCGTGCGGCGCTGCTGTTCCACGAACAGCCCGGTCGCGTCGTGATCGAGACGACTGCGCCCGCCGAGGTGGCTGCGGCGCTCCCGGACGACGTGCCGGCGACACAGCTCGGCCGCACGGACTCTTCCGGCGTGCTGGGGCTGTCCGCGAACGGGGAATCTGTGACGTACGAGGCCGGGGAGATCGCCGCGCTCCGCGACACCCTCGAACGCGAGCTGGAGTGACACCGCTCGACAGCCCGTCCCCGACCGATTTTTCAGCGTCCGGTCCCACCGGAGAGACGATGGCAGTCAGACCGCCACAAGGGGGCGACGACGAGCCGGACACGATCGAGTTCGGAATCGCGGCGTTAAACGCCCGACTGGAGGAGACGAGCGTGTCGTTCCCGGCGACGAGCGAGGAGATCGTGGCGGCGCTCGACAACTCTGCGATCCCGTACGACGCCGCGGGCAACACCGTCGACCTCTCGACTGCGCTCGAACAGGTGCCGGCCGACCGGTTCGACTCTGAGTCGGAACTGCTCGATCAGGTTCACCCCGTCTTCGAGACGTACCGCGAACGAACTGCGAACTCGCTCGTCGCACGACTGCGTGGGCTGTTGCCGTTCTGATACTAGCCGTTCTGAAGCTGGTGCCGTCGTGAGACTGGTGCCGTCGTGAGACTGGTGCCGTCGTGAGATTGGTGCCGTCGTGAGACTGGTGCTGTCGTCAGGTCGGCGAACGTGGAGACGGCGTCCGCGACGGACCCGGAGTCGGAACCGTGAACGAATCGTGACCGAATAGACAGAAAATCGCCTGGAGTGATCGCAGCGACTGTCCCCCCGCGTGGCTACTGCTACTCGTCGCCCCCTGCCCGCGCCCGGTTGGCGGCACGCACTTCTTCGACCTTCGAGAGGATCTCGAACAGTTCCGTCGCCGCCTCGGCGACGGCGTCGCTCTCGCTCATCTCGGCGAGATCACCGACGCCCTCGATCGCTTCGGTCGCTACGTCTGCCAGTTCGTCGTCCGGCACGTCCTCGTGACAGAGGTGGATCGAGGCGCGGGCGCTGGTCTGCACCAGATCCATCGCACGCTCCTGTGGGAACTCGCGGGAGCGCTTCAGCGTCCGCGCGGCGCGCACCACGACCTGCCCCGCGTGGTACAGTTCGAGGTGACCGGTCCCGTCGGTGTACTCGGGCGCTGCCGCTGCGTCGAGTTCCTCGGTGTCGATCCCGACGAACTCGTCGTCGACACCGCTCGACTCGTCCGGCACCTCCCGACCTTCGAGTCGCGCGACTTC
>CAKZQY010000198.1 GCA_937142015.1 uncultured Halobacteria archaeon
CGTCTTGAGACCAACGGGCCGCTTCGCTCGGCCTGAAATCCCGTGGTGGGATTCCTCCGCGTGAACGCGGAGGAGGAGGTCAATTTCGGACTCTGACTGTCGGAAGCGGGCTTTTTGTCCCCGTCTCGACGATGCTGGAACATGAGCCGCGAGTCACAGCCAGCGGCAGAGGCGGAGTCTGTCGACACGGGTGAACCGCCGAGTCACGCGACGACGCCGCCGAGTCACGACGGTCTCCCGGTGATCGGCAACACGCTGGAGGCTGCGCGCGATCAGGAGGCGTTCTACGAGGCGGCCGCGGAGGAGGGTGACGTTGTCCACCTGCAACTGCTCGGGTTCGGGGACCTGTACCAGATCAACCACCCGGATCTCGTCAGAGAGGTGTTGGTCACCAGTCACGACCGCTACGGGAAGGCCTCGATGACGCAGGACCAGCTCGGTGAACTACTCGGGCAGGGACTCGTGTTGAGTGAGGGCGAACTGTGGCAGAGTCAGCGCCAGCGCATCCAGCCGGCGTTCTACCGCGAGAAGATCGGCACGTACGCGGAGACGATGACGGAGGAGACGGCGGCCGTCGCCGACGAGTGGACGGACGGCGACGTGGTCGGAATCGAGGACGAGATGAAGGCGCTCACGCTCCGCATCCTCGTGAAGTCGATCTTCGGCAGCGAGTTGGACTACGACGACCGCGGGATTCGCCAGACCGTCCAACAGCTGCAAGAGCCCGGTCAGCCGTCGAAACAGCCCGTCGCACAGACGATTCCCAAGTGGGTCCCGATTCCGATGTGGCGGCGCTACCGCGAGGGGATCGCCGAGATGGAGTCCGTGATCGAGGAGTTCGTCGACCAGCGTCGTGGGGCGACGGAGGGTCGGACGGATTTGCTCTCTCGTCTGTTGCGTGCGACGGACGACGACGGTGAGGGAATGTCCGCGAAGCTGCTGCGCGACGAACTGATGACGTTCCTGTTCGCCGGCCACGAGACCACCGCGACCGCACTCACGTTCGCGTGGTACGCGCTGGCTCGCAACCCGAGCGTCGAGCGGCGGCTCGCGGCGGAGCTGACGACCACTCTCGACGGCCCGGCGACCGTCGCCGACCTTCCGCGGCTGCCGTACACGGAAGCCGTGTTGCTGGAGTCGATGCGGCTCTACCCGCCGGTGCCGAGCATCCCGCGTGAACCCGCAATCGAGACTGGGTCGACCACGCTCGGCGGCTACCGGATTCCGGCCGACGGCACCGTCACCTGCTCGCAGTGGGTGATCCACCGCGACGAGCGCTGGTGGGACGACCCCTCCGAGTTCCGGCCGGCTCGGTGGCTCCCGGAGGGTGTCGATCCCGAACAGATCGGCAGCGGGGCGAACGAGAACGACGACGGACACCAGACGCCCGACAGCGACGACAGCGCCTCGACAGCCGGCGTGGAGGGTGGTCGGCCGACCCCCGGTCGCGTCGACGGGACGGACGCACGCGGCGAGCGGCCGGCGTTCGCGTACTTCCCGTTCGGCGGCGGCCCGCGTCGGTGCGTGGGCGAACAGTTCGCGCTCGTCGAGGGACAACTCCTGCTGGCGACGCTGCTGCGACGCTACGAGCCGACTCTAGAGAGTGATCCCGACGTGGACCTCTCTGTGAGTATCACCACGCGTCCCGTCGATCCCATCGACGTGCGTCTGGCCGAGCGCAGTTGATATACTGTCGGTCACAAGTGTTGATAGATTGTT
>CAKZQY010000199.1 GCA_937142015.1 uncultured Halobacteria archaeon
CCGAGTGCTGTCGTCAGGGGCAGAGTCGTTGGAGGTAGAACCACGCTTGGTACTGCTGGCAGATCGCGTGTCCTACACGGGTGTTCCCACATCTTCTGAGGAACGTAGCGGTCTGATTTCCGGGATGACGAGAATCTCAGATTCTCGAATCACCTGACCCCGAGGCGGTTCACTCTCTCCAGTGACCGAGTCGAGATTCTCCGTCCGCCATCGAGCAGCGCAGTCCGAACCGGGCACAGCGGTCACTACGGCGACCAGCAGACTCTCGTAGCTGTGTGACCCACGAGAGGTGTGAACAACGACACAGATGTGGACACGGCATCCGACACCGTACAGTCAGAGACGGACACAACGTCCGACACCGTACAGTCAGAGACGGACACAACGTCCGACACCGCACAGTCAGAGACGGACACAACGTCCGACACAGACACTACGCACGTGGCGGCGACGACACTCGCAGAGACGACACTAGAGACACTCAGGCCAGCGTCGGACTGGAGCGAGGCTGCCCACACGGAGACAGTCGAGGGGCTGTCGGAGCTGGCGGCCTCGGGAGCGCAGTTTCACGTCTGGAGCGGTGACTGGTGTCCAGACTGCCGTCGCCAGCTGCCGGCGTTCGCCGCGGCGGTCGACGCCGCCGAGGTGCCGCCCGAGGCTGTGACAGTGTACCCGGTCGAGCGGGACTCCGACGGGAAAGTCGGCCCCGGCATGGACGAGTTCGACGTGTCACTGATCCCGACCGTGATCGTCGAACGCGACGGCACCGAGGTCGCACGGTTCGAAGAGTCTGGCCCGCTCCCCGTCGCGGCGTCCCTCGTCGCCGACAGCGAGTAGCTGCGCGGCCAGAGGAGTGTGGCTCGGACGACAGCAATCCGTCGGGAGAACTGGCTACCAGTGCGTTCGACAGCCTACTGTCCCGCAGTGTGGCCGATCCCCTCGACGGCAGACACGTCGTCTGGACACCCGCCAGTCGCGTACTCGTAGTTCGTCTCGTCGATGCCGACGAATCGGTTGTCACACAGCGTGCGTTGTGCCTCTGGCGTCGTGTCGGCGAACCAGAACACGTCCCGAGAGATACGCTGGAAGCGGTTCGTGTACACGTCGTTGTTCCGCGCCCAGTTGGTCGGATCGGCCATGTCGTTCGGTGCCCACCCGCTCACCCCGACACCCTGTCGACAGTCGCCGATGTCGTTGCCGCGGACGGTACAGTTGTTCCCCCCGATGGCGAGCGCAGAGACTTTGTCTTTCCCGCTGGTCTCGTTGCCCGCGTTTCGGTCCGTGCAGTACTCGACAGTAATTTCCTCCGTGCCGACATGACAGGCGAAGAAATTCGAGTGGTGGTAGCCTGCACTGTTGTCGACGTGGTGGATTCGGACGTTCCGCGTCCTGTCGAGGTCGTCCCACGGCTTGTACTCCTCGACTGTCGGCGGCGTCGTTCCCACGTCGAACACGTTTCCGACGTGAGACTCGACGGGGTTGCTCATCTCGGGGTGGAACTCACCTCCCGCGGGACCGGTCACGGTGAAGTCACCGAGGACGGCGTCGCGTGTCCGCTCGACGTTCACGAACTCCGACCCGCTGTTCCGGACGGCGTGCGGCTCGAACACCACGTCTTCGAGGTAGCCGACCCCCTCCGATTCGAAACGCGGCCCGGGCGTGATGTGGACCAGCGTCGACACCCACGCGTCAGGGTCCTCCCACTTCCGGTCCGGATCGGCGAGTCCGTCGAACGTGAGACCGGCGACGTGGACGTGACTGTGGATGATGTTGAGTACTGCTCCTGCGTTCCCGTCACGGGCACGGACGACTGCGTCCGGTGGCCCCGTGATCTCGATTGGACTCCCCGGCTCGCCGGCCGCCTGGGTCTTCCCGTTCAACCGGTACTCGCCCGACTGCAGGTACACCGTGTCCCCCGGGTCTGCCACGTCGAGTGCGCGTCTGACGTTGGTGAACGGTGCCTCCCGGCTCCCGTCTCCCCCATCCCCCTCCGGGGCGACCCAGATGTCGGCGTCGGGACCGCCGCTCGCGGGTGTGTCGCTCTCCTCGTTCGAATTCGATTCACTGTCGCCGTTCGAGGCCGACTCGCCGTCCTCGCTCGCTGCTCCACCGCCACCGTCGGTCGGTGTCGACTCGCTCCCCCCGCTCGACGCGGCAGTCTCCGTTCCCCCGTCGTCGGTCAGCCGGAGACATCCGGCCGTCGACAGCGCTGCCAACCCGGCTAGTGCTCGTCGCCGATCCATACGACGCGTCTGCGTCACACAACCACTTGTATCCCGGGCACTGGCGGGAG
>CAKZQY010000200.1 GCA_937142015.1 uncultured Halobacteria archaeon
GCCGACGGGACGACAGCGGGGACGCGGGCCGACGGGACGACAGCGGGGACGCGGGCCGACGGGACGACAGCGGGGACGCGGGACGGCCGACGGCCGACGTGGACGCACAGCGGCCGATGGACGACGCACAGCGGCCGATGGACGACGCACAGCGGGTGACCAACGACCGACAGCGGGGTCGACAGGAATGCCGGCGGGAGAGGCGTACGACACGCTCGGACTCGACTGGGGTGCCTCACAGGACGCGATCAAGCGTGCCTACCGCGAACGCGTGAAGGAGGTTCACCCGGACAGAGGCGGTGACCGCGAACAATTCAAGCGTGTCAACCGCGCCTACGAGAGCCTCCGCGACGACTGATACGGTCGGTCACACGCTCTCTGCTCAGGCGCGCAACAGGACGATTTCGAAGACAGTTCCACGCGGAGTTCGGTCCTCGACCCGAATCTCGCCGCCGTAGCTGTCGACGACAGTGCCGACGAGGTAGAGACCGAGTCCCGTCCCGTCGTCGGGTTCGACCGGTCGGTCTCCGAGAACACTCTCGACGACGGAATCGGGGATTCCCGGCCCGTCGTCCGCGACAGCGACCGTCACAGTCTCCTCGGTCACCGTAGTCGAGACGGTCACACTCGGCTCGGCGGTGTCGTTGTGTTGCACGGCGTTCCGGAGGACGTTCCGGAAGACGGAGTCGAGGAGTCCGTCGGCGCGGACGGACACCGCCGGCAGGTCGCCGACCACCTCGACCGTCGCGTCCGGAAACTCCTCGCGGACGCTGGCGACGACGTGTCCCAACACTGGTCCGACTGCCGGAGAGCCGATGGCGTCCCGGTGCTCGTCGGTGATCACGGAGACGAGATCCGCGACGCGGTGGGTGAGTTCACCCGTGTGTTCCGCCTGTTCGAGTGCGCGTCGAACGTCCGCTGCGGCCGTCTCGGGGAGATCGGCCCGCAACGCCTGTCTGAGCGCCATCGCCGCGAGACTCATGTCGTTGCGGATGTCGTGGCGAACTGCCTGGTTGACTACTTGGAGGCGGGTGTTCTGTGTCTCTAGCGACTGCTCGTAGGCGTGGCGCTCGGTCACGTCCCGGAGCACGTACGACCGCCCGACTGTCTCGCCACGGTGATCGACCGGTCGTGAGCGAGCGTCGACCACCCGCCGCTCGCTGTCGCTGTCGTCTGCGCCTACGACGACTGTCGTCGAGTGTGTCGGTGGATCTGTCGTCGAGTGTGTCGGAGGTTCCGTCGTCGAGTGTGTCGGAGGTTCCGTCGTCGGGTGTGTCGGTGGATCTGTGGTTAGCTGTGCTGGCGATGGGCGTGTCTCGGGTGTCGTCTCGTCGTCGACGCTCGACTCGGTGTCGCTGTCGGCATTCGGCTCGTCGTCGACGCTCGACTCGGTGTCGCTGTCGGCATTCGACTCGTCGTCGACGCTCGACTCGGTGTCGCTGTCGACCCTCTCCTCTCCGCCGACGTCACCGCGTACCGCCGCGGGGAGAACAGTCGCGGCAGAGCGACCAGTCGGGTCCGCGTCCAGACCGAGAAGTCGTCGTGCGGGCCGGTTGGCGTGTCGGACAGTCCCGTCGGCATCGACGACCACGAGACCGTCGGGTGTCGACTCGACGACCGTGCGGTACGCCAGTGGAACGAGATCCAACACGCCGTAGCGGAACGTCGCAACGCCGATCAGCGCGGCAGAGACGGCCGCGGAGACGGGGACGACGTTGACACCGCGTCCGCCGACCGGCTGGACTTCGAACGCCTCCAGCCCGATGACGACGAGCGGGACGAGCGTGGCGAGCAGAATCGTCGTCGCCACCGGGAGGTACGTCCGTCCGCGTCGCCACAGCTCCGCGAGCACGACTGTCGAGGCGACGAGCACGAGCGCGAGGTTGTACGCCCGTCCGAGAAGTGTGTGGAGCGGTCCAGAGTCGACTTCCAGCGTCTCGACTCCGCCGGTCGTGACCACCCGTGTGTCGGCGATCACGAGTGTGCCGGGATCGAGGAACAACAGCGAGACGAACACGACTGGCGGGACGGAGACGGCAGCGAGCACTCGTGGCTGGAGCCACTCCTCGCGGCCGGTGAACGAGACTGTGAACGCCAACCACGCCGGCGGGACGGCAGACGCGCCGATGTGGAGGAACTTGTACGCGAACAGCTTGATCGCCGGGTCGAGAGAGAGCAGCTTCACGGCCGCTGCTGCAGTCCAGACGACGACCGCCGCAGAGAGCACGACGAACGCTCCGACCGACGGCCGCCAGCCGTCTCGCCGGAGTGAGACCAGCCCGACGGCGCACAACAGCGCCGACAGTGCTGTCCCGAACAGAATTGGGAACACGAACGGTGTCGTCTGCCAGTCCATCTGTTCGGCCTAGGAGTTGTGACGACCGGTACAAAAACGCCGGTGCTCGTACGGTCGTGCGTAGTGATTTTCGGTGACTGTCGCGGTATCGGTCGGTATCACGTCGCTGCGGTGCTCTCTGTCAGTCGTCGGTGGTAACGACC
>CAKZQY010000201.1 GCA_937142015.1 uncultured Halobacteria archaeon
TACCCGCTCGCACGCGAGCGGCCGCTGGCAGACGGCGACCGGCGTCGCCTCACCGAGGACGTGTTCGACGGGTTGGAGTCGCGGGATGGCGTGGTGCTCCTCGGGGCAGCCGGTTCGGGAAAGACAACCGCGACACGCACCGTGCTGTCGGCGTGGGAGGAGCGCCACGACGGGACGGTGCTGTACCGTCGGTCCGGTATCGAGAATCCGCTTGACTCGGAAGCGCTGTCAGACGCCATCGAGACCGCCAGAGAGGACGGGCCGGTACTCGTCGCAGCCGAGGACGCCGTCCGGCGGGGGACCGCGCCGGTGTTCGACGTGGTCGAGACGTACGTCGACGCGTCGGATGTCACGTTCCTGTTGAACGCTCGGGAGACGGAGTGGGAGACGGGCGACGAGGAGGCACGGGAGGTACTCGGCGACGCCTCACAGCGCGCTCGGGAGGCGCTGTCCGGTCGCCGAGAGTACCTCACCCCGATCAGGATGCCGCCACTCGACTCGCGGGAGGTTGAGCGGTTCGTCGACCACTACGAGGCGGTGACTGGCCGGACACCGAGCGCAGCGGGGAACACCGCGGCTGTCCACGAGCGGATCCACAGCCAGAGTGGGATCAGTCCGATGCTGTTGCTCGCGTACCACGTCCCAGCCGGTGAGAGTGATCTCAACGGGAGTGTCGACGGGCCGGAGCCAGCACTCGTCAAGAATGTCCACCACGTGTTCAGGCAGGTCCACGGCGACGCCGAGAGCCGGGCGATCGCCACCGAAAGCGACCACGAGGCGGCGTTGCTGCCACGAGTCGCGCTCGCGGCAAACGTGGTGAACGCCGCTGGGTTTGTGGTACGAACGGAGTTCCTGCTCGCGCTCGGCGACGACGAGACGGACCGGAAGGCGATCACACGGCTGTGTGACCAACTCCAAGGGCCGCTGCTGTTCGAGAGCGACGGCCACGCGTTCGAGACACACCACCCACTGTGGTCGAAGTTGTACCTGAGCAAGCACCGAGAGGCGGGCGAGGGAACGGCTGCGGTGGAAGCGTTCGAAAGCGTGGTGACTGACCTGTTCGGGCTGTTCGACGACGCAGAACTGCGGGAGGGGATTCGGGAGACCTTCCGGAGAGACACGTGGCTGCTGAAGTCGATTGATGAGATACCGGCAGAGATCGGAGATGTGTTTGTCACGGCGGTGTTCGAAATCGGCGAGGATCGGCCGGAGTTGCAGCCGCTGTACGGAACTTCGGCGTACTCGGACATCGAGCTTCCGACGGTATGCGGCGCGGAGACGGCGGTAGAGACGGCATTCAGTCGAAACCGAATGTTCAATAGCCGTGGCGAGGACGAGCGCGAACTCGAGGAAATCGAGTGGGCGTGGGAGCGCGCGAGGGATGCAGACATCGACTCTGGGCTGATCGAAGCGAAGTATCACGTGCGACACGGTCACCGCGCGAGGCGACACGGCGAGTTCGAAGATGCGAAGGAACGCTACGAGCGAGCGCGGGAGGCTCTCCCAGCGGACGACGCTAGTAAGAACGAGGCAGCGATTCTCGGCAATCTCGGGCTAGTGGCCGGGAGTCTCGGGGAATACGAGACGGCGCAGGAGCATCACGAAGCGAGTCTGAATACTTTTCGTGAGATCGGTAACCGCGCGGGTGAGGCAGTGGCACTCACCAACCTCGGAGTGGTGGCGGGTCTTCTTGGGGAGTTCGAAGCATCGCGGAAGCGTCACAGAGGGAGTCTGGGAATCGCACGCGAGATTAGTGACCGCGCAACGGAGGCGAAAAGCCTCAGTAATCTTGGGGTGGTGGCGAGTCATCTTGAGGAGTACGAGACAGCGCGGGAGCGTCACGAGGAGAGCTTGGAAATCACACGCACAGTCGGTGACCGCACAGGTGAGCTAGCCAACCTTGATAACCTCGGCGGAGTGGCCAGCGATGGGGGGAACTACGAAGAGGCAGAACGATACTACGACGAGGCACTGGCGATCAGCAAAAAAATCGGTGACCACCCGAGTGTCGCCAGAGTGCAATTCAACCTCGGAATCAATGCCGAACGACGGGGGAACCTCGAACGAGCCATAGAGTGGTTCCGCAAATCGAAGGCAATCCGCGAAGAACTCGGTGTCGACCGGGATGTGCTTGATTGTCTCAGTGCAATCTCTCGTATCACTGCTCAGCTAGACAGGACAGAGACCGCTCGTGAGGCCTGTGCCGACGCACTGGAGTTGATCGAGACTTCCAATCTCGACGGACTTGACGACCGAGCACGGGAGTTCCAAATTCGTGACGCCCGTCTCGACGAGACACCGGACGGAACCCTCCGCTTGTACTTTTATGCGCTTGGCGACGCGCTGGCGAACGACTTCGACACCGCAATCGGTCTGTTCCGTGACGCTTGGGAGCGGCGCGAGACGCACGAGGGAGACGAATTCGGCTTCTCACTCGCGCTCGCGTCCGGTGTCGTGTACGCAGCACTGCTCGCCACCCGCGCGTTCGACACTGACGCCAGCACGATCCTCACAGCTGTCGAGAGCCACGAGAAGACTCTGGTCACGCCCGAACGGGAGTTGTACGACGCGCTTCGCGGTAACGACCCGGAGGCGACGCCCGACCAACTCCGCGGGACAGCCGACGCAGTCGAACCAGAGTCATTCGAGAGTATGCTCAACGTTCGCCAGCTCCGTGTCTTCGCTGACCTACTAGCGGATGTCCTCGTGGATCGAGAACTCGAAGATGCGACTGTCGAGATGATGTACAGACACGCGCTGGAGGCAGCGCAGAACGATCTGGTCAGAGCGACGGAACTGTTCCGACGAACTTGGGAACGCCGCGAGAATCACGTGCCCGACACTGAGGCGTACGACTACGCGACTGCGGCAGGTGTCGGGTTCGCGGCGTCAGTTGGAATCTCGGCTGATACTGACCCCACCGAGACGGTGATCACCGAGATCGACGCCGACGCAGACCACCCGCCAGCCGTCGCGGCTGTCGCGGCTCACCTCCGGGGTGAAGAGCCGGACACCACACCAGCGACACTCCGCGAAGAGATCGATACGGACGACGACCCGTCACTCACGAACATGGAGACAGGTGTGTTCGCCACTCTGCTGGAGGTGCTGCGCGAGGTGTGAAGCCGAACGCCGTAAGGACGCAGTTCACTCTCTGACCGCCCCGAGTCGAATCAGCCCCGGCAGTCCGTCACTCTCGACGACCTCCGCAGCGCGGTCGGTCACGTACAGACGCTGTCGTGGTCGGCCACCGGCGGACACGCTCTCGGCGATCCCCTGAATCACACTGTCGTCTTCGAGCGCACACTTGTGTCGGGAGAACGTCGCCTCGGCCCCTAGGCCAGTCTGGCTGCCCCACTCGCTCACCTCGTACTGTTCACAACACTGGTAAGCGCCGACGAGCAGCGCCGCACGGACCGCGTGGAACGCCGTCGGGTCCGGTATCTCCTGCCCGACTGCCACCGCGCGTTCGAAGCCTCGACGGAACTCCGCGCCGAGTGCCTCCTCACACGAATCCAACACCTCTCGTAGTGGCGGCGTCTCCAAGAAACGACGCTGAGCCTCCGCACGAACCTCTCGACACTCATCGATCACGTTCCTCACCAGCGTCTCGGCGTCGCCACTCACAGATCCACGTGTCCCAGCGTCGCTACCCACAGGTCCCTCTGCCCCGGCGTCCTCTCCCACAACCTCACGTGGCTCGGCGTCCTCCCCTACAGATCCCCTCGCCCGGGCGTCGTCTCCCGGTCGAGCGACAGCAGTCGTCGTACTGCCATCGACGGTCGTGCTCACCCCGACGAAGTCACCGACGAGCGCGACGGTGAGAAGCCGGCGGTCGTCGACGAGGAGACCTCTCTGCAGATCGACGTCCGTCTGCCACAGGGTGAGGCCACGCGCTGCCGCGTCTTCGCTCGCCTCGTCGGTCGGATTCGTGAGGTTCGCCAGCCGACTCGCGAGTGGGAAGTCTCGCCGCAGCTGAACCAGTCGGTCCGAGTGCCCGAGGAGGTGAATCGGCGGCACCTCGTCGAGTCGACTCCCCGCCTCGGCCAGCGCGTCGAGAACCGGCCGTTGGGGGTCCACCAGAAACTGCTCGCTGTCGGCCGACTCCAGTTCTGCGACGACTGTCTCGACGAGTGGCTCGTCTGCCGTTTCGGGTGTCACCGCTGCTCACCTCCGACCTCTCTCGGATGTTACATCGTGATCCCGCGCGCGCGACCCCCCCGCGTGTCTACGTTCACCGAGATCTGCGTGCTCACGCTCGCCGAGATTTCTCTGCAGTGACGCTCTCACTGTCACGCATCCAGCCCGTCTGTCGCACGCTCCCGTCGGATCGACCGCCTGTGAACGCCCGTTCACGCCACTTCCTTCTCCCGTCGACATAATAACACTCGATTTTGAGTACGTCTCGAATATCGTCGCAGTTAAAATGGTGCAGAACTAATCCCGCGGCAAATGCGGATCAACACGTCGGAGACAGACCTCGTCGTGATCGACGAGTCTCGGAAGTCGGTATCAGTCACGTTCCCGACAGAGCCGGAGATCGAGGACACCAGCAGTCGGCTCGGTCCGTTCAGCGACGTGGGGTACGCGCCCGAGACCGGCGCTCGGCGGCACACGGTGACCGACGAGCTCCGCACGTCGCCAGTGGCGGTGACGGTGATCGATCTGACCGCGGAGACGCCGGACCACCACCACCTCGCGGAGGGGGAGAGCGCGCGACTCGACGCCGATACAGGGGTGGTGATCCGCACGCCGATCCTCCTGCACGTGCGGCCGACGTCCGGCGGGGTGGTTCGGCGGACGGCCGAGGAGACGGTCGTCGAGTTGGACGGCCGGAGTCGTGTGGACCTCGGGTTCGAGAGTCGCCAGCGTCTCCCGAGACGGACGATACGGACGGAGCGCTCGCTGGAGGGTATCGCGCGGGGACTCACCGCGTTGGGGTGTGCGGCGGAGACGACGACGACTCCGGATCGGAGTTTCCCGAACGCGCGCCGTGCGCCGCCGCGGTTGGAGTTCTCCCAGCCAGTTCGCCAGAACGTCGAGCGGTTCGAGGCAGAACGGCCGGACACGGACACGGAGATCGTCGTGCCCGAGGCGGACGGGCTGGCGCACCTGCTGCCGACGGCGGGGTTGCTCCACTACCTCGCGGCAGCGGCGACCGTCGAGGAGGGACTCGACGAGGCGTATCTCCGGGCGGGAGAGACGACGTTCCCGCTTGGGGCGACACCAGCCGCGACGGACGAGGCGGCGTCGGCGTACCTGCGAACGGTGTTCTACCTCGACTGTCTGGCGCGGACGGGTGGGCCGTACGGGACGGAGCTGGCAGAGCGGGAGTTGCTCGACGAGTTGGGACTGGACGCGACGGAGTTGTACGAGACGGAGATGGCCGAGCGGGTGTGTCAGTACCTCCAGACGACGGGCGTCGGGGAGTGCTCCGCGGGAGAGTCACCGTCGGAGACGGCGTTCCTCGACGAGTTGCCGGAGTGGCACCTCGGGATTCACGTGGAGCCGACGGAGCGGCGGGTGCCGGCGCTGTCGCACTACCTGTCGCGGCTGGCGGACGTGTACTCGCCGAGTTCGGCGACGCTGACGACGCTGGCGGACCGCAACGAGTGGGCGGCGCGGACGACGCGCAGCGAGTCGGCACAGACGAGTGACGACGTGATGGTGTCGCCCGCGGACCGAGCGCGGACGGTGGGCTGGTACGCACCGCGGCGGGCGCTGGGTGCGTTCAACGTGGTGGACGGGCTACCGCGCAAGTATCCGCTGGCGGAGGGGGACCTCTCGATCACGGTGGTGATCGCGTCGCCGGAGTTCGCCGACGAGTCGGTGGCGGAGTACTACCGGAAGCGAGATCTGCCGCTGTCCGTGCGGGTGTTGTCGGAGCCGACCGAGGACGAACTGCGGGAGGCGTTCGAGACGCCGACGGATCTGCTGCACTACGTGGGTCACCACGAGTCGTCGGGGCTGCGGTGTCGGGACGGGACGCTGTCGGCGTTCGGAATCGACTGTCAGGTGGAGGCGTTCTTCCTGAACGCCTGTGGGTCGATCTCTTTTGGTGAGGAGTTGATCAAACAAGGGGCGTCGGCCGGCGCGGTGACGACGCGTGCCGTCTTCGACGAGAGTGCGACGGCAGTGGGCTGTAACTGGGCGCGACTGATGAGCTACGGGTGGTCGGTGGCACGAGCGCTGTCGGTGGCGCGGCGCGTGGACGATCCGAGTGGGTACGTGGCTGTGGGTGACGGGACTCACATCGTCACGCAGTCCGACACGGGTGTCCCACCCGAGATCCGGTTGAGCGAGACAGACGGCAGCGGTGAGTCGACACTCTCACTCTCGTACAACGCTCCTCGTGAGGCCGGCATGTTCATGGACGACGACTTGCCGGGGAGTTCACACCTAGTTCACACGTTGAGGAGGTACGATACTGCCCAGCCGGGTGTGACAGAAATGCTGTACTACTTCGATAGTCCTGTACGGTGTGGTGATCAGCTGTTCTGGGATCACGACGAGGTAGTCTGAGGGTTCGTTGGACCTCCGTTACCACCGTGTGTCCCAACCTCTGTCTCGTTCCCGAGCGACAGACTCTCGACAGCTCCACCGTCGAGCGCGGCAGCGCTCCCAGTGAGCGCCAAGCAGGCGATCAGGACGACGAGTGATACCACCAGCCGCGGGTGCCGTAGGACCGCGGCGTACAGCCGTGTGAATCTCTCTCGCATATCCTGCGATTTCTCCTAGGCAGATTTAATGTTTGCGACGCGAAATTCGCTCTCCGTCGGCCGAGCCGAGTCCCGTGAAACGAGAGCCGGTGATAGCCTGATCGACAGAACACTCCACGAAACCTGTCAGTCGTACTGACTGAATAAATTATCTACAGAAGCTATCAGAAAGCTACATAAACTATTAACTTGCTCTAGCGCGTACCGTAGACCGCGACACGCCGGGCTCGTCACTTCGGCGGATCACGAGAAGTGGCGAGGGTGTTAGAGCACCCTCACCGGGGTGTCGCAAGCAGAGCGAAACCCATGACCGAATCCAACTCGCCGTCACAAGAGCGTGACGGACCGACCGACGCATCGCAGTCGAACACAGCCGAGACGGACGAGGACCCGCAGATCGCGGCAGCGTTCGAGGAGGCGGACACGGCGCTCGACCGCGCAGCGGAGGCACACGACGACTACCGCGAGGCGATCACGGACGCGGTCGCGGCACTCGACGAGGTCGCGCGACTCGAAGGCCGCGAGGTGCCAGACGAGTCGAGCGGCGTCGACGACGAGTTCGCCGGAATCGACACCGGGGAACTCGACGCCGCCGCAGCGC
>CAKZQY010000202.1 GCA_937142015.1 uncultured Halobacteria archaeon
TAGCGACTCCCGCCCACTCGGGATAGCGACTCCCGCCCACTCGGGATAGCGACTACCGCCCGGTCAGTGCGTCACTCGCGGGAGCGACGTCGATAGTAGTGCCGCGGCCAGCATCGACGGCTCGTTCGTACAGCAGCATCGCGGCCGCGACGGTCTCGATGCCGGTGCCACCGGAGTCGAAGACGGTGATCTCCTCGTCGGTCGTTCGACCGGGAGCCTCGCCGGCGACGACCGCACCGAGGTCGGCAGCGACGTGTGACTCCTCGACGACGCCGGCTTCCAGCGCCGAGAGGAACGAGCCGGCGTCCTGTGTCGCGCGGTCGCGGAGGTCTGGCACGTACCGCGCGCGGCGGATCGTCTCGTGGTCGAGCTCCCGCTTGTCGGCGTCGTACTGTCCCATCGCGGTGACGTGAGTGCCGGGTGCGAGATCAGCGCCGCCGAAGACGGGCTCGCTCGCGGTGGTGGCTGTGATCACCACGTCGGCGTCGGCGACCGCCGCGCCGGCCGAGTCGACTGCGGTCAACTCGATTCCGGTTCGCTCCTCCATCTCGTCGGCGTACGACTCGCGGTGTGCTTCTGTCGGGGAGTACACCCACCCCTCGGAGAACGCTCGAACGGTCGCGGTGGTGGCGAGTTGTCCGCGAGCCTGCGCGCCGGAGCCGATCACGGCGACCGTCTCGGCGTCCGCGCGAGCGAGCTCGTCGACCGCGACGGCACCCGCTGCGCCGGTCTTGTACGGGTTCATGCTCGCGCCGTCGAGCAGCGCGAGCGGTTCCCCGCTCTCGGCGTCGAACAACGGCGTCAGAAACCACGCGTCGCCCGCGCCGAAGCCGGCCGCGTACGTGTACCCACCCATCGCCCCGGTCTCCGGGAGCACGGCGGCGTACGTCGTCAACATTCCCGGCGGGTCTGCGGCGGTGAGCTTCGTCCGTGGCTCTGCGGGCGCACCCTCGCCGACCTGTCGGTACCCCTCTCGAACTGCCTCGACGTAGTCGGCGGGTGACGCGAGATCGGCTAGCTCCGCGCTCGATAGGTACAGTGTCTCTGTCACAGCTGACAGTTCGCTCGCCACGGAGTAGTACTGTCGGTCACGAGTCGCTGTGACCGGGGCCGCCCGAATCGACGCAGAGCAGGATCTGACGAGCCTGTTCCAGTAACGAGTGTCGGAGGTGTGCAGTCTCGGAGGTGGGCTACGGATTTTCCGGCCTCCCGAACGTACTCACTCCGCTCGATGTCGAACTCTGCTGTGAGGTGATCGACAGTATCACTCGAGAGACACGGAGAAGCCCCACGCTGCCGACGACTGTGAGTCACCGTCGTCCGACAGGAGTGATACTGTCGGTCACAAGTGTTGATAGATTGTTGCGCTTCACTCGGGGTTCCAACGCGTCTCGTTCCGGTTCTGTCGACCCCGGGTTCGATGGCTTGTGACCGACAGTAGAGATCGTCGTCTCGAACCAGTACTCGCCCACGGGGAGACACGCGTCGCCGTCAGAGGTCGCGTAAAGATCGACCGACCGACTGCTCGACCCGCCAGCATCGATCTCGAACGTTCGGTACTCCTCGGAAGTGACGAGCGGCTCGGTGAGTCGCCAGCAGTCGGCCGCCGCGGGGTACTCTCCGTCACCCGGCAGGAGGACGAGTGATCCGGAGTCGTCTCTGACGTGTTCGAAGTGGACCGCGCGTCCCTCCCCGACGCGGACCCGTTCCTCACCGGTGTTCGTCAGCGTCGTCCGGAGACGGGGCGGGTGGTCCGTCGTGGCGGCCTCCCGAACGACCTCGACGCTCGGGCTGATCGGACCGTCGAGCTCGCCGTCGACAGCGGTGATGGCGACCCCCGGACCGCCAGTGCCGGTAGTGATTACTGCGAATAGTTCCACGGGCGGCGTCGAAAATCGACGGCTCAGACGCTCTGATCGCCGACACGAGTCACCACGGCGGTAAAGACTCGCAGTAATCACTAGGATGGACGGGTGTCGTCCGAGTCGTCTGTCCCGCCGTCGGTGAGGCCGTTGGAGCCGTCTGTTCCGTCGTCGGTAGGGCTGTGCGAGTCGTTGGTCTGATCGTCCGTTCTGGTCGAACGGTCGCCGATGCAGCCCGCGAGCCCGACAGCGACCGCCGTCCCGAGCCAGCCGAGTGTGTGGATGTACTGCCGTCTCGTCGTCATTGCACGACCTACGCGCGGAACGGACAAGACGTGCGCGGCTGTCGGGAGGGCGGAAGACACGCGTGGCCGTCAGAAGAGGAGGCACACGTGACTGTCGAGAAGAAGTCTTCGAGAATCCGTGAGAAGCGACGAGTGCTCCGGCCGGGATTCGAACCCAGGTCATTGCCTCGAGAGGGCAATATGATTGGCCGGACTACACTACCGGAGCGTGCGATCACTGGTAGTGGTGTGATACTCAAAACGGTGTCGTTTTGTTGCCACCGTGGTGCGGTCTGCCGTACGGCGGCGTCCAATTGGTTCCCCGAACCCGGCTTGGTGTACTCGGTACCGCGTACTCTATTCAGTGTACTCGGTACCGCGTACTCTATTCAGTGTACTCGGTTCCGCAGACTCGATCCCGCGTGCCCTGTGTCGTCTCACGCGACGCGTTCGCCGTCGGCGACGACGACCTGCGGATCTTCGTACGTCGTCGGATCGTCGCGTGGATTCTCGTCCAGTACCACGAGATCCGCGGCGTACCCCGCCTCGACGAGGCCGACGTCGTCGAGTCCACACAGGTCCGCCGCGTTCACAGTTGCCGCCTCCAGCACAGCCTCGGGCTCCATCCCGTACTCCAGCATGTAGCGGAGTTCGTGGGGACTCTCTTCGATGTAGTTGAACGGGGTTCCGGCGTCGGTCCCCATCGCAATCGGCACACCTTCCGCGGCGGCGTGCTCGAACGAGGAGGCGAACGCCTCGGCCGCGTCCTCGGCTTTCGCCACCGCTTGGTCGGGAATCCCGGCGTCGGCGTTGTCGACGATGCCGCGCAGTGCGCTGGCGGTCGGCACCCAGTAGGTGTCGTTGTCGGCCATGATCGACGCCGCCTCGCGGTCCATGTAGGTGCCGTGTTCGACGCTGGTGATCCCGGCCTCGGCGGCGTTGACGATCCCCTGCCTCCCGTGGGCGTGGGCGGCCGTCGGGACGTTCTTCGCCGCGGCGGTGTCGACGATCTCTTCGAGTTCCTCGGCGGTCAACTCGATGGACCCGGTCTGTGCGCCGGCAGTCAACACGCCGCCGGTCGCCATGCACTTCACCACGTCGGCCCCGGCTTTCAGCTGTTCACGCACCGCCGTCCGGACGCCGTCCCGGCCGTCTGCCTCGCGGCCGAACCAGTGACCGTGACCGCCGGTCATCACGACAGCCTCGCCGCAGGCGAGGACCCGTGGACCGACGATACGGCCGTCCGCGACCGCGTCGCGGGCGTGGATCGCTAACCCCTCTGCCGAGCCGAGGTCGCGGACGGTCGTCACGCCGGCCTTGACGGCCGCACGGAGGTTGGCGGCCGTCGTGAACGCGAACGACTCCAGCGGCTCCGTCGTCGCCGACTCCGTGTCCGCTCGCCCGTCCATCTGCACGTGGACGTGTGCGTCGATCAACCCCGGAGAGACGTACTGTCCCTCGACGTCGACCTCCGTCACCTCCGCAGCGTCGGCGACTGCCTCGGAGACGTCACCGACTGCCGTAATCTCGCCACCAGCCGTGTCCACTGCTACGTCTGCCGCCACAGTTCCGTCGGCGTCCGCCACGTCGCCGCCTCTGAAGACGAGTAGTGTCACGCGACTCGGTAGCGTACCGCGAGTCGTAAATCTACGGGAGCCGGCGGTTTGGAATCCAAACGGGGCTGGTTCCCACCGCGAGGGAGAGAAAACGAGGAGTTAACTCCGTGGTACTGCGAGAGACGCGTATGGTGGAGTACGAGCGTATTCTCCTGCCGGTCGCCGGCAACGGCGACGTGGACCCGGTGGTCGACCACGCGAAGACACTCGCTGGCGCACTGGACGCCGAGCTGATCGCGCTGCACGTCGTCGATCCGGAGGGGGAGGCGGCGACGAGTGACGACGCTGGGACGACGAACGGCGAAGGAGCCGCTCCGGAGACGACTGCACCCGGCACGGGCACGACGGTGACTGACCCCCGCGACCCGGACGCCGTCTTCGACGCCGTCGCCGAGCGTCTCGACGACGCGGTTCCACTCGAACGTGTCGTCGCCGAGGGAGACCCCGCGAACGCCATCGTCGAGCAGGTGCGTGAACAGAACTGTGACTTCGTCGTCATGGGAACGCACAACCGCCAAGGTCTCGACCGACTCGTCACTGGCAGTGTCGCGGACCACGTCGGACAGTCTGCTGGTGTCCCCGTCACGACGATCGGAATCGACAGCGCGTGACTGACGGCCCGAACCACTGCGGAACAACGAGCGCGACTGACGACCCGAACCACTGCGGAACAACGAGCGCGGCTAACGGCGTGAAACACTGCGGAACAGGGAAGTGGCTCCGCCGACTACGCTGTGTGTGACCGACGTGAACGAACGTTCAGGAGCCGAGTATCGCGGTCGTCTGCGAGCGCTCAGCTCCGGGTGGCGGGCTGGGCGCGTCACGTTCGTCGTGCTCCTCGTCACACTCGCCGTGACAGTCGTCGCGTGGCGAGCGCCGACAGTCGTGACACGAGCGGTCGGACTCCTCGTCACTGCGGTCGAGGTCACGACCAGTCCCGAGCGGCTCCGTGTCGTCGTGGAGTCGACGGGGCCGTTCGCGCCACTGACGCTGATCAGTCTCCACGGTTTTCAGGTCTTCTTCGCGCCGCTGCCGGGGCAGGTCACCGGCCTGACGGCCGGCTACGTGTTCGGTGCGGTCGAAGGGACAGTGTACGCGGTGATCGGTCTCTGCCTCGGATCGGTGGTGGCGCTGGCAGCCTCGCGCCACTACGGTCGGCCGGTGACCGAGCGGTTCGTGAGCGACGCGACGATGGCGCGGTTCGACGAGGTGAGCACCCGCCACGGACTGACTCCGTTCGCGGTCGCGTTCCTGCTCCCCGGCTTCCCCGACGACGCGCTCGTCTTCCTCGCCGGCCTCACGGAGCTGAAGTTCTGGCGACTGCTGGCCGTCTCCGTCGTCGCGCGGGTGCCGACGCTGGTCGCGCTGACTGTCTCCGGTGACAGTCTGGCGACCGCCAACCTCGACCTGTTCGTGACTGTCGCCGGCCTGACACTGCTCGTCACGCTCGCGGCGTGGCAGTTCCGCGACCGAATTCTCCCTGCAGGTGTTTGAGATACCGAGGCCGATCAACAGTCGTCGTCACCCGAGTCGGGGTCAGTACAGAAGCTGAACCGCGCCTCCGCGTCGGGTTCGGGATCGACATCGATCTCCCAGCCGTGTGCCTCGGCGATGTCGCGGACGAGCGCGAGTCCGAGTCCAGTGCCGGCGTCCTCGACCGTCGGGCCGTACTGGAACAGTTCCGTCGGGTCTTCGGCGTCGAACCCCGGTCCGTCGTCGGTGACCACGAACCCCGGGCCCGCCTCACGTTCGCGGACAGTGACGGTCACAGACGGGCCGGCGACGCCGACCGCGTTGTCGAACAGGTTCTCGAACAGTGTCGTCAGTCTCGCGCGGTCGGCCTCGACGACGATTGCGTCCTCACACTCCAGTGTCGCCGGGTCCGGCGCGTAGTCGGCCCAGACGGAACGGGCGACGTAGCCGACGGACAGCTCCTCTGTGCCGTCCGTGAGTCCGCGCTGGCTCGTCAGATCCAGAATACTCTCGGTCAGGCGGTCCATCCGGTCGACGGCCTCCCGCGCCGCTCGGAGGTGTCGTTCGTCACCGTCGTCTCGCGGTGCGGTCAACTCCAAGTGACCGGCGGCAATCGCCAACGGGTTGCGGAACTCGTGGGCGACGAGACTGGCGAATCGGTCGAGTCGCTCCGTCTTCGCGCGGAGCGAGTCCTCGCGGCGTTTCAACAGCTGGAGTCGGCCGGCACGCTCGAACGCGGTCTCGACGTTCGCGGCGAGTACGCGGGCGATCTCGACGTCCTCCGGCTCGACGCCGTCCTGCTCGAACGTGCCGAGTGACAGCACACCCGCGTCGCCGAGCGGGACGACGAACATACTCCCGCCGCCGGGTCGTGAGACTTCGTCGTCGATTTCGCTCACGTCCTGGTACACCTTCGGCTCCCCGTCGTCGAGCGCGTCCCACTGCACCGTCTCTCCACGCTCGTACGGGCGACGCTCGCCCGCGACCGCGACGGTTCTGTCCGCGGCCGCCAACGGGACGAGTCGCTCCGTCTCCTCGTCGTACAGCCTGACGGAGTTGAGCTCGAATCCGAGGATGTCGGCCGCCGCGTCCGTCGCCACCTCGCCGATGGCGCGCTTCCGCTCGCGGCTCATCATCTCTCTCGTCGCTCTGTGGAGCCGCCTGAGCTGTGCGGCTCGTGTCGCTGCACCGCCGTCTCCGTCGTCTCTGTCGTCGGTGCTCTGGCCTGACTCCCCGCCGGCGGGGGTCACCTCGTCCATCGTCGTTACGTGCGGTGCCTGACGGTGTGAACGCTACTATGTTGGACGCGTACCAGTACCGACTCCAGAGTCGTGGTACGTACGGGGACTGGTGTGAACGTACGGTAACGAGTACTCGATTCGTCTCGATAGGACACAGTACTCTCTCGTCGACAGCACTGGTCTCTCTTCGCCGCCTCCGAACACCAGAGAACCGTTTCCAACCGCCGCACATTTGCGTGGTCACGTCGTGTGTGAGTTCGTGACTGGATCGAGCACGTGGACGACAGAGCGACTCGAAGCGCTGCGGCGGCAGTCGAGAGCAACGGGTGAGGCGTCGATCCCGGTACAGTCGGCAGTGTCGGGCGAGGAGTACGCGCAGTTGGCTGGCGCGACGGAGGCGGACGTGGCGGCAGCGGTCGCAGACGCACGGGAGGCGGCCGCGGCGTGGCGAGAGCGGCCGGTTGCGGAGCGTGCGGCGGTTCTCGACGCCGTCGCCGACGAGATTCTCGACGCGACGGGACCGCTGACCGATCTCGTCCAGTTAGAGACCGGGAAAGCGCGCCGCGACGCAGTCGAGGAGGTGTTCGACGTGGCGGTCACGGCGGGCTACTACGCCGACACCGCCGCGGAGGTGTTGGCCGACGAGCGCAGACGAGGCGCGGTGCCGGGTGTCATTCGCGCGGACGTGTACCACCACCCAGTCGGCGTGGTGGGGCTGATCGCGCCGTGGAACTACCCGTTGACACTCGCTATCTCCGACGCGTTGCCCGCGCTGGTGGCTGGCAACGCCGTGGTCTGCAAGCCGGCGGAGGAGACGACACACGTCGCGTTGTACGCGCGGAAG
>CAKZQY010000203.1 GCA_937142015.1 uncultured Halobacteria archaeon
GGCTACGAGTCGACCGCGTCCGCGAGCAGGCTACGAGTCGACCGCGTCCGCGAGCGACTGGATCGGGTGCGGCGGTTCCGCGTCGGCCCCGTAGTCGACCAACTGCGACCGACACGACGCACCCGGCGCGACCACCTGCTCGGCGGGGGAGTCGTCTAGTTGATCGAACAGCACGTCTGCGATTGCGCCACTCAGCGAGCGGTGTTCTGCCTCGTAGCCGAACGAGCCAGCCATCCCGCAACAGCCGGAGTCGACAGCGTCCACCTCGTAGCCCGCACGCCGGAGCACACCCACCGCGTGGTGGTCCTTCCGGGTGGCCTTCTGCTGACAGTGGCCGTGGTACGCCAGCGACTGCGCGGGCGGATCGAACGCGATCTGCTCGTCGAGTCGGTAGTGGTCGACGTACTCACACACGCCGTACGTCCGGTCGGCGACGACTGACACGTCTGACGCGTCACTCCCCGAGGGTCCCCCTGCGCCTGCCGCGTTACTCCCCGAGGGCTTCCCTGCGCCTGCCGCGTCGCTCCTCGACGATCCGTCTGCGTCCGACGCCCCGACTCCGCTCGACGACCTGTCTGCGTCCGACGCCGTCACTCCGCTCGACGACCTGTCTGCGTCCGACGCCGTCACTCCGTTCGACGACCAACCTGCACCGGTCAACAGGTCCTCGTAGTCGAGCTGGTACATCACAGCGTCGGAGGGCTCGACAGTCACCACGTCCCAGCCGTCACGTACGCGCGGGGCGAGGGTGGCGACGTTCTCGGCGGCCGTCTCGCGCGCTCGGTCCAGCATCGCCTTCGAGAACGCCGGGCGACCGCTGTCGGACACGTCTGCGGGCACTCGGACGTGAACACCGGCCGCTTCCAACACACGCACAGCCGCCTTCCCGACGTCCGGGTGGCTGTAGTTCGTGTACGGGTCGGCGATCAGCAGGACACGACGCTCCGCAGCCGCCGGATCGACAGCCGCTCCGCCGCGAGCGTCGAACCAGTCGCGGAACGTCTCGCGGCTGAACGCCGGCAGCTGGCGGTCGCGTGCGATCCCGACAGTCTGTTCCAACAGCCAGCCCGAGCCGGGGACGGACATCGCCCAGTTCGACAGCGGCGCGAACGTGCTGCCGAGTGACAACACCGTCTCGACGTTGGCGAACAGGCGGTCGCGCAGCGAGACACCCTCCTCCTGGTGGTACTGGTGGGTGACTTCGGCTTTCAGCTTCGCCATGTCGACACCCGACGGACAGTCGACACGACAGCCCTTACAGCCGATACACAGGTCCAGCACCTCCGTGACGAACTCCTCGTCGGTCACGTCCGCCGGGAGGTCGCCGGACATCGCCTGTCGGAGCATGTTCGCCCGCCCGCGGGTGCTGGTGATCTCCTCTCCCGTCGCACGGTACGTCGGGCACATCACCCCGCCGGTGGTGTCCTGGTGGCCGGTACAGCCCGCACAGCCGTGACACAGCTCCGTCATCCCCTGAAAGCCGTTCTCCGTCTCCCAGTTCAGCGTCGGCTCGAACCCGGGATCGAACTCGTAGTCCGGGTCGAACCGCAGGTCCTCCGTGGGGTCCGGTTCGCCACAGACCGTGCCGGGGTTGAAGATCCAGTCCGGGTCGAACGCGGTCTTCAGCTCCCGGAACGTCTCCCACAGCCGCTCGCCGTACAGCTTCCGGTTCCACTTCGACCGCGCTCTCCCGTCGCCGTGCTCGCCGGAGACGGAGCCGCCGTACTCGACGACCAGATCCGTCACCTCCGCCGCGATCTCCCGCATCGCCTCGACCCCCGATTCGGTCTTGAGGTTCAACAACGGTCGAATGTGTAACACCCCCGGCCCCGCGTGGGCGTAGTACGCCGCGAACGTGTCGTGCTCCTCGAACAGCGTCTGCAACTCCGCGACGTACTCCGGGAGGTGCTCTGCCGGCACTGCGGTGTCCTCGACGAACGGCCAGTGTTTCTCGTCGTCCGTCCGCGACAACAGGATCGGTAACCCCGCCTTCCGCATCTTCCAGAACTTCGCCTGCCGCTCGTCGTCGTACGCCTCCAAGGCGTCGACTGCGTGTGTGTCGCCGGACGAACTCGCTGTCTGCGCGCCGCCGGACGGACGCTCGGCGTCCCCGGCAGGCGGAGCCACCGCCGACTGCTCCGGCAGGCGGTCGGCGAGCAGCCGCTCGACAGACGCACGGGCGTCGTCGTCGGAGTCGCCGTAGAACTCGACGAGCAGCGTGGCGTTCGTCCCCTCGGGGAGCGTGCCGACCAACTCCCCGAACTCCTCGGTGTCGCGTGCCAGATCCAGCAGCACGTCGTCCATCACTTCGACCGCGGCAGGGTCGTGGTCGAGAATCGGGGCCACGTCTCGCATCGCGTCGACGACACCGTCGTACGTCAACAGCGCGACGGCGGTCGCCTCCGGAATCGGCTCCAACAAGACTGTAGCCTCGGTCACGACCGCGAGCGTCCCCTCGCTGCCGGCGAGCAGCCGCCCGACGTTGACCGCGCCGCGCTCGCGGGCGTCGGCGAGCAGCCTGTCGAGGTTGTAGCCGGAGACGTTCCGGGTCAGGTCGGGGAACTGTGCGTCGATCTCTGCCGCCTCCTCCGCCAGGATGCGGGCGACCGTCTGGTAGACGCGACGCTCGATCTCGCTGTCCGTGTCGAGGAACGTCGCGTCACTCTCCACCGCGTCGCTCTCTGCCGCGTCGCTCTCCCCCGCGTCCTCGCCCTCGCTGCCGGACGCGAACGCGTGAAGCTCGTCCACGTCGACCCAGCCGAACGTGGCGACAGTGCCGTCCGCGAGCACCGCCTCGACGGACTCCACGTAGCCGTCCGCCTTCTCGTACTTCAGCGAGTGTGCGCCGGTGGAGTTGTTGCCGATACAGCCGCCGAGCACGCTCTTGTCCCCCCACGCGGGGTCCGGCGCGTACTTCAGCCCGTGTTCTTCGAGGTGGTCGTTCAGTCGCGCGAGCGTGATCCCGGGCTGTGCGGTCGCCGTCCCAGCCTCCGGGTCGACCTCGCGGAACGCGTCCATGTACCGCTTGAGGTCCAACACCACGGCCTCGTTGACCGCCTGGCCGGCGAGACTCGTCCCGCCGCCGCGCGGGAGCACCGGAATCTCCCGGTCGGCACAGTAGTCGACTACCGCCGCCACGTCTGCCGTCGACTGTGGCGCGACGACGCCGACCGGGAGCTGTTCGTACACGCTGGCGTCCGTCGCGTACAACTCCCGCGTGTAGCTGTCGAACCGCACGTCGCCCTCGACGCGCTCTGTGAGATCCGCGACCAGTCCCGGCCGCTCGACCGCCCCGCCCGTGTAGTCGTAGTCTGCCGCGTGGTGGTCGGCTGGATCGTCGACTGTCGGGCGGTCGTCTGCGGTCGGCCCGTCGTCAGTCGTCGGAGACGTGGTATCGTGTGACATGTGAATCGTGTGGGTGAGGTGCGGCTAAAACGCACCGGGGGCGACGACGTAGGCGAACAGCAGCGTCAGCAGGCCAGTCGCCGTCGCGTAGTACGCGAGCGGGATCAGTTCGAGTCGGATGACACGCCCCTCTTGGCCGACGAGGCCGACGACCGCGAGCGCGGCGACGACGTTGTGGATAGCGATCAGGTTGCCGATGGCTCCCCCGACCGCCTGTGCGCCGACGACGATCTGCGTCGGGACGCCGAGGTTCTGTGCGGCATTGAACTGGAACGTGCCGAACAGGATGTCACTCACCGTGTTCGAGCCGGCGATGAACGCGCCGAACGCGCCGACCAAGGCGGCGAACATCGGGTAGATGCCGCCCGCGACGCTGGCCGTCAGGTCCGACAGCACGACGAGCATGCTGTCGACCCCGGCGACGCGCCCGGAGTTGATCATGATCTGCACCGTTGCGACGGCGAACCACAGCGCGATCACCGCGGGCAGGATCTTCTCGCCGGTCTCGCGCCACGAGGCGGCGATCCCGTCTCTGTCCATGTCGTGGAGCGCGTAGGTGACGAGACTGACGACGACGAAGATCGCTCCCGGGAGGTACAGAGTCCGGAACGACCCCGACAACCCCTGCACGCCGAGGATGTTCGTCCACTCGATCACGAGCGTCGACTGCAGGAACGACTGGAGCGGACCCCAGACACGCGTGACGACCAACAACGCCGCCGTGAGAATGTACGGGAACCACGCCATCCCGAGTGACATGCTGCGCTCGTCTGTGAGGCTGGCGCTCGCACCACCTCCACCCGCCTCTGCGGTGGGCGCGCCGCCGTCAGTCACCGGTTCGCCGTCGTCGGTCACCGGTTCGCCGTCGTCGGTCGCCGGTTCGCCACCGTCAGTCACCGGTTCGCCGCCGTCAGTCACCGGTTCGCCGCCGTCGGCTGCTGCGACAGCGCCGCCGCTCGTGCTCTCGCCGGGTTCGATGTCGCCGACCCAGTGGTCCGGCCACGAGGACTGCGGGCCGAAGTCCCACTCTTCGTCGGGGTGGAGGTAGCCGGCACGCAGCGTGGCCGCGGTGACGAACAGGCCGATCATCGCGCCGAGAAGCGCCGGGAACGTCGGACCGAGGAAGTACGCCGTGAGCCAGTACGGGACGGCGAAGGAGGCCCACGCGAACAGCGTCAGTGGCAGCACGTCCAGTGCGGGCTGGATCGACCGCTCCTCGCCGAAGAAGCGCGTCATCATCGCCACGCCGACGAACGGGAGTAAGGCTCCGACGACGGCGTGGATCGACGCCGCCCACAGCGCCACGTCGGCGACGTAGCTCGTGACGGTCAGCCCCTCGCTCGTGATCGCGGACTGGATCGCGTCGTTCTGTCCGAACACCTCCTCCAATCCGATGATGAGCGGTGTGCCGACTGCGCCGAACGTGATCGCCATCAGGTTCCCCGTGAGCGCGACCACGACGGCAGCCATCGGCGGGAATCCCAGTCCGACGAGCAACGGCCCGACGATAGCCGCCGGTGTGCCGAACCCGGCAGCACCCTCGATGAACGACCCCATCAGGAAGACCAGCAACACGACCTGTACGCGTCGGTCGTCGCTGATCGAAGAGAAGCCGTCGTTGATCACGTCGAACGCGCCGGACTGTTTCAGCGTGTACAACAACAGAATCGCGCCGAAGACGATCCACAGAATCTCCGTCGCCGTGAACACACCCGCGATGGAGGCGGCCGCGATCAGCTCTGGCGACATCCCCCAGCCGACGAATCCGACACCGACGGCGATCAGCCACGCCACCGGCATCGTCCGTGTCGCCGGCTGGAACAACGCGACCATCAACACCGCGATTGCCACTAACGGCGCGAGTGCTAACAGAATCTGTGTGATGTCAGCCACGAGGCTGCACCTCCGCGGCTCCGCCGAACGACTCCTGTCCGCCGACGCCTGTCGTCGACCACTGTCCGCCGACGCCTGTCGTCGACCAC
>CAKZQY010000204.1 GCA_937142015.1 uncultured Halobacteria archaeon
CGTGGTAGGATCGAGAACAGCGGACACGGTGGGGTGGCGGAGTGACTCCGAGAGCAGTGGCGTACGTGGTCGGCTGTCTCCTGCCGACGAATCAGTCGTCGGTCGGTCTCTCCGTCGGGTTAGGGAGAAGCCGGGCAGCCGACACCTGTGGAACGAAGAACACTCCGTCGAACGCCGCTCGGAAGTCGAGACGGCGCTCCCGTTCGAACCCCGTCTCCACGTCTTCGTCGTAGCCCGGACCCACTGAACGGACACGTCGGTCGGAGAGCCACGCCGACAGCTCGTCACCGGCCTCGTGTCCGTCGAGGAACCCCGCGGAGTCACACACGTCCATCAGTGTCGCGTGCAACGTCCCCTCCGGCGGTGACGAGACCTGCTGTGCCGGAAACGACACGCCGTCTGACGTGTCGATTGTCCGCACGGTTCCAGCGCCGTACTCCAGCGCGAACGCACGGTATCGGCCGCCGAACGAGTCGGCGAGGTGAGATCCGAGTGGCCCGCCGTCCGCGGCACTGTCGTTGTCGTCGGCCTTTCGGACGTGTCCGTTCGCCGCCCAGACAGCCACCCTATCCGACTCTCTGTGTTCCCTGCCGTGTGCGAGCAGCCACTCGACGTTCTCCGCCATGTACTCGTCACGCCGAGTGCCGTACTCGATTCCACGGCCGTGCCCGTGGGCGACGCGTGCCAACTCCGTCGCCTGCTGGAGGACGCGCAGGTGACGCCGTGCTAGTTCGTACTCGCGCCGGCTGGACGCCTCGACGTACGCTGTCTTCGCGTCGTCGAACTGCTCGGCCAGTGTCGCCGTCAGCCGGTCGGCTGTCGCGGCCCGGTCGAGGACCGACTCGTCTCCGTTCGCTTCCCACTTCCTCCGCTGGACGCCCTCGCGGGCGACACCGAACGCCTCGCCGAGACACTCGGACAGCGACGGATCGACCGTTGCGAGGTACGCGTCGAGTGCCGCGGCTGGTGGGCTCGTCGACTGACAGTCGAACCCGTAGAGTCGGATCGCATCCTCCAGGTCGCGCTCGGCGTTGAACGCACGAATCCACTCCAAGAGCGCTCGGAGTGACTCCGTCTGCCAGATCCAGAACGAAATCGGATCGAGTGCCTCCACCGCCGACTCACTCCCGCCAGTCACGTACCGGTCGAGCGCACGCGCTTCCGAGAAGTGTGCCTCCAGCCCGAACACTCGCACCCCGTGGCGAGTGGCGAGGTGAGCGAGCAGGTGACTGTTGAGCGTGTGGAAACTCCCGACCCCGTGACTCGCCTCACCGAGCCCGACGACGGTCGCCTCCCGCAGCGACTCGTCCAGAAACTCGACGCCCTCGGCTGCACCGAGGTGTGGGGGCATCTCGAACTCCGTGACGTGGTCGTCGACATCGGATACTGAGACTGACGGGGACACGTACGCTCGAACAGCCAGCACAGGCTTGTACTTTGTCCTGCGTCCGCGGAGTAGGGCTGCGCCGGTGAGGAACACCGTCGTCGCAGCCTCGGCCGGCGCGTCCTTCTCGGTCGTTCAGTAC
>CAKZQY010000205.1 GCA_937142015.1 uncultured Halobacteria archaeon
CCCTTCTCGCCGGAGAAGCCGGTCTGGCTCACCAGCACGTCACAGCCGTTGATCTCCGCCTCCATCAGGCCGTAGTACGGGATGTCGCTGACCTCCTCGCCGACGACCTCGATCATCACGTCCTCGGACAGCGGCCCCTGAATCTGCATCGGCGCGACGTCGATCTCGTCGATCTCCACGTCGAAGTCCATGCCGACGTTGACACCCTGGAGCCACTGCATCAGGGTGGAGTCCGAGATGGAGAACCAGAACTCGTCTTCCTCGGGGCGCAGCAGGATCGGGTCGTTGAGCACGCCGCCGTCCTCGTTACAGAGGATGACGTACTTCCCGTGCATCGGCTCGATCTCCGTCGCGTCCCGGGTGATCACGTAGTTCGTGAGCGCCTCGGCGTCCGGTCCCTTCACGCGGATCTGCCGCTCGACTGCCACGTCCCACAGCGTCACGCTGTTGGTCAGCGCCTCGTACTCCGCCATCGCGCCGCCGTCTTCCGGCTCGACGAGACCGCGCGGGTGGTAGATCCGGTTGTAGACCGTACAGCGCCACGCCCCCTCCTCGTTGAACGACTTGTGGAAGAACGGCGACTTCCGCACACGCGTCGAGACGAGCATCTCGATACCGGGATCGCCGGTCTGCCGCAGGTTCCGCGGGAGAGTCCGATCTGACTGGTCGATCTCTGGGTGGTTCGGGTGGTCCCCACTCTCTGCCGGGGACAGGTTGTCGTCTGACATCGGTCGTGATCGACACACGCTGTATATAAAAAACTCGGTGTGGAGGCGACCTGCGTCGCCGAGTTGTGGCGTCTCAGAGGCTCTATCGTCCGGTGAGCGTCTGTACTCTGGTGGTTGCTCACACACGACCCGACTGTGGAATCCACGCGACTGTCGGCTACAAGTGACACACTGATAATACGTTATGGAATCTGGCGGGACACGCCAGACGCTCGTCGGGAGGGTGCCCCGAGACGAGCCGCCAGCGAGTGGCTCCAGAGGAGTCGGCCAGCGAGTGGCTCCAGAGGAGTCGGCCATCGAGTGGCGGGAGAGAGGACCACGGAGATGGCTGTCGTCGAGACAGAGGCGGTCGACACAGCGACGCATCGTCGAGACAGAGGCGGTCGACACAGCGACGCATCATCATGAGTTAAGAGACCGCCGAGAGACGTTCGAGGTGTGACTCACGTACTCGACGGCAACGCGGTCGGCGACAGAATCCGCGACGAGTTGAGCGACTGCATCGACACGCTGGAAGACGCAGGCGTCACGCCCGGGTTGGCGACGGTGTTGATGAGCGACGACGGGGCCAGCGAGACGTACGTCTCGATGAAACAACAGGCGTGTGAGGAGATCGGCATCGAGAGCATCCACCACGAGATCGATCCCGACGCGCCAGCAGCGGAGCTGTTCGACAGCGTCGACGCACTCAACGACGATCCGGCGGCCAACGGGATTCTGGTCCAGATGCCGGTCCCGGACCACGTGGACAACCGCGAAGTGCTCCGGAGTATCGACCCGCTGAAGGACGTCGACGGGTTCCACCCGGAGAACGTCGGTCGCCTCGTCGCCGGTGACGCCCGGTTCAAGCCGTGTACCCCCCACGGCGTCCAGAAGCTGCTGGCGGCGGCGGACGTCGACACCGAAGGGAAAGACGCCGTCGTCGTCGGTCGGTCCGACATCGTCGGCAAGCCGATGGCGAATCTGCTGATCCAGAAGGACGACGGCGGGAACGCCACCACGACGGTGTGCCACTCCCGGACCGACGACCTCGCCGCGAAGACGCGCGCCGCCGACATCGTGATCGCCGCGACTGGCTACCCGGAGCTCGTCGACGGCTCGATGATCAGCGAGGGCGCGACCGTGATCGACGTGGGTGTCAACCGCGTCGACGCCGACAACGAGAAAGGGTACGAGCTGGTCGGTGACGTGGAGTTCGAGAGCGCGAAAGAGAAGGCCGACGTGATCACCCCCGTCCCGGGCGGTGTCGGCCCGATGACGATCACGATGCTGCTGTACAACACGGTGAAAGCTGCGAGCCTCCAGCACGACGTCGACGTGTCACTCCCGTAGCTCGCGTCGCTCTCTCGTCCGAAAGTCCAATCTGTCCGCTGTGCGGTCTCTCTTGCAGTCGAGCTTCGACGTGACCGAACAGTAGTGACCAGTACTGACGACTCTCGAGCACTTTGTACTGCTACGTTGACAGGTGTAGGTTCTCGTGTGCAACGGGTGTTGTCAACGAGGCTCCTCGCCGCGAGGCCGGAGCGCACAGCCACGAGCCGAGTTCGCGTCCCCAGTCTCACTGGCTTGTCGAGTAGCGTCGCGCTCGCGTATCGAATCCGGCACGCCCAACACGCCAGACTGTCACAATCACGACACGTCGAGCAGGCAGTCGCGCCGTCGTGGGTATTAAGACTCGTTCGGGGTGAGCGACAGTCGACTGCGGACTGTCCGGCGGGCCGTCGTGGCCGTCGGGGAGACTGTCCGGTCGGAGTCACAATGAGCCAACACGTCACGTTCGCCGACATCGAGGCAGCACAGGAGCGGTTAGACGACCCGGAGGTGGTGAAGGAGACACCAGTCGAGCGGAGCACATCGCTGGAGTCGATGACGGGAGCAGCGGAGGTCCACCTGAAACTGGAACAGCTCCAGTGGACGGGGTCGTTCAAGCCGCGCGGCGCGTACAACAAGATCGACCAGTGTCTCGCGGAGTCGGACTGTGAGGAGTTCGTCGCCGCGAGCGCCGGCAACCACGCGCAGGGTGTCGCACTCGCCGCGACGAAGTTGGGTGCCGACTCGACGATCGTGATGCCACGCCCCGCGCCACAGGCGAAGGTCGACGCGACTCGTGAGTACGGCGCGACGGTGGAGCTCGTCGGACAGGACTTCCGCGCGGCGATGGAGTACGCGCAGGACCTCGTGGCGGAACGCGACGCCGAGTTCGTCCACGCGTACGACGACCCCGCCATCGTCGCCGGACAGGGGACGCTCGGTGTCGACATGTACGACGACTGCCCGTCTGTGGACACTGTCGTCGTTCCGATCGGCGGTGGCGGCCTGATCAGCGGCGTGGCGACCGCGTTCGCTCACCTCTCGCCGGAGACCCGCGTCGTCGGTGTGCAGGCCGAGGAGGCCGCGACGGTGCCGGACAGCCTCGACAAGGGGATTCCACAGACGCTCGACTCCGTCAACACTATCGCGGACGGGATCGCCACGGGCGGAATCTCGGAGCTCACACTCTCGATCATCGAAGAACACGTCGACGAGGTGGTCACCGTCAACAACAGCCAGATCGCCGACGCGGTGTTGCTGCTGATGGAACGCGCCAAACAGGTCGTCGAGGGAGCCGGCGCGGCGTCGGTCGCGGCGATCCGCAGCGCGGACCTAGACGTGACAGACGAGGTCGTGATGCCGCTGTTGTGCGGCGGGAATCTCGACATGACGATGCTGCGGGCCGTGCTGATCCACTCGCTGACCCAACGGAAACAGATCCTCCGCCTGCGTGTCCACATCGACGACGAACCTGGGAAGATGTCCGAACTGTCCGGCATCATCGCCGAACACGAGGCGAACATCCAGAGCGTCCGCCACGAACGCGCTATGGAGGAACTCGACGTCGGCGAAGCGTACCTCACCTTCCAAGTGGAGACGAGCGGCGCTGGCCACGCCGCCGACATCGTCGACCACATCGCCGAGAACGGCTACCACGTCGAGATCGTCTCCTCTGACACCGCTGTCGAACCACAGTGATCGTCTCCTCTGACACCGCTGTCGAACTACAGTAGTCTGGCCCCCCTCGCACAGCCGGCACACTGCAGAATTATACGATTGTTGTCACGTCGCCGCAGTTCGTCGGTTTCGTACGACGACAGCTCGTGCCGCCGGGTGACAGAACCCCGTTCTCGGCGAAATCGGCCGTTTGGGTGTGCGTACGGCGTGCTCAGCCGCACCGAGTCAGAGCCTCGTGTTCGCCGTCTTCAGGGTGCGTATATAAATGGCTACATAGATGCAGCCAAACGCTTAACACGTTCCCATCGAATAGCAATCGTGAGGGTCCGTGGCATGGCAGCGGCTATCACCAGTGAGAACGTCTCCAGACAGACACGCAGTCAGGGAGGAGGAGCGGCAGCGTCGTCGCTCCGTCCGGGTGTCCTCCCCGGGGGTCGTCCCCGTCTCGACAGTCTGTCGGGTGGCACTCACCGGCCGTTGTCACGACGATCGGTCCTCCCGGTGGGAGTCGAGGTCGGTCCGCCGCGACACGAGCGAGACACGACTCGCAGTGGTGGGGTCGTGGTGAGCCAGTCGGTTCGGTCAGTCTCCCGGACCAGACGGCTCGGTCGGTCGTGTCGGCGGGATCGGTCACCTCGGCGCTCACTCGGAACGGTGTCTACGGGCGATACGAACCGGCGGAGACAAGATTCGAGAACACAGTTCGGACGGGAGTGGTCTAGAGCGACAATCGACTGCGACGGAACGTCAACGTACGTGAAGCATGATGCAAGCACGGAACGACATCGGAGTGTATCGGAGGGACAACTATGAGTGACGCAGAAGGCGACGAGACGATGGGGGAGACCTCGGAAGGACTGCAGGTGGAGCTGTTCCACCCGGATTCCGACCGCAAGCCGGGAGACACGAACATCGAACGGTTCGGGTTCGACGTTCACCCCGTCGTCTTCCCGGGTGCGGCGGTGATCATCGCGCTGTTCGTCAGTATCACCCTCCTGTTGGGTGACAGCGCAGCGACAGTGTACGGGAACATCTTCGACTTCATCAACACCAACTTCGGTTGGTTCTACATCCTCGCGGTGAACGTGTTCATCGCGGCGTTAGTGTACTTCGCGGTGAGCAAGTACGGGAAGATCAGACTCGGGGGCGTCGAAGCGGAACCCGAGTTCAGCACGTTCGGCTGGATGGCGATGCTGTTCAGTGCCGGGATGGGTATCGGCCTGATGTTCTTCAGCGTCGCCGAGCCGATGTGGCACCTCGGCACCGGCGGCGGGAACCTGTTCGCTGCAGCCCCCCAGACCGCCGACGCCGCAGCAGCCGCGATGGGCGTGACCTTCTTCCACTGGGGCTTCCACCCGTGGGCAGTGTACGGACTGGTCGCGCTCGGACTCGGCTTCTTCTCGTTCAACCGTGGGCTGCCGCTCACGTTCCGGTCCGTGTTCTACCCGCTGTTGGGTGACCGGATCTACGACTGGCCGGGTCACGTGATCGACCTCGTCACCGTCTTCGCCACGCTGTTCGGGCTGGCGACCTCGCTGGGGCTGGGCGCTCAGCAGGTCAACGTCGGCCTCTCGGTCGTGACGGAGTCGCTGGCCGGGTCGTCGCTGGTTCCCATCGGCATCCCCTCGCAGGTGGCGGTCATCGCGGTGATCACCGCTGTGGCGACCCTGTCGGTCGCCGCCGGCCTGGAGGGTGGTGTCAAGCGGCTGAGTACGATCAACGTCTACATCATGTTCCTGTTCCTCGGCTTCATCCTGCTGGTGGGGCCGACGCTGTACCTCGCCGACTCCATCGTCCAGAGTGTCGGCTTCTACCTCAACAACCTGCTGTACATGTCGTTCTTCTCGGGCGCGTTCCTCGGGGCGGACGGCGCTGTACAGGGTGGCTACGCCAACTGGTCACACTTCTGGACCGTCTTCTACTGGGGCTGGTGGATCGCGTGGTCGCCGTTCGTCGGGATGTTCATCGC
>CAKZQY010000206.1 GCA_937142015.1 uncultured Halobacteria archaeon
AGTCCACGTCCGACACGGAGATCGTCAGTCCACGTCCGACACGGAGATCGTCAGTGCGCCGTTGCGCCAGAGTTTGATCGTCACAGTGTCGGCTCCGAGCCCGCCAGTCAGCGTGCGGTGGAGCGTGATCCGGCCAGTGGCACTCGCGGGGCCGGCAGTCGCCTCGACGACGTAGGTGCCCGGCTGCGGGAAGAACTTCGTCGCGCTCACAGTTTGCCCGCCCGGGATCGGGAACGTCGCCGCGACGGTGACAGTGTCGCCGAGCGGTGTCGGCGTCGTGTCCTCCTCTCGAACTCGTCCGCCTTTCAGCAGTGCGCGGACCGTCACGCGCACCGTCTGCGGGCGATCGCTGATAAAGCGCAGCCCGCCGGGGACCTTGTTGGCTCTGAGCGCGCCGCTACAGCCGGCCAGCGCTGTCGCCGCGCCCGCACCCGCCAGCCGTAACAGGTCGCGTCTCTCCGGCACGCTCTGCCGTCGGTCGCCGCCGAACTAAAAGCTCTCGCGTCGATTCCGCCACCGAGGTGAACGTTCTCGCGTCGATTCCGCCACCGAGGTGAACGTTCTCGCGTCGATCCTGTCGCGGAGGGGAACGCCCTCACGTCGGCTCTGGTGACGGGCGAAGATTCAAGTATTGCCGTGAAATACGGTAACGTGTGACATCCGACGGACTGACACTGGCAGTCGAGCGGGCAGCGGAGGTGTGTGAGGAGACGGCGGTACGTCACGTCGACCAGCTCTCGGCGTCGACACGCGAGGGGTTACGGGAACTGGCCGACGGCGAGCGGCGTGCTGTCGCCGGCTTGGAGCCCGGCGAGGTGATCGTCTCCGTCTCCTACTACCGGGTGGTACGTGCAGAGGCGACCGCCAGCGAGTCGGAGACGACGACAGTCAGGGCGTGACCCGTCGGTCCGGCACTGCCGGGTGAACCGACACCGTTTTCGGCGACTCGCGCGGAGTGAGCGGTATGGACGGTGGAGGATCGACAGACATGACGCTCGCGTTCGAGTTGGAGGCGTTGAAGTCGCTGGCCGACCCGAACGCGGTGTTCAACGACGCGCGGCAGTGGACGGAGTACGTCGGCGTGGTCTCGGAGAAGCCGACGTACGTCGTCACCAACTTCACGCGGAAACACCGGGTGCGACAGGACTTCTTCTCTGGTCCGCGCGGGGTCTCCGAGTCGCTAGAGAACGTGGGTGAACAGTTCGACACGGACCGACACGTGTTCGTCGGGACGACACCCGACGACCGCCAGACGGCCGAGGCCGTCGACTGGGAGTACGTCGACATCGAGACTGCGGCGGAGGCTGCCGGCTGGGACCGAACAACTGGCGGGGAGTCCGACGACCCGTTCGATCAGGGTGACGACCGCGACGACTGGCCCTGACCCGTCGGCAGTCGATTCGACGCCTCGTGATCGACCAAATCAGCTGTCGACCGGATCAACTGTCGACCGAATCAACTGTCGACCGAATCGATACGGAACTGCGGCGGGTGGAGCAACTCGTTGTGACACTCCGGGCACCGCGAGGGGGCGTTGACCGGGTCGTCGAACTGGTCGAACCCACAGCTGCGACACTCCGGTGGGGCGGCGAGCAGCTGTTCGTCGTCGCCGACGGAGCGCGCGACGTGGTCGACGTGCTCGTACACCTGTGGCTCCGGAATCTCGACGGCTGCGGCCAACTCCGCCGCGGTCGCGGTCTCCCGACGCAGGTGGTCGGCGATTCGCTCGCGTGTCGTCTTCTCTGGCACGGCTCTGTTCCGTCTCCGACCCGTGGAGGTGAAAACTCGTCGGGCTCGGGTCCACCCCTGCGAACAGCAAGATACAGATACAGGGGCAACTTTTGCCAAGGCGTGACCACACACACCGATCCACTCGACTCGGTGCTGGAGACCATCGGGGAGACACCGCTCGTGCGGGTGCAGGCGTCGCCCGACCCGGTGCCGGTGTACGCGAAACTGGAGTCGTTCAACCCCGGCGCGTCGATCAAGGACCGTATCGGGAAGTACATGCTCGAACAGATGCTGGCGGAAGGGACGCTCCCGCCGGGCGGGACGGTGATCGAGCCGACCGCGGGCAACACCGGCATCGGGCTGGCTGTCGCGGCGGGACAGCTCGACGTGGACGCGGTGTTCGTCGTCCCGGAGCGGTTCAGCGTCGAGAAACAACAACTGATGCGTGCGCTCGGCGCGGAGGTGATCAACACCCCCAGCGAGGACGGGATGAAACGCGCTATCGACCGCGCACACGAGTTGGCCGAGGAGTTGGACGACGCCGTCGTTCCCCAGCAGTTCCAGAATCCGCTCAACGCCGAGGCACACTACGCCACCACCGCCCCGGAGGTGTACGACGCGCTCGACGGGGAGGTGGGTGCTATCGTCGCCGGCTGTGGCACCGGCGGGACGCTGATGGGGATGGCGGAGTACGCGCTGGAACACGACCCGGACACACGCGTCGTCGCTGTCCAACCGGAGGGGTCGATGTACGACGCGTTCTTCGACGAAGAACCGGAGGAGGGCCCCTACAAGACGGAGGGCATCGGCACGCACGACCCGGACACGAACGTGTTGTTCGACCCGGATCTGGTGGACGACCTGATCACTGTCCCCGACGAACGAACTCACGAGGAGATGAGTCGACTGGCTGCCGAAGAGGGCCAACTCGTCGCGTCGAGCGCCGCCGCGAACTCGCTTGCTGCCCGACAGGTCGCCCGCGACATCCGTGACGGTGAACTGGACGCCCCACACGACAGTGTCGTCACCGTGTTCGCCGACTCCAGTGAACGCTACCTCTCGAAAGGTGTCTACCGCTCGTTCGAAGAGTGGGAGGGGTGAGCGTCGACCGCAGACTGTCTGGCTTCGTGGGCCTTCTTAAACCCCGTGTACAGGGCGGTTCACGAACCAGAGGCGCTCTCTGACCCTCCGAGCGTGAGCTGCAGGTTCTATCCGCCGAAAACACTTCCCCGTCGCAGCGGACAGAAGAACTCACCACGGGATTGAAACGCTGTCTCTCACTCGCGGCTGTCGGTCGCCGTGGTCGGCCGATAGAGTGCTTCTCGAAGTTGATCTATCGGGGTTCGAGACTGAACGCGGTCACAGGCGACGACAGAGACGGGGGTCGAAATTGGTGCGCGGCCACCGGCTGGACCTCCTCGCAGGGCGGACAGCAGTGTCGAATTCTCTCGTTCATCGTCTCTCTCGGCTGTCGACCCTCCTCTCGCTCGCTGTGCAACTTGTGGGTAAGAGACAGCGCCGAAGCCGTGGATTTCCGCCTGCATCCACTATGAGAAATATTATACCACTCGAGACCAACAACGGACCGTGTCGCCGACAGCGAGCGAACGCGCCGTCTCGCCGGTGATCGCCACCATTCTGATGGTCGCCATCGTCGTGGTTCTCGCCGCTGTGATCGGCAGTTTCGTCTTCGGCGTGAGCACACCGTCGGAGAGCCCGCCGCGAACGTCGATCACCATCGAAGAGAAACGAATCGGCAACGGAGTTCCGAAAGACGACGCGCTCGTGTTCGAACACCAAGCTGGCGAGACGTTCACTCGTGGCAACATCGCCATCACCGTCGGCGGTGACGAGGTGTTCAACAACTCCGTCGTCGGTGACGTAGGTAGCGGCGGGACCGTGGTCGTCGAGCTACAGGGCCTCGTCGTCGAGGTCGACTCCGGACCGTTCAACGATCTGAACAAGCCCGGCGACGGCCCGCCGGGAGAAGATGACGGTGACTCCTCGAACGTCGTCAACCAGTGGGGAGACGGGATCGATCACGGTGACAAACTCGTGATACAAGAGCGGAACAACACGAAGTCGTACGACGTTATCAACGAGGGAGACCGTGTCAAAGTGCTGTGGACCGACCCTAGTGGCGAACAGTTCCTGCTGAAAGCGACGACTGTCGGCGAGTGACGAGTCGACGGCGATTGACGAACTGACGGCGACGCGTACGACGAGCGGAGAACAGCGGTTCCAGGCGGGAGAGGCGGTCACGACGACTCCCCAGCCGGTTACGACGACTCCCCAGCCGGTTACGACGACTCCCCAGCCGGCTACGACGACTCTCCGGTTCGGAACGAGAAGTCGAGGACGGACGCCGAGTGTGTCAGCGCGCCCATCGAGATCGCGTCGACACCAGTCGCGGCGTACGCTGGCACGTCGGCGACCTCGATGCCGCCGCTCGCCTCCGAGAGTGTGTCACTCGGGAGTGCCGCGACTCCGTCCCGGACTGCTGCGGGCGGCAGATTGTCGAACAGCACGATGTCTGCGCCTGCCTCCGCCGCGCGCACGCCGTCTGTCGGCCGTTCGACCTCGACTTCGATCTTCGTCGTGAACGACACCTGCTCGCGGAACTGTTCGACTGCCGTCTCCAGTCCCAGCTCTGTGACGTGGTTGTCCTTTACCATCACCGCGTGAGAGAGGTCGAGTCTGTGGGTGTCCCCGCCGCCGGCGACGACCGCACGCTTCTCGATTCCGCGGAGTCCGGGCGTCGTCTTCCGTGTCGCGGCGACCCGCACGTCGTCCGGGTCGGCGTGGTCCGACTGCTCGGCTCCCTCCCGTGCGGCTGTCGCTGCACGCCGCGTCTTCGTCGCAATTCCGGAGGCGTGGCCGACGAGGTTGACCGCGACGCGCTCTGCTCGCAGCACGTCGCGCGCGCGTCCCTCGGCACGCACGACTGTCTCGCCGGCCGCGACGCGGTCCCCGTCCGTGACTGGGTCGCCGTCGTCGTCCGCCGCCGATGCCTCGACACCGAGGTAGTCGAACACCGCGAGTGCGGCGTCGAGCCCAGCAACGACGCCTGACTCCTTCGCCACGAGCCGCCCCGTCGTCTCCCCGGGAACGTGGTTCGTCACGTCGTGGTGACCCACGTCCTCGCGGAGCCACCGCTCTACGTCGGCGTCCGTGATCATAGAAACCTCAAGGCGGAAACCCACAACTTCAGTCGTGGGAGGAAGCCGA
>CAKZQY010000207.1 GCA_937142015.1 uncultured Halobacteria archaeon
ACGACGGACAGAGACGAGTCGGAGACGACGGACAGAGACGAGTCGGAGACGACGGACAGAGACGAGTCGGAGACGACGGGCGAAGACGAGTCGGAGACGACGGACGGAGACGAGCCGGTGTTTCCGGGGTTCGTCGTTGAGCGCGCCAGCGGGCCGGACACCGTCGTCGTCGCCAAGCCCGACTGGCTCCACGCCGCGCCGCGACTCGCCACTGCAGAGTGAACGCGACGGGCCAGTGCAGAGTGAACGCGACGGAGTCTTGTGACAGCAATTGGCGACGCGAAGACACGGGAGTACCGGGCGCGAACCCGACAGGATCAGTGTTCGAAGAAGTCGGTCAGGCGGTCGTCGACGGTCTCCAGTCGCTCCTCGACGACCGATCGCGTAGCGTCGGGGTACGGTGTGGATACGCTCGTCTCCACGACGACCGTGATCTCCTGGGCGACGCTGCCGGGGCGTCGTGACGGCCCTGCCGAAGACGGTCCCGCTGGAGACGATTCTCCCGTGGGCGGTCCCGAACCCGAAGATTCCATCGAGGAGGCTGCTGGATCACTCTCGGCAGGGGTGCCGTCGCTCGGGTCTGGCGCGGCGGGCGTGGTCGACTCGGCGCTCTCGACACTCTCGGCGTTCGCTTCGGCCTGTGCCGTGCGCTCCCTCGTGTTGCCAGCGTCGTCCGCGTCCACTGGCGATCCGTCGGCACCTGCCGTCGCTCCTGTCGACGGCTCAACGGCACCCGTCGGCGAACCGGCAGTGCCCTCGTCCACATCCGGCGTCGGGTCAGCCGCGTCTGGTGTCGAGCCAACCGCGCGCGTCTCGGGGTCGATCCGCGCCGATACGTCCGTTCGGACATCGTACTCCCGTTCCGCGTAGCGTGGCTGGTCGTACACGGAGAGAGCGACTGCGACAGCCACCGTCACGAGCCCGACACCGACGAGCGCCGCGGACGGGGTTCCAGCGCCGAGAGCCGCGACGACGAGGCCGACAGCCGCGAGGAGGTAGACGACACCGTCGGGGAGGTACTGCTCCCGCTCGACGACCTCGTCCACGCGCGTCTCCTCGACGACGATCTCGCCTTCGAGGTGACTCAACTCGCCCGGTCTCGACTTCTTTACCCGCAGCGTGTCGGCCGTGATGTCGACATCGAGATCCCGCCACGTGTTCTTCAGAAACTGGAGGAACCGCCGGGTGTCGTCTGCCCGCAGCTGGTAGCTGTGCTGGTAGTCGACCCGAACCTCCCGGGGTGCTCCCGAAGACATGAGTCTGTGTGGTGCCGATTTTTGTATCAGTGTTTCGGTCGGTGCTGTGTAGCCACTACTCGGCCGCGGTTGGTCCGACAGCCACATCCCGGCCGCGGTCGGTCCAACAGCCACTCCCCGGCTGCGGTCGGTCCGACAGCCACTACTCGGCCGCGGTGACGACAGTCACTGTCGAGGAACCGACAGATGCGAACTTTTCTACTGGCTGGGTGGGATAGCCGAGGTATGTCAGAGCCACCGCCGAGTACGTGCGGCTATCTCTACCCCGAGGCGGATCGACCTGTCTCTCCCGACGCGACGGCGTCTCTCGCCGAGGAGACGGCGCAGTCCGGCGACACAGCAGAGAACGCCCCAGACGACGGCACGGAAGGGAGGACAGGGAGAGACACCGAAGGGAAGACAGAGAGAGAAGCTGGGGCCGAGCGTGCGAGTTGTTGTCGTCGAGAGTCGTGGGACGAGGGGGGGCGGTGTGTCTGGCACGCCACAGTCGACCGCGAGAAGCCGGCGGCGACGCTGCGCGACGCTCGAGAGACCCCGGCGAACCGGAGGCGGAGTCACGCGGCCGCCGGGCCAGTGCGACGACCCAGCGAACTCCTCGACGGCGCGGTGTTACGCGGACAGACGCTCCAGCGCGGGTTCGATCTCGCAGACTGTTCACTCCGTGCGGCCGACTGTTCCGGAGTCGACCTCCCACGAGCGGACCTCACGGGGAGTGACCTCCGTGGCGCGACGTTCGCGGACGCGACGATCACGGGGACGGACTTTCGACGGGCAGTGCTGTCGGACGCCGCATTCACCGACGCGGTACTCGACGGCGCGGATTTCCGGGCGGCGCGTCTCGACCGCGTCGACGCAACAGGTGCGACGCTCGACGGTGTCACGCTCCGTGACGCGACACTGACCGAGGCGACGCTGGTCGGTGTCGACTGTCAGGGCTGCACGCTGACCGACGCCGACCTGACGGACGCGGACGCGACTGGTGCAGACCTCTCACGTGTCGACCTCGACGGCGCGGATCTCTCCGGGGCGACACTGGAAGACGCCGACCTCTCGGGTGCGGATCTCAGAGACGCGACGCTCGACGGCGCGCTCCTCGACGGCGCGACGCTCGACGGCGCGCTCCTCGACGGCGCGACGTTCACGGGAGCCAGCCTCGCCGGCGCGTCGCTGTCCCGGTGTGACCTCTCCGCGAGTGCTCTCGGTGACACCGACTTCTCTGGCGCGGATCTCACGGCGGCCAGCCTCTCGGAGCGTGACCTCTCGGGCGTGGTGTTGACGGACGCCGTGCTCTCTGGCGCGGATGTCGAGCGTGCGACGTTCACGGGCGCGACGCTCCGGGGCGCACACCTCGACAGCGTCGCGGCGAGAGACGCGACGTTCACCGAAGCGGACCTCACCGGCGCAGACTGCGAACGCGGCACGTTCGCGGGCGCGACCCTCGCCGAGGCCACACTCGACGACGCCACCTTCACTGACGCTCGGCTGGACGAAGTCCACGCGGACGAGGCCAGTCTCGTCGGCACAGACCTGTCTGGCGTCGACCTCCACGGCAGTTCACTCGTCCGTGTCGACGCCCGCGACGCACGGCTGGACGGGGCGCTGTTGTACGGCGTGGACTTCACCGAGGCGACACTCTCGACGGCGACGCTCGACGACACGGAACTCGGGAGCGCGACGCTCCGTGACGCCGACCTGAGTGAGGCGTCGCTGACCGGCGCGACGCTCAGAGACGCAGACCTCCGCGGGGCGGAGGTTGGCGACGTGGATCTCGCGGGTGCCGACCTCGCGGGTGCCAACCTCGTCGGCGTGACACTGGCGACCGACGATCTCTCGGCGGCGGACCTCGCCGGCGCGCAGCTGGAGGGAATCGCGCTGCCGAGCGCGTCGCTCGCGGACGCCGACTGTACGGACGCGGCGCTCGCGGGCGCGGACTTGGAGGGTGCGGACCTCTCCGGGGTCGGCCTCTCCGGGGCGGATGTGTCGGGCGCGACACTGGAGTCGGCGGATCTCACCGACGCCGAACTCGTCGACACGGACCTGCGCGACGCGACACTCGACGACGCCGACGTGACGGACACGCGACTCGACAGGGTGACACTCGACGGCGCGAGTCTCGTCGGGGCGACACTCACCGGCGCGACCGTGGTCGGGTCGAGTCTGGTCGACGCCTCGCTGCGGAACGCGACTGTCGAGGACGCACACCTCGCCGACTGTGACCTCTCCGGTGTCGACGCAGCCGAGGCGAATCTCACGAACGCCCGACTCGAACGGGACGAACTCGACGACGCCAGCTTCGCCGACGCGACGCTCGTCGAGACGACAGTCACGGAGAGTTCACTCGGCGACACCGATCTCCGGGGGGTGACCGCCGAAGGCGCTGTGGTCCCGGCGGCAGACCTCCGGACGGTCGAACTCGACGGGTCCACGTGGCGGGAGGCGACGCTGGTCGACGCAGACCTGCGCGAGCTCGACTGTTCTGGTGTCCCGTTCGTCGCGGCTGATCTGACGGACGCGACCCTCCGGGGCGGGACACTGACCGAGTGTGATCTGTCGCGAGCGACACTCGACGACGCGCGGCTTGACGACGCCGACCTCCGGGACGCCGATCTGACGAGCGTCGACGCCACCGATGTCACCCTCGACGACGCGGACCTCTCGGGAGCGACCGTGGCGTACGCGAAGTTCCACGAGGCGACTGCCGTCGCAGCCGATCTGAGCGGGGTGTCCGGTCGCGGGGTCTCCGTCGCCAGCGCCGACCTCCGGCAGGCGACGCTCGACCGAGCGACACTTGCGCGGGCGACACTCGACGACGCTGTCCTCGCTGGCGCGACACTCAGAGACGCCGAGGTGACCCGCGCACGCGGCACTGGCGTCGACCTCTCCGCGACGCAGCTGTCCGGCGTCGACCTCACACGGAGTAACTTCGCCGCGGCGTCTCTCGCCGACGCACGCGGTGCGCCGAGAGCGGACCGACGGGGAGGGGCGACAGACTCCAGCACCGCGGAGAGCCGGACGGCGTCACCAGTCGTCGCGTCGGAGGTGACACTCCGCGGCGCGGATCTGTCGGGAGCGACACTCCCCGAGGCGACGCTCGGAGAGGCAGACCTCCGCGAGGCCGACCTCGGTGGCGTGACGCTCAGAGAGGCGACGCTCGGCGACGCGACAGCAGCCGAGGCAGACCTCCGCGAGGCCGACCTCCGGCACACCGACCTCGGGGGTGCGACACTCGACGGCGCGGACCTGACGCACGCCGAGTTCACCGGCGCGGATCTCGCAGGGGTCTCTGCTCGTCACGTGACGCTGCCGGCGGGCTCGCTCGCGGGACAGCGACTGACTGGCGCGGACTTCACCGGGGCGGCGCTCGGCCGGACGGCGTTCGACGACGCCGCACTCGCCGGGGCGACGTTCGACGACGCGACAGCCCGAGAGGCGACGTTCGACGGCGCGACGCTCGCCACCGCGTCGTTCAGGGGAGCGACGCTCGCGCGGGCGACGTTCACGGAGGCGACGCTCCGGAACGCCGTAGCGAGAGACGCAGACCTGACAGCGGCCGGCTTCAGAGGGGCAGACCTCCGCGGAATCGTGCTCGAAGGGGCGACGGTGTCCGGTGCCGACCTCGGAGAGACGAACCTCCGGCGGGCCGACTGCACCGACGCGTCGCTGGAGGCGGCGACACTCGACGAGGCGGACCTCCGGGAGGCGGCGCTGGAACGAGTGCGTCTCACCCGCGGCACACTCGTCGGAGCACGACTCGATCAGACACGGTTCACCGAGGCGGACCTCCGAGAGGCGGTAATCCGCGGTGCGGCCGGCGAGAACGTCTCGTTCCGTGGCGCGCGTCTGACCGAGGCGGACCTCACCGGCGTCAGCTTCCGCGGTGGCGACTTCACCGAGGCAGTGCTCCGGCGAGCGACACTGGGCCACGCGACACTCACCGGCGCGTCCTTCGACAGAGCGGACCTCGGGGAGGCGAGTCTCGGTGACGCGACGTTCTCGACGGCCACCTTCGTCGACGCGCGTCTCGTCGGAGCCACCGCGTCCGGCGCGGACTTCGACGGCGCAGACTTCACCGACGCCGACCTCACGGAGGCGCGACTCACTGGCGTCGACTGCTACAGCGCGGTGTTCACCCGGGCGAACCTCAGAGCGGCCGACCTCTCGGCGTCGAGCCTGTCGGCCGCGACCCTCGTCGACGCGGTGCTGTGGGACACGACGTTCGACGGAGCCGCGCTCGAAGACGCGGACCTCCGGGACGCGTTCGTCTGGCGCACGGACTTCACCGACGCCGCGCTGCCCGCCGGAGCGACTGCCGAACTGGAGGCCGCGAATCCGAAACTCCCCGAAGGCTCTCCCTGACTGACACTGTCTCGTATCGCGGTGGCAGTCGTGGCCGGTATCGTGGTGTCGGTCGTGGCTGGTATCGTGGTGTCGGCCGTGGCTGGTATCGTGGTGTCGGCCGTGGCTGGTATCGTGGTGTCGGTCGTGGCCGGTATCGCGGTGTCGGTCGTGGCCGGTACCACGGTGTCAGTTGTCGGATTGGCTGTCACGTCGTCGGTCGTGTGCTCGACCCCGTTCGGTGGCGACACGAGGCGGCGACCTAGTTCAACAGCGTCGAGACCGAAACCCGGAGACTGCGAACACGACGGAGACAGCGTCCGACGAGCGGATTCTCGGAGACGGTTGAGCGCACTCCGACGCGTATATCAATCCAGAACCCCACCTACAGATATATGTCACAGCTCGGTCGTCTCCACATCCGAGCGCGCAACGTCGGCGGTATCGACGCCGGCGACGTAGAGCTCTCTCCCGGCGTCCACGTCTTCTTCGGAGCGAACGCGTCGAACAGGTCGTCGTTGCTCGCTGCCGTCGCGGGCGTGCTGGGGGCACGTCCGCCGACACTGAAGACGGACGCGACGGAGGGGAGCGTCGTCGCCACCGTCGGCCACGAGGAGTACAGGCTCGAACTGCAGCGTCGCGGTGACTCCGTCGTCGTCGACCGGACGCCGTACGTCGACGACGAGGCGTTGTGTGACAGCTTCCTCCGGCTGTTGGAGGACAACCCGCTACGCGACCGCGTCGGACAGCTGTCGGAGTCGGAGCTGTACGATCTCCTGATGGAACCGGTCGACGCCGCGGAGATCGAGTCGGAGATCCGAGCAGTGAAGCGCCGCCGCAGCGAGATCGAAGCGACGCTGTCGGAGTACGACGATCTCACAGCCGAGATGACGGACCTCCAACGGGAGCGTCACAGACTCCAGTCCGAACTGGAGGAGGTGACGACGACACTGGAAGGTGTCAGGGCGGACCTCGACGAGATCGACGAGCGGCCCGCCGTCGACGAAGGGGACCGCGAGCTGTTGAACCGGCTGGAGTCGGTCCGCAGCGACCACCGGAGCGTCGTCGACAGCCTCGAAACCCACCGCCGCGCGCGTGACCGCTCGGAGTCCGAGCTGGAGGAGGTGACCGCCGAGGCGGCAGAGCTCTCGGCGGAGCGTCCGGGCGAGGGTCGCGTCGCCGACGTGGAGACGGAGTTGGACCGCCTCCGAGCGCGCAAACGGGAACTCGACGAGACGATCCAGACGCTCCAGACCGTCGTCGAGGTGAATCGACAGACGCCCGGCGAACTCCTCGCTGGGCGCAACGCGGAGCACCGTGGCCCGGGCTCTGACGACTCGGAGCACCGTAGCCTGGACTCCGACGATTCGGAGCACCGTGGCCCGGACTCCGGCGACTCGGAGCACCGTGGCCTGGACTCCGACGACTCGGAGCACGGGAGTCCCGCCCTCGGAGACACACAGTCCCGCGATTCAGCACACAGCCACGCTGAGGGGCTACCGAGCGGCGATTCACCCACAGCAGCGTTAGACCCGTCGACACAGACGGTGGAGTGTTGGACGTGTGGGACGACGGTCGAGCGGTCGGCAATCGAGTCACGCACGGACGAACTCCAGTCCATCGTCGCGGAGACCCGCGAGGAGCGCGACAGCGTCGCTGCGGAGATCGAGCGGTTAGACGACCGCCGCGAGGAGTGGCGCGAACAGGAGCGACGGCTGGAGCGCCTCCGCGAGCGGGAACAGCAGCTCCGGGACGAGATCGACGACCACGAGGCGGCAATCGAGTCGCTGGACGACGAGCGAGCGGCACTCGCGGCAGAGATCGAGGAGCTAGAGGACCGCATCGAGGAGACGAACCCCGACGAGGAGGACAGCGAGGTCGTCGAGCTCTACCAGCGGGCGAACGAGTTGGCCTACGAGCGCGGCCAGATCGAGCGACAGCTCGACGACATCGACGCACGCGTCGCGGAGATCGAAGAGACGGTCGCCGACAGAGAGTCGCTGGTCGAGGAGCGGTCAGAGCTCGATGATAGGCTCCAGTCGCTCCAAGACCGGATCTACCAGATCGAACGCGAGACCGTCGACACGATCAACGAGACGATGGACGACGTACTCGACCAGCTGGCGTTCGAGAACGTCGAGCGCGTCTGGATCGAGCGCCGCGTGGTCGACACGGCGAGTGCGGGTCGTGCAGACGGGTTCACGCTCCACGTCGTGCGGACGACCGCCGACGGCGAGGCGTACGAAGACACGGTCGACACGCTCTCGACGAGCGAGCGGGAGGTCATCGGGATCGTGCTCGCAGTCGCGGGCTACCTCGTCCACGACGTTGCCGAGACGGTGCCGGTGTTGCTGGTGGACGCCATCGAGTCGCTGGACGCAGCCCGGATTCGCTCGCTGCTGTCGTACCTCGCGGATCACACGGAGTACCTCCTCGCTACCGCACACCCGGAGGACCGCGAGGCGTTCGCCGACACGTTCGCGTGTCACGACATCGAGGCGGCACTCGACGACGCCGCTCCTGCAGCCGCCACCGACGGCAGTGACGACGACCACGACGACGACACTGACGACGACACCGCCAACAGCGTCACTGACGACGACACTGCCGGCGACGCGGACTCCGAGGAGACGCCGCTCCCTCCTGCGGGCGACTGAGCTGAGATCGTCGATCGCTGTCGCGGTCTCTGTCGCGGTGGTGTCGCGGTCTCTGTCGCGGTGGCGTCGCGGTCTCTGTCGCGGTGGCGTGGCCGTCTACTCCCCGCCGCCGTCGGCTGTGTCGTCGCCAGTTGTTTCACTGTCGCCCACTGCATCGCCACGGCTGTCGATCTCGTTACTGTGTGCGTCGTTCGTGTCACCGTCGCCCGTGTCACCGCCGTCCGTGTCACCGTCGCTCGTGTCACCGCTGTCCGTGTCACCGTCGCCCGTGTCACCGTCCCTCGGCAGGTCCCCGACGAGCGTCGGGCCGCCGTCGTCGACGAACCCGACGAGATCGTCGTAGACGCTCGCCATCGCGTCGACAGTCGACTCCAGCGCGTAGTCGATCGACTCCACATCCGGCAGGAGGGCGAGACGGAACCGCACTTCGCCGTCCGCGGGGTCGAGTCCGAACGCGCCCTGGTGTCGCTCGTAGTTGTGGGCTGCGAGCAGCGCGGCGGCGTCACCCCGCCGTCCAGCCGGGATTCGGTCGGGAAAGACGGCGTACAGCGAACAGGAGCCGCTGGCGTCGTCGGGAGCGACGAAGACGGGCCACTGCCGCTGGTCGTCGAGCGCGACGACTAACTGGTACAGCCCCTCTTCGACGACCTCGTACTCCCAGCCGGCCTCCTCGAAGTACGACTCGACGGACTCGGTCACCGACTCGTCGCTACCGTAGCCGAACACGGACTCCCAGTCCGTGGAGACGCCGACCTCGCCCGTGAACGTCTCTGCGAACTCCTCGCCGAGCTGCTCGTCGAAGCCCGCCGCCGACTCGAACGTCTGTGTCGCTCCCAACAGGAACCACGACTCGGTCTGACAGAGTCTGTGCTCCGGATCGTCGAAGGTGTCTGCGATCTCGACGCCGCTGTCCGGGAGCCGCCGTGCCACGCTCGGCCGGAGGAGGAGTCGCACGTCTATCTCGCGGCCGGGCTCGAATCCCGCCTGTGGCTGGAGCACCTCCGCGTGGAAACAGTCGTGGTCCGTGATCGTGTCCCACGTCTCCCTGTCCGTGGTGCAGATTGCCGTCACTGGCCCGTCGCTCGTCACTGGCCGCGTGAGGTGGTCCACGGTGAGTGTGAGTGTCGCCCCCGTGGGCGCTGTGAACGTCACGTCTGCTCCGAGCTCGAGCCGTGTCTTCTGGTCGTCCATGCGAGCCCCTTTCGAGGCACACACCATACGTCCGTCGCTGTTGGTGATCCCGACTCTCCGAGTGACCTACCGCGAGAACACGCTGTACGTCCGTTCCCACGAGCCGCCGGAGGGGCGCTCCCACGCGGCGATCAGCTTGCTGCGGCTCACGTCGAGTGACGCTTTCACGACGCCGACGTCGAAGCCGTACGACGACTTCTTCGTGCGGTAGATCTTGAACTCGGTCGTCCCCTCGCGCGACCCGCTGGCGGTCCCGGTCGGGATCTCGTGTGACAGCGCGATGCCGAAGCCGGCGCTCCCGCTGCCGGAGAGCACCTGTCCCGGATCGGCTGGCTCCGGAGCGGAGCTGTCGAGGAACGGATCGGCCTTCTGAGAGAGGTTCTCGTTTGCCACACGGTCGAAGGAGCTTCCGGCCTGTGCCGCGGTCTGTTGGCTGGCAGTGCCGCTCGCGGTCGCCTCGACGAGCTGCCCGAGGTTCTCTGCCCGGAAGTCGAACAGCCGCTGGCTGTTCGCAGCGCTCGGGTCGCGCTTCCGGAGACGCTCACGCACCGCCTTGGCGGCCTCGACGATCTTCGTGCCGACGGACTGGGCGACGTTCGAGATGGTCGACATCGCCGGCGCTGTGATCGTGCCGCCGACGGTGAACGTGTGTGCGCCCTCCATGTTCTCGTTCGTGCTCCGCTTGTCACCCGTGTTGTACGTGTACCCGGCGTTGAGCGCGAGTGTCGCGCTCGCGGACCCAGACCCGAGCTTGCTGTTGAACCAGACGGAGACGTTGGTCTCCTGTACCGTCCGGGTCCGGCTGCGGTCTTTCTCCAGCTTCCGGCGCTGGTTGGAGTCCGTCACCACCTGTCCGGCGTACGAGCCGAGCTGTGCCTCGACGATCTCCTTGCTGTACATCTCGTAGCTGTCGAAGCTCGCCTTCCCGCCGCCCGACAGCGACGCGATTCCCACGTCGTCGCCCGCGCTGGCGTGAACGTCGCCGCCGTACCCGACCATCCCGTAGGCGTTGGTGTCCTCTTGGAGCACGCTCTCGGTGGCTGCGGCCCACCGCTGAGCCTTGAGTTGGTACGACTCTGGACCGTCCTGTCCAGCCCCCCACAGCAGGTTGGCGAGTGTCTCCGTGCCGAGCCCGGTGTAGTGACGGTACAGCGCGTAGCTCAGCGCCGCCATCGTGTGTGAAGTGTCCGACCCGCCGGCCCGCACCAGCTTCCGCAGGTTGAACCCCGCGGTGGCGATCTTGATGTCTGCACTCACTCCGAACTTCACCGCGGCGTTCACCGTCAGGTCGTCGGAGTCCTTCTCCCGCGCAGCCGAGACGGACCCCGAGAGGTTCACCGAGACGGGCACCTCGGGGTCCGGCCTGATCGTGATGTTCAGACTGATCGACGTGGACTCTCCGCGGTCGACGTTCTCGTCGATCCGGCGACCGATACTCTCGAAGGCGTCGGCGGCGCTGTCCTCCGTCGCGGTGATCGCCTGTTGTGCGACCTGATCGCGTCCGACACGCTCCTGAACTCTGCGGTCCTGTGTGGCCTGATCTGGCACGTTCTGTTTGACCGCCGAGCGGAGATCCGTCCGCACCTTCGTGCGCGCCTTGGAGTACGCGTCTCTGACCGCCTTCTGAGAGGCTGCTGCGGTCCCGCCCTTCTTGGGAGCCTTCCGAGCGAGTTCGGAGCCGAACACGCGCGCGAACCGTTCGGTGACAGTGTCGGTGGTGAGCAGTTCGCTCGTCGTCTCGTCGGCCATCGCGGCCAGCTCCGCGTCGACGGACTTGACTGCCTCCTGTTCGGCGCGTTCTCTGGCCTTCCGTTGGAGTTTCTGCTGTTTCGCGCGCACGAGGTCGTCGACAGCGGCACTCTGGTGTTTTCGCCGTCCCTGCCGGGTCGCCTCCTGTCCGCGCTGGAACACTTTGTCCACGTCGCTTCTGGCGCGTTGTTCCGCGAGCTTGCGGGCCTGTTTTCGACTGCTCTTGGCGAACCAGACCGAGCCGCCGGCCGTCGACGTGCCGGACTTCGACACGTCGAGCTCCTCGCGTGCGACCTCGTTGACCGCGTACCACAGCGCGTCGTACTCCTCGCGGACGAACTGTGCGGCGTAGCCCCGCGCGATCTGCTCGGTGTACTGTGTCTCGTTCGTCTGTCGCCGGAGCCGTCCCGACTGTTGGGCGACGTGTGCGAGCTCGTGGGCGATCACGCTGTCACCGCCGGGCGTCCCCGGGCGGTACTCGCCGCGGTCGAACACCACGTCGGAGCCGACCGTGTACGCGCGAGCGTTCACGTCGCGGGCCGACGCTGCCGCCCGCGACCCGGTGTGGACGCGCACGTCGCCGAAGCTCTCGCCGAGCTTCGACTCCATCCGGCGCAACACACCCGATTCGAGCCGACTCCCCGGCGAATCGAGCACCTCGTGGACGCTGTCCGGTGCCGGCTGTCCCGTCCCGCTGTCGCTCGCCACGGCCCGCTGGACGCGCGCCGTGCCGGGGGAGCCGTCTGTGCTCCCCGCCGATCTACTCCCCGTCGATCCGCTCCCCGCCAGTCCACCTGCCGTCGACTCGTTCCCTGCGGACGCTGTCACGCCACCGGGGACGTACGTGTCGGCCGTCACGCGACGAGCGACCTTCTCCGCCTCGCGCTCGTGTCGACTGTCTGGCGACCCGATCAGGATCTGTCTGGAGCCTCCCGACGAGCCGTCGCCGCGACGCTGCTGGTCGCTCGTGTCACTCCGGACTGGCTGGTCGCTCGTCTCACTCCGGACTGGCTGGTCGCTCGTCTCACTCCGGACTGACTGGCCGCTCCGGTCGCTGTCGTTGGGAGTCCGCTGGAGCCGCCGGCCGGCCGGTGAACTCGCTGGCGACCGCTGTGTACCGCCGAGAGAGTCACTCCCCGTACTGCGTGTGAGAGAGATCGACTCGGACGTGTCGCGGTCCTCCTCGGCCTCTCTCCGTCTCGTCTGCCGCCGGAGTCGTCGGCCTCCGGCGTCGTCCCGCGAGACAGCGCGGTTGCGCGCTCGTTCGTTCGATGCTGACCCGTCAGTGCTCGTGTCGTCTCTGGTCATGACCTATCGGTGTTCGTGTCGTGTCGGTTCGTGGCCTGTTGACATGGGTGAGTCGGAACGTGACTGTTCCTCGTTTCGGCCGACTCGGACAGACAATATAAGTGTACTGCCGACGAGCGCCGGGCGGCCAACGTTTATGCGGGGAGTCTCCGAACGTGAGGGTATGACAGAGTCTCCGTCGGACAGGTGCGGGTACACCTATGCACCCGAGTCCGGCAACGACGGCGGCGAGGCGACCCACCACTGCTGTTTCCGGGAGTCGTGGGACGACGCCGACCGGTGTCTGTGGCACACACACAGGTCGGGGAAGTCGGCTCCAGACCTCCGGTCGTGGAGAGAGTCCGAGGCGGCGCGCGACCGGATCGACAGCTCCGCCGTCGGCGACGGGGACCGACCGGTCGAGCTGCTCGACGGCGCGCACCTCGACGGTGTCGTGATCGACGAGATGGACCTCTCGCGGTGTCTGCTCCGTGACAGCACGCTCGTCGGCGCGGATCTGTCCGAGATCGACTGCTCCGAGAGCCGGTTCGACGGGTCGGACCTGACTGGCGCGTTCCTCTACCGGACACGGTTCACGGACGCCGTGCTCGACGGCGCGACGCTCGCGGACGCGACGCTCCAGAACGCCGAGCTCACCGGCGCTGGACTTCGGGACGCCACGCTCACGAACGGTAACCTCCAGAGTGCGGATCTCACCGGCGTCGACGCGACTGGCGCGACGTTCGCCGGCAGTCTGCTGTACGAGGCGACGCTCGTCGACGCGGTACTGGGGAGTGCCGTCCTGACCGAGGCGGATTTCCGCGCGAGTGACCTCTCGGGTGCCGACCTCTCGGCGGCGACACTCGAACGCGCGACGCTGGCGGGCGCGACGCTCACCGGCGCGGACCTGTCCGGGGCGACGCTCGCGGACGCCGACCTGAGTGAGACAGACCTCCGAGACGCGACGCTCGCGGACGCCGACCTCTCCGGTGCCGATCTCTCTGGCGCAGATCTCTCTGGCGCGGACCTGACCGGCGCGACACTCACGGGTGCGGACCTGCGTGACACCGTGCTCCAGGAGACGACGCTCGTCGACGTCGGGCTCCGGCGCGCGACACTCGACGGCGCGGATCTCGGCGGGGCCACCCTCGACGGGATCGACGCTGCCACGGCGTCGTTCGTCGGCGCGCGGCTGGCCGGACTCGACCTCGCTGGAGAACGACTCCAACGGGTGAACGCCTCCGAGGCGACGCTCTCTGAGACGACGCTCGCGGGCGCTGCGCTCGACGACACGACCTTCGCTGGCGCACGACTCACCGACGTGGATCTCTCCGGAGCGACGCTCGCAGACGCCGACGTCTCCGACGCACGACTCACCGACGTGGACTTCTCGGATGCGACGCTCCCGGACACCGACTTCTCCGACGCACGACTCGACGACGTGGACTTCTCGGATGCGACGCTCCCGGACACCGACTTCTCCGACGCGCAACTCGACGACGTGGACTTCTCGGATGCGACGCTCTCGGACACCGACTTCTCCGACGCGCAACTCGACAACGTGACACTCTCGACGGCGGAGCTGGACGGTGCGACGATCACCGGAGCGGTGATCCGCGACTCGACGCTGGACGACGCAGACGTCTCGGGAGGGACGTTCCGACAGACCACCGTCCGTGACAGTTCCGCCGTCGGTGTCGATCTCGGCGACTGTGACGCGGCCGAGCTGACGGTCTCGGACTGTGACTTCCGCGAGTGTGTGTTGGCCGGCGGCTCACTCCCCGGAGCCAGCATCACGAGCACCGAAGTCGCCGACAGCGACCTCGTCGACGCCGACCTCTCGGGAGCGACGGTCTCACAGTCGACGCTCGACGACAGCGACCTCCGCGTCGCCGACCTCACCGACGCGGCGTTCACCGCGGTGACGCTGGAGACAGCCACACTCGACAACGCCGACCTCTCGGGGAGCACACTCAGCAGTGTCGACGCCACCGAGGCAGACCTCTCGGCCGCGACCGCGAGGGGAGTGACAGCCGACGAGGTAGACCTGACCGGCGCGACCCTCGCGCGTGCAGAACTCGCCGAGGCGAGTCTCGACGACGCGACGCTCGTCGACGCGGACCTCTCGAACGTCGACCTCTCGGAGGCAGACTGTGAGAACGCCGACCTGTCGGGGGCGACACTCGACCGCGCGACACTCGAAGCGACGACGTTCACACGCGCCACGCTGACGGCGGCGACGCTCACACACGCGACGCTCTCGGGAGCGACGTTCACCAGTGCGACACTCGACGACGCGCGTCTCGTCGAGGCGACCGCAGTCGACGCGGGGTTCGACGGCGCGACCCTCCGAGGCGCGACGGTGGCGGAGACGGACCTCACGGGCGGGACACTCGCGCGGGCCGACCTCGAATCGGCGACAGTGGAACTGGCGACACTCGACAGCGTCGACCTCGCGGAGGCGGACCTCTCGAACGCGACGGTCGCGGAGACGACGTTCGAGACTGCGACCCTCTCTGGCGCGACGTTCGCTCACGCCACACTCACGACAGTGTCGTTCCACGGGAGCACGCTCGGGGGAGCCGACCTCCGGGCGGTGACCGCAGAGGGTGTCTCGTTCGACAGCGCAGACCTCCAAGACGCGACACTCGACGACGCGAACGTCGCGGGTGCCGACTTCACCGACGCGACGCTCTCGACGGCCGACCTCTCCCGGACCACGCTGACCGGCGCGACACTCGACGGCGCGACGGCCGACCGGGTGAAGCTGCCGGACGCGAACCTCGCCGACGCGAGTCTCGACGGCGTCGACCTCTCGCGTGGTGACCTCCGCCGGTCGGATCTCTCAGAGACGAGTCTCGCCGGCGCGGACCTCACGGCTGCCGATCTCGGAGAGACGACGTTCGAGGAGGCGGACCTCGCCGACGCGACACTGGAAGATGTCGCCGCGAGCGAGGCGGTGTTCCGGGCCGCCACGCTCGCGGGTGCGGACCTCGTCGGCGCGGACCTCACCGAGGCGGTCTGTGTCGGAGCCGACGCGACTGACGCCGACTTCGCCGGCGTGACGCTCTGTGGGGCGGATCTGACGGACGCGACCGTGACAGACGCGAGCGTCGAGTACGCCGACCTCTCCGAGGCGGTGGCGACCGGCGCTGACTTCGGCGGCACGGTCCTCAGAGAGACGGACGCGACCGACTGTGTGTTCGACGACGCGCGACTCGCTGGCGCGACCGTGTACGCGACGGACCTCACGGGAGCGACGGCTGTCGGCGTCGACGCCGCCGACCTCTCCGTCGGAGAGTCGACGCTGACGGCGGTCGATCTCACCGACGCGGTGCTGTCTGGAGCCGATCTCGCCGGGGTGACACTCGCCGACGTCGACATCTCCGGAGCGGACCTGACGGCAGCCACCCTCACCGGAGCGACGCTCGACGGCGCGACCGCCGAGGAGACGGTGTTCGTCGACAGCAGCCTCGACTCGGCGAGTCTCTCGGACGCGACCCTCGCGGGAGCGGAGCTCACTCGCGCGACACTCACAGAGGCGACTGGGACCGAGGCAGACCTCTCGGCGGCCGATCTCTCCGCCGTCGACGCGGCGGATGTCGAGTTCGGGCAGGCGACACTGGCCGACGCGACACTGACCGACGCGACACTGACGGGTGCCGATTTCGCCGCCGCGACGCTGACCGACGCCACGCTGGACAGTGCGACGTTGACCGACGCGGATCTCGAACAGGCGACGCTCGACGGCGCGTCACTGGAGGGAGCCACCCTCGAACGGGCGGGACTCGGCGACGCCAGTCTCGCAGACGCGGACCTCTCGGGTGCGACGTTCGAGACGGCAGACGTCTCGGGTGCCGTGTTGCGCGGAGCGACAGCCGACGGCGCGGTGTTCGCGGAGGCGGACCTCTCGGCGGCGGTGCTCGCAGACGCGACGGCGGTGGACGCCGCGTTCGTGTCGGCGGATCTCCGGCACGCGACGCTGGACGACGCGCGGCTCGACGAGTCGACGTTCGACGAGGCGGTCGTCTCGAACGCGACGGCCGAGCGGACGCGGCTCCACGACGTGAGCGCCGTCGCGGCAGACTGCCACGGACTCGCCGCCGAGCACGCGGACCTCCGGAGAGCGACACTGACCGACGCGGAGCTGAGTGGTGCGGACTTCGAGGGGGCAACCGTCACGGACGCGACACTCGACAGCGTCGAGGCGACTGGAATCGTGATCCGGGCCGCAGACCTCTCGGGGGCCGACCTCTCGGGGGCGGACCTGAGCTACGCGGAGTGTGCGGAGGCGACGTTCGAGCAGGCGACGCTGACCGACGTGACGCTCACCGAGGCCGGGCTCGCCGACGTGACCGCACGGGCGGTCGACGCCGCGGGTTGCGAGCTCGTCGGCGTCGACCTCTCGGAGAGCGACCTCGCGGACGCGAGTCTCCCGAACTGCGACCTGACAGACGGCGTGCTCTCGGGTGCGGACCTCTCGGGTGCAGACCTCTCCGGCTCCAGTCTCTCGGGAGCGACCCTGATCGAGTGTCTCCTCGCGGGCGCGAACCTGTCCGGCTGTGATCTCGCCGGCGCGGACCTCTCCGAGAGCGACCTCGCCGGCGCTGATCTGTCGGACAGCGACCTCTCGGGAGCGACACTCGGCGAGACGGACCTCTCTGGTGCGGATCTCTCTGGCAGCGACCTCCCGCGTGTGAGTCTCTCTGAGGCGGATCTCTCGGATGCAGACCTCTCCGAGACGGACCTCTCGGAGGTGGTGCTCGCGGGCAGTGATCTCGCCTCGGCGAACGTCTCTCGGACGGACGCGACCGCGGCCGACCTCTCGGGGGTGAACCTCGCGGGCGCGACCGCCGCCGGCGTCGACCTGTCGGGTGCCGATCTCGCGGGGACGGATCTCGCGGGCGTCGACCTCTCGGAGGCAGATCTCTCCGAGGCCGACCTCTCCGGGACGGACTTCTCCGGCGCGGAGCTGTCGGGAGTGACCCTAGCCGGGGCGAGTCTCCCGCAGGCGGACCTCTCGCGGGCGACACTCACCGGCGCGGACGTGACCGGCGCGAACCTCCGGCAGGCGACGCTCCGGGAGACGGACGCCACTGGCGCGGACTTCACGGAGGCCACACTCGCGGGCGTCACCGCGACCGAAGCGGTCTTCGACGACGCGACCGTCGAGCGGACGAGCGCCGTCGGCGCGGCGCTGGAGCGAGCGACGTTCGTCGGTGCGTCTCTCGCCGAGACGGACCTCACGCGAGTGACGCTGGCGGACGCGACGTTCGCGGACGCGACAGCGCGGTCAGTCGCGCTCGCGGAGGCGGATCTGACAGGCGTGACGCTCGACGGCGCGACCGTCACCGACGCGGCGGCCGCCCTCGTCGACGCGACGGACCTGACAGCCCGCGACGCGACTGTCGCCGACTCCGGGCTGGAACGGGCGGCGGCGACGGGCGCAGTGTTCACAGACGCCGACCTCAGGGAGACGACGTTCCGCGAGGCGACACTGGAGGGGGCGTCGTTCGCGGGGGCGGACGCGCGGGCTGTGACACTCTCCGGCGCGACAGTGGAGGGCGGCGACCTCGGCGGCGCAGACCTGCGGCACGCCATCCTCACAGACGCGACACTCGCGGACGCGGCACTCGCAGACGCAGATCTCTCGGAGAGCACGGCAGCCGGCGTCGTGCTCGCAGACGCCGTTCTCACCGACGCCGACCTCTCGGACGCGACGGTCGCGGACGCGACGCTGACAGACGCCGACCTCTCGGACGCGACGCTGACCGACGCCGATCTCTCGGGCGTCGACGCCACGGACGCGGAGTTCGAGCGAGCGACGGTGACCGGCGTCGACCTCCGAGACACGACGCTCGAGCGTGCGACCCTCGCCGAGGCGACACTGGACGACGCGACGGCAGACGACGCGGTGTTCGGACGAGCGAGTCTGCGGGCGGCCAGCGGCGACGGACTCTCCGCGACGGCTGCGACGTTCGACGACGCAGACTGTGCGGAGCTCACGCTCGTCGACGCCGACCTCTCCGGGGCGACGTTGACCGAGGCGGACCTCACCGAGGCGAGCGTCGAGCGCACGACGTTCGAGAGCGCCGACCTCGCGGACGCCACGCTCGTCGAGGCGGGCGTCGCCGAGAGCAGCTTCGAGAACGCCACACTCACACGTGTGGACGCGACCGACGCGAGAGTGACCCAGACGACCCTCGACGGCGCGACACTCACGCGAGCGAGCGCGAGCGGCCTGTCGGCGACGAACGTCTCGCTCGGTGAGGTCGACCTGACCGAGGCAGAACTGACGGAGGCAGACCTCTCGGGAGTCGACCTCGGTGGGGCGACACTGGCCGAGGCGACACTGACGGCCGCCGTCCTCTCGCGTGCGACACTGACAGAGACAGACCTGTCGGACGTTCGGGCCGACGACACCGACTTCTCGGGGGCCGAGCTGACAGACGCCGACCTCCGGGGGGCGACACTGGAGGGAGCGACGTTCGACGGCGCAGTTGCCGGGCGCGCGACGTTCGACGGCGCGGCGCTGTCGCAGGCGACACTCGACGAGGCGACCGTGACGGACGCCTCACTCGTCGAGGCCGACCTCGCGGACACCGATCTCGCGGAGGCAGACGTCTCCGAGAGCGACTTCACCGGAGCGACACTCGACGGCGCGGCGGCCGAGGGAGTGACCGCAGTCGACGCCACGTTCGAGAGGGTGACCGCGACAGGTATCGACCTCACTGACTCGGAGTTGACGGGCGTGGACGCCGTAGACGCGACCGTCGAGAACGCGACACTGACCCGAGCGACGGTTACAGACGCGACGCTCTCCGGAGTGGACGCACGGGGCGTCGACGCCGAGTCGGCAGCACTCGCTCGCTCGGATCTGAGCGGCGTGACACTCGCCGAGGCCACTCTCCGTGACGCCGACCTGAGCGAGACGGATCTCGACGGTGCGACGCTGACAGACGCCGATCTCGCGCAGGCGACACTCGCGCAGGCGACACTCGCCGAGGCCGACCTCGACGGTGTGACGGCCGACCACGCGACGCTGACCGGCGCGACACTGACGGATGTGGCGGCGACGGAGGCGACGTTCGATCAGGCGACGCTGACCGACGCGACACTGACGGGAGCGACGGCAACGAGGGCGACGTTCGAACGGGCGGCTCTGACCGGAGCAACACTCGGGGATGCCGACCTCACGAACGCGGCGTTCGAACAGGCGACGCTGACGGGCGCGACACTGACGGGAGCGACGGCGACAGGGGCGACGTTCGACGGCGCAGACCTCGGAGACGTGACAGCCGACGAGGCGGCCTTCGACGAGGCGACGTTCCGCGAGGCGACCGTCGAGCGGGCGAGCGCCGTCGGCATCACCGCGACAGCGGCCGTGTTCGACGGGGCGACAGTCGTCGACACGGATCTCTCGGCGGCGACGCTCCACGACGCGTCACTCCGAGGTGTGACGGTTCGGTCGGTGACACTGACCGGGGCGAACCTCGAACGCGCGACGTTCGACGGCGCGACAGTGACAGACACGACCGCAGACGGCATCGAGGCGACAGCGGCGACGTTCACCGAGGCGACCGTGACGGACTCGACAGTGGCGGAGGCGACGTTAGAGGCGGCCGACCTGAGCGAGACGGACCTCCGGCGGAGTGAGTTGCGGGCGGCGGCACTCGACGACGCGACACTGTCGGAGGCCGACGCCCGCGAGGCCGACTTCGCCGAGGCGACACTCGACAGCGCAGATCTGGACGCGGCAGACCTCCGGCGAGCGACACTGACCGACGCCGACCTCGGGGAGGCGACGCTCCGCGGAGCGAACGTCTCGGAGGCGACGCTGGAGGCGAGCCTGCTCACGGACGCCGATCTCGCCGAAGTGACGGCGACAGCCGCGACGATCACGGACGCGGCGCTGACGAACGCGACACTGACCGACGCGACACTGACCGACGCAGATCTGTCGGGTGCCGACTGCACGGACACGAACCTAGACCGAGCGACACTGACAGGTGCCACCCTCGTGGAGGCGACGTTCGAGCGCGCGACGCTGCGGGAGACGACACTCGACGACGTGACGGCAGACAACGCGGTGTTCGAGCAGGCGACGCTCACCGACGCGAGTGGCGACGGGCTCTCACTCGTCGAGGCGACGCTGGAGGCGGCAGACTGCGGCGGGCTCACACTCGCCAGCGCCGACCTCTCCGGGGCGACACTGACAGACGCGGACCTCGGGAGCGCGAGCGTCGAGCACACGACGTTCGAGAGCGCCGCCCTCTCGCGTGTCGACCTCGGCGACGCGACCGCCGACCACGCGACGTTCGACGACGCCGACCTCACCGACAGTCACCTCTCCGAGGCCGAGATCGCCGAGAGCAGCTTCGACGACGCCGACCTCCGGCGGGTGGACGTGTCGGACGCGACAGTCGACCAGACGAGCTTCGACCGTGCGGCGCTCAAACAGGCCGCTGCGAGCGGGCTGTCGGCGACGGCGTCGTCGTTCGTGGACGCGGATCTCGGCGAGGCCGACCTGACAGCGGCGGCGCTCCCGGGAGCCGACCTCACTGGAGCCACAGTCGCCGACGCGACACTCGACAGCGCCGATCTCTCGGGAGCGACACTGACCGACGCGACGGCGACCGACGTGCGCGGGGAGGCGGCCGACTTCTCCGAGGCCGACCTGACCGACGCCGACTTCGCGGGGGCGACAGTAGAGCGAGCGGTGTTCGACGGCGCGAGCCTCGCGGACGGGACGTTCACCGGTGCAGTGCTCGCGTCGGCGACGCTCGGGCAGGTGACGGCACAGGAGGCAGACTTCGCTGACGCCGATCTGACGGACGCCGACTTCGAGCGCGCGACGCTGACCGACGCGTCGTTCGACGAGGCGGAGCTCCGCGGAGCGACACTGTCGGGCGCGACCTTAGAACGGACGACGCTCCGAGGAGTGACTGCCGAGGCGGCTGCCTTCGACGACGCGGTGCTGCGAGAGACTGTTCTCAGAGAGGCCGAGTTGTCGGACGTCGACCTCGGCGGTGCAGACGCCGACGGTGTCGACTTCGCCGACGCGACGATGTCACGGGCCGACCTCGCGGGAGCGACACTGGCCGACGCGACACTCGACCGGGTCTCGTTGGCCGACGCGAATCTCGCGGAGACCACAGTCCGGCAGACGAGCGCCGTCGAGATCAGGGCGACCGACGCCGACCTCACCGGCGCGACAGTCACAGAGACGGATCTCACGGACAGTGACCTCCAGCGGGTGACACTCGCCGAGGCGACCGTGACGGACACGACCGCGCCCGACGCGACACTGACGGGGGCGACCGCGACGGACGCGGTGATCGAGCAGACGGATCTGAGCGGCGCGAGTGTCGACAGAGCGACGCTCACGGACGCAGACCTCGGGCAGACGACGTTCGAGGGAGCCACACTCGACGAGACGACGCTGTCGGACACGGACCTGCGGGAGGCGACACTCGCGGGGGCCAGCCTCGAACAGGCGGACCTCTCCGGGGCAGACGCCCGTCGTGCCACGCTCGCGGGAGCCAGCCTCGAACGAGCGGACCTCTCCGGGGCCGACCTCCGGGAGGGCGACCTCGCGGACGCGAGCGTCGAGAAGGCGACACTGGCGGCGGCCGACCTCAGAGAGACGGCTGCGAGCGGTCTCACCCTCACGCAGGCGACACTGTCGGCGGCGCGACTCGACGACGGGGTGTTCACCGACGCCGACTTCGCCGAGACCGATCTCTCCGAGGCGACGCTCGACCGAGCGACACTCGACGGGGTCACGCTGCGAGACGCCACGCTGGAGCAGGCCCGACTGGCGGAGGCGGATCTCACGGAGGCGACGTGTACGAACGCCGACTACACCGACGCGGTGCTCGACCGCGCGACGTTGACCGACGCGAGGGTCGACGACGCGACACTCGACGGCGCACAGCTGTCGAACGCGACGCTCGACGGAGCCAGCTTCCGCGACGTGACTGCGACCGCGGTGACAGTCAGAGACAGCGAGGCGACGGACGCGACGTTCGAGCGCGCGACAGTCGACGAGGCGACGTTCGCCGGGACGGCCCTGCCGGGAGCAGTGTTCGACGACGCGACGGGAGAGTCCGTCTCCTTCGCCGGCGCGACGCTGACGGAGGCGGCGTTCCCCGACGCAGTGTTCCCCGACGCGGACCTCTCGGAGACGGCGCTGTCGGGTGTCGCCGCGAGCGACGCCGACTTCCAGCGGGCGACACTCACGGCCGCAGACGCGACGGGCGGCGACCTCGCCGGGGTGACCCTCGCGGACGGTGACCTCTCGGCGGCGACACTCGGGGAGTGTGACCTCGCGGACAGTGACCTCTCGGCGGCAGACCTCGGGCAGACGGATCTGTCCGACAGCGACCTCGCCGAGGCGGATCTCTCGGAGACCGACCTCACACAGACGAACCTCTCCGGCAGCGACCTCTCCGGCAGCGACCTCTCGGCGGCAGACCTCACCGAGACGGACCTCTCTGGCGGGAATCTCGCGGGCGTGACCGCGGAGAGAGCGACGATCCCCCGCTCGAACCTCTCGGAAACCGACCTCTCGGAGGCGAATCTCTCGGCGGCAGATCTCTCGGAAACCGACCTCTCTGGGACGACTCTCACGGAGGCGACACTCACCGGAGCGAATCTCTCCGAGACAGACCTCTCCGGGGCCGATCTCACGGAGGCGGACCTCTCCGAGTCGGATCTCTCTGAGACAGACCTCTCCGGGGCCACTCTCACGGAGGCGACGCTCATCGAGGCGAACCTCTCCGAGTCGGACTTCTCCGGGGCCGATCTCGCGGAGGCGACGCTCACCGAAGCGGATCTCTCCGGGGCCGACCTCTCCGAGGTCGAGCTCACAGAAGCGACACTCGGGGAGGCAGACCTCTCTGGGGCCGACCTCTCCGGTGGAACCCTCTCAGAGGCGACACTCACCGACGTGGACCTCGCGGAGGCAGACCTCGCAGAGACGACACTCACGGACGCAGACCTCACCGACGCGGATCTCACCGCCGTCGATCTGACAGCGACGACAGCAGCGCGGGCGACGTTCACGCGAGCGACACTCACGAGAGCGCGGCTCCCCGACGGGACGCTGCCCGACACGGCGTTCGAGGAGGCGGCGCTCGACGACGCGCGGCTCCGGGAGAGCGACCTCCGGCGCGCGACACTCGACGGTGCGACGCTGACGGGTGCGACGCTGACAGGGACGACGCTCGACGAGGCGGCCGCTGCGGACGCGGATCTCTCACACGCCGACCTCGCGGCGGCGACACTCGTCGACGCGACCGCACCGCGCGTCACGCTCGTGGAGACCAATCTCACGGACGCCGACCTGACCGGAGCCGACGTCACCGAGGCGACAGTCCGGGAGTCGACGCTCGTGGGGGCGACGCTGACCGACGCCGAGGCGACCGAACTGACGGCGACGGAGACCGACCTGACGGACGTGACACTCGACGGCGCGACGCTGGCGGCCGCCGACCTCGCGGGCTGTACGCTCCGGAACGCGACAGTCGCGGGAGCGACACTCCCGGACGCGAATCTCGCCGGCTGTGATCTCGAACGGGTGACGTTCGAGGAGGCGACACTCCCCAGATCAGATCTCTCGGCCGCACAGCTGGGACACACCACGTTCGACGGTGCTGTGGTGTCGGACAGCGACCTCTCGGAGACGGAGCCAGCGCAGGCGAGTCTCGCGGAGGCGGACCTCTCCGGGGCCGACCTCTCGGAGTCCGTGCTCCGGGACGCGACGCTCTCGGGAGCCGACCTGACGGAGGCGGACTTGACGGAGACGGCGGCCCCGCAGTCCGACTTCGCTGGTGCCGATCTCACACGAGTGAGCGCAGACGAGGCGGACTTCTCCGGTGTCGACCTCTCGGACGGGACGCTGCGTGACACCAGCCTCGTCGACGCGACGCTGCCGGAGATCGACCTCGGGGGAGCGACACTGCCGGGCGCGGATCTGACGGCCGCGACCGTCCCGCGTGCGACGTTCACGGACGCGGACCTCTCGCGGGCGACACTCGAACGCGCGACCGCCGAGGAGTCGGTGTTCGCCGGGGCGACCCTCGTCCGTGCGACACTGACGGACGCGACGCTGACCGAGACGGACTTCGAACGGGCGACGCTGTCACACGTTGCGGCGGAGCAGGTGTGTCTCGAAGACGCGCTGCTCGAACGGGCGACGCTGGAACAGGCGACGCTGACGGAGGCCGACCTCGGGCGTGTCGACCTCAGCGGGGCGACACTGACCGAGGCCGACCTCTCGGCGACGACCCTCTCCGGTGCGACGCTCACCGGCGCGGACCTCTCCGGGAGTGACCTGACTGGAGCCGCGCTCCCCGAGACGGCAGTCGCCGAGGCGGACATGACGGGAGCGACGCTCGCGGATGTCGACCTCGCCGGAGCCGACCTCGCGGGCGCAGCCCTCCCCGAGACCAATCTCGAGGGTGCGACGCTCGCAGAGACGGACCTCACGGAGGCCGACCTGACCGACGCGACGCTCGCGGGAGCCACGCTCCGAGACGCCGCGCTCCCGCGGGCGACACTGGCGGCGGCGACACTCGACGACACGGACCTCCGAGGGGTGGATCTCTCCGAGGCGACACTGACCGCGGCGACACTCCGGGAGGCGGACGCGAGCGAGGCGACACTGCCGGACGCCGACCTGTCGGAGACGACGGCCAGAGACGCCGTGTTCGCCGGCGTGGCAGCCACAGGAACGACGTTCGCCGGGGCGGACGTGACGGACGCCACGTTCGACGACAGCGACCTCGAGGGGGCCGGGTTCGTGGAGGCGACGGCCGAACGGGCGTCGTTCCTGCGGGCCGACCTCGCGGAGGCGACGTTCGACAACGCCACGCTCGTCGAGGCGACACTCGCCGACGCCGTGGCACCGGCGGCGACGTTCGAGCGAGCGGCACTCGACGACGCGGATCTGTCGGCTGTCGACCTCACCGATGCGACGCTGGAGCGAGCGACAGCCGTCGGCGCGGACATCGAGCGAGCGACACTGGACGGTGCCACCCTCGACCGCGTGGACGCCGAGGGGGCGACACTGAGAGAGGCGACGCTGGCGGCGGCGACGCTGCGCGACGCGACACTGGACGACGTCGACCTCACCGAGGTGGAGCTCGCGGGTGCCGTGTTGTCGGACGCGACCGCGACGGGCGCGGTGTTCACCGCGAGTGATCTCTCGGAGACGACGATGGCGACGATCACCGCCACAGAGGCGGCGTTCGACGAGGCGGACCTGACGGCGGCGGTCGCGCCCGACGGGGAGTTCACGGATGCGACACTGCGAGGGGCAGCGCTGGCAGACGCGAGCCTGGAGGGAGCGACGTTCGACGACGCGACGCTCCAGCGCGCGACGCTCGACGACGCCGATCTCGGTCGGGCGACGCTGGACCGTGCGACGCTGGACCGTGCGACGCTGACGGGTGCGACGCTCGACGACGCGTCGCTGACCGAGGCGACACTCGCCAACTCCCGGGCGGCGAACGCCACGCTCGTGGGTGCGACACTCGACGAGACCGACTGTCGGGCGGTCGAGTTCACCGGCGCAGTGTTCGACGGGGCCACGCTCGCGGGGGCGACGCTGACCGACGCGACGCTGACCGACGCGACGCTGTCGGCGGCGGTGGCCGGCGGTGTCGACGCCGTGGGTGCGTCGTTCGCGGGCGCGACGCTCACCGACGCGGAGCTCGACGAGACGACGCTGACACGAACCGACTTCTCGGAGGCCAATCTGGACGACGTCGACCTGACGGACGCGACGCTACAGAACAGCGATCTCTCGGCTGCGACGGCAGAGCGGGCGACAGCCGACGACGCCGACTTCGCGGGGGCGACACTCGACGGTCTCACCGCGCCCGACGCGAGTCTCCGGCGGGTGACACTCACCGACGCGGACACGACAGGCGTCGACCTCTCCGGGGCGGATCTCCAGGAGGCGACACTCGTGGAGGCCGACCTCACCGAGGCGACCCTCGCCGAGACGCTGCTCGTCCGCGCGGATCTCACCGCCGCGACGCTGGACGAGACGGATCTCTCGACCGTCGACGCGACCGACGCGACGCTGGCGGACGCGTCACTCGTCGCGGCCGATCTCGGGGGGTCGACACTCGACGGCAGCGATCTCGCCGGCGTGACGGCACGAGAGGCGACACTCACCGACGCTAGCCTCCGGCGTGTGACGCTGACGGACGCCGACCTCTCGGAGGCGGCGTTGACGCAGGCGACACTCACCGGCGGCGACCTGTCCGGGGCGACGCTGGCGTCGGCGGACCTGACGGACGCAGTCGCGGCGGACGCGACGGCGAGCGACGCCTCGCTGGCAGACGCGACGGCGACGGCGGCGGACTTCGCCGGGACGACCTTCGACGGCGCACGGCTGTCGCGGGCCGACCTCCGTCGGGCAGACCTGACAGACGCGGACCTCACCGCAGCCGACTGCGACGAGACGACGTTCACCGCGGCGACAGTCGACGGGGCGGTGTTCACCGACGCGGTCGTCGAAGAGGCGACGTTCGACGACGCGACGCTCCAGCGCGCGGACCTCGCGGGTGTCGATCTCTCGACGGCGACCCTCGACGGCTGTCGGCTGGTGGGTGCGGAGCTCTCGCGTGCGAACCTCCACGGAGTCGCGCTCGACACGACGGTGCTCCGGCGGGCGACACTGGAGGAGGCAGACCTCCGGGAGACGGCGCTCGCGGGCGTGGACCTCCGGAAGGCGTCACTGGCCGAGAGTCGGCTCGTTGCAGCCGACCTCGCAGGTGCGAACCTCCAGGCGACCGACCTCGCGGGCGCGAACGCCGACGACGCGGACCTGAGCGAGGGGCGACTCGGCAACGCCTCACTCGTCGAGGCGTCACTCCGGGGGGCGACACTGACCGACGCGCACCTCGACAGTGCGACGCTGTCGGCCGTCGACGCACGCGGCGTCGACCTCGCCGGGGCGACGCTCACCGGGGCGGCGCTGGACGACGCCGACCTCGGCGAGGCAGACCTGACCGCGGCGGATCTCGTGCGCGCGGACCTCTCGGGGTCGTTCCTCCGGCGGGCGACGCTTGCGGACGCGACCCTCGACGAGACGACCGTCGTCGGTGCCGACCTCCGCGAGGCCGTGTTGCGGAACGTCTCACTCCGGCGTGCGGACCTGTCGGAGGCGACACTCCGAGAGGCGATCCTCGACGGCGCGGACCTCACCGGAACGGACCTGACGGACGCGGACCTGCGTGGAGCGAGTCTCGACGACGTGACGCTGTGGCGCGCGACGGTCGCAGACGCCGACCTGCGGGACACCGTGCTCGCGGGGCTCGACGCACAGACGCTCCCGGTCCGCGACGAGGCTGGCTACGTCGAGACACACCGCTGACACTGTCGGTCGGGTGACAATCGATCCGAGATCGACGGACTGATACTCATACGGTCGTGCGTAGATCGTTGCCACCGACGACTGACAGAGAGCACCGCAGCGACGTGATACCGCCCGATACCACGAAAGTCACAAAAAATCACTACGCACGACCGTATCAGACAGAGCGACGAGAGCCGCCGACCACCGGCCCGCGGGCGTCCGGGACGGTGTCGGCACAGCGGCGGAGTCGATCCGCGAGCACGTCGTAGGAAGCGGAGACGACGGACTTCGGCACGCAGTCCGTGACGCCGGCAGACAGCGCCTCGATCAGCACGCCGTCGGCGAGGTTGCTCGACAGGAGCACGATGGGGAGCGTCGCGTCCGTGGCCCGCACGTCACGGACGAACTCCAGTCCAGCCCGCTCCGGCAGACGGTACTCCGTCAGGAGACAGTCGAACCCGCCGTCGGTGATCCGTCCGAGTGCCGCCTCTGCCTCGGACGCCGTCGACACGCTGAGGCGGTCGTACCCCCCCAGCAGGTCTGCGCGGGCCGCTAATCCCGCCTCGTTGTCGTTCACGTACAGCACAGTGATGTCGCGGGCCATGTCTCCGTTACTCGGCAGTACCTGTGTAACTCTACTGCCTTCATACGTAGGGTTCCACCCAAATCGTGAGTAGCTGTCGACCACGAACGCTCTCGAATTGTGCTCGACTCCCTCCATGCGTAGGTTCGCGGGTGAGTCCCCGAGGCACTCTCGGTGTATCTCTGTCGGCGTCGAACAGACGCCTGACGGACAGTATCAGAGGCCGAACGGGTACTCGTCGGCGTTCCTGATCCGTTCGCGGGTCTCCCGGGCCGTCTCGGTCACCCGTTCGACTTCTTCGACACTCGTCTCCGCGTACGGCTCTCGGAGGTGTTGGTTGATCGTGGCGACGGCGTCTTCGGCGGTGAGGTCGAACCAGCCGCGGGTGACGACCACCTCGGCTTCCGTCTCGTCGTACGGGGTTCTGCGGGCGAGCTCGTCGACGAACGCCGCCAGCGGCCGCTCGTCGAACTCCTCGCGGAGCGTCTCCGCGTAGTGACCGGTCACCTCGCCCAACGGCACGACGCCGTCGCGCTCGACGGCCGCGACTGGCTCCAACTCCAGACACGACCGCGCGAGCGTCCCGAATCTGACGTTCGACAGTGTCTCTGCCGCTCGGTCTGTCTCCGTGACGATGCGTGCGTACAGCCGATCCCGCCCGTCCCGTGTCGGCGCGGCACAGACGACTCTGTTCACTGGCTGTCACCTCGCCGACCGCTGCCCGTCCGTCGCGCCACCCGCTCGACTGTGGCTCTGTCGGTACTGTTGGTGCTCACGGCTGGTGGTTGCGGCCAAACTGTCGAAAAGCCACCGGCTGTCGCGGGCCGGAACGCCCGCTCCCGACTGTGGTCTGTGGCGGCCGATAGAATAGCCGTATTTCGTATGAGTATTCGTTCTACTAGGATTTTCGATAGTTCTGAGCAGGCTGTAGTCGATCGGCCGACCAGTCAGTCGACTGACCCGTCAATCGACTATCCCGTCATTCGAGAAAATGGTACGATCATCAACGGTCACAAGCACATCGAAGCCGCTCGTGTCGCTGGGCTTGACTGCCATCCAATAGAAGTCGTCACCGTCACCGACGGTCAGGCCGCCGAGTTGTTCGCTGTCGCTCATCGAGACCAGCTTGACTCCTCTCCTGAAGATGAATCTCACAACGGTATACTGTCGGTCACAAGCCATCGAATCCGGGGTCGACAGAACCGGAACGAGAC
>CAKZQY010000208.1 GCA_937142015.1 uncultured Halobacteria archaeon
ACGCGCGCTTCTCGACGAACACGCTCGGCGCGTGGCACCTCGCACACCCGTACCGCAACGTCGTCCACAACGGAGAGTTCAACACGGTCGACGGCAACGTGAGTTGGATGCGTGCCCGCGAGGCGGACCTCGACGGCGGCGGGTTCACCGACGAGGAACTCGACACGATCACCCCGGTCGTCTCCGACCCGGACCAGTCCGACACGGCGACCGTCGACGAGACGCTCGATCTGTTGTTGCAGGGTGGCCGCGACCTCCCGCACGCACTCCGGATGCTCGTCCCGGAGGCGTACCGCAACGACCCGGAGATGTCGGCGGCGCGCCGCGACTTCTACGACTACCACGCCTCACTCGTCGAGCCGTGGGACGGCCCGGCGCTGGTGATCGGCTTCGACGGCGACCGTGTGGCGGGCGTCCTCGACCGCAACGGACTCCGACCGTGCCGCTACGACGTGACGACGGCGGGCCGTCTGATCGTCGCCAGCGAGGCCGGCGCGCTGGAGACGCCGCCGGAGGAGATCGAAGACCGCGGTCGACTCCGCCCGGGACAGGTGTTCGTCGCCGACCCCGACGAGGGCCGTGTCGTCCCCGACGAGGAAGTGTTCGCCGACCTCACCGACGACAAGTACGGCGAGTGGGTCGAGTCGGAGGCCTTCGAACTGGCGGAGGTACGCGACGCTGCCGCAGCAACAGCCGAGCAGACTGGCAGCGACGTAACTGCCGACGGCGGTTCTGTCGCCCCGAACACGGCGTCTGGAGCCGACTCGGCTGCAGAGCCCGACGCGGTAAGTGAAGCCGAGGCGGTACCCGACCTGCCGACACCCGGGACGAGCTTCGGCGAGGAGACAGGCGCGTTCCCGGACGACCTGCGGCAGCGGCAGGTCGCGGCGGGATACAGCCACGACCAGCTGAACACGATGCTGGAGCCGATGATCCACGACGGCAAAGATCCGGTCGGCTCGATGGGCGACGACACGCCGCCGTCGGTGTTGGCCGACACCCAGCGGTCGCTGTTCGACTACTTCGTCCAAGGGTTCGCGCAGGTGTCGAACCCGCCAATCGACTACATCCGCGAGGACATGGTGACGACGCTGGAGACCCGACTCGGGCCACAGCGCAACCTGCTCGACGAGACGCCGGAACACGCGCGTCAGGTCGTCTGTGACTCCCCTGTGCTCACTGACGACGAAGCGGAAGCGATCCAGCGACTCGGCGAGGCGACGGACGGCGACCTCGCTGCCGAGACGCTCGACACGACGTTCCCGGTCGGGCGCGGCGACGACGGGGCGCTCGCCGACAGTGAGTCGTCTGCGGACACTGACAGTGAGTCGTCTGCGGATGTCGACGGTGGCTCACCGGCCTCCGCGGGCGACAGAGTCGAAGCGGCAGTCGCCTCGCTCCGCGAGCGTGCGGCGGCGGCAGTCCGCGGGGGCGCAGACGTACTCGTGTTGTCGGATCGCGGCGTCAGCGAGGACCGGGCGGCGATTCCGGCGATGTTGGCGACGGCAGCGGTCCACACGCACCTCGTCGAGGAGGGACTCAGAGCCCGCTGTGGGCTGGTCGTCCAGTCGGCACACGCTCGTGAGGTCCACCACTTCGCCTGTCTGGTCGGGTACGGCGCTGGCGCGGTCCACCCGTACCTCGCGTACGACTCCGTCCGCGAGTTGGTGGCCGGCGACGACGGCGCGCCGCCCGCGGAGGCGCTGTCGGCGTACCGCGGCGCTGTCGAGGACGGCCTCTCGAAGACGATGGCCCGGATGGGCATCTCCGCGCTCGCTTCCTACCAGGGTGCAGCGGTGTTCTCCGCCGTCGGGCTGAACTCCGCGTTCCTGACGGAGTACTTCACGGACACAGAGTCGAAGACGGAAGGGATCGGCGTCGACGAGATCGGGACGGACGTGTTCGACCGGCACGTGGACGCCTACGACTCCGACCCCTCGCTGCCGCGGACGGGTGAACACTCCTACCGCAACGGCGGCGAGCGACACGGCTGGAACCCGGAGTCTGTGAGCACACTCCACGAGGCGGTCCGCAACGGCGACCGCGAGGCGTGGGACGAGTACACGGAGGCGGTCGACGGCGGGGACCACCCGGAGTCGATCCGAGACACGTTCGCCTTCGACTCTGACCGCGACCCGGTACCGCTCTCGGAGGTCGAGCCGGTCGAGGAGATCGTCGAGCGCTTCTCGACGGCGGCGATGTCGCTCGGCTCGCTGTCGCCGGAGGCTCACGAGACGAATGCGAAGGCGATGAACCGGATCGGTGGGAAGTCCAACACCGGCGAGGGTGGTGAGCCGCCCGAACGGTTCGGCACCGAACGGGAGTGTTCGGTCAAACAGGTCGCATCCGGTCGGTTCGGCGTGACGACGGAGTACCTCGCGTCGGCAGAAGAGATCCAGATCAAGATGGCACAGGGCTCCAAGCCCGGTGAGGGCGGTCACCTCCCCGGCAAGAAGGTGAACGAACTCATCGCACACGTCCGGTGTTCCACGCCGGGCGTGGGGCTGATCTCGCCACCGCCACAACACGACATCTACTCCATCGAGGACCTGAAACAGCTGATCCACGACCTGAAGGCTGTCAACCCGGACGCGGACGTGAACGTGAAGCTCGTGGCCGGCTCCGGAATCGGCACCATCGCCGCCGGGGTTGCGAAGGCGAACGCGGACGCGGTTCACATCTCCGGCCACTCCGGCGGCACTGGCGCGTCACCGCGGACGAGCATCAAACACGCCGGTCTGCCGTGGGAACTCGGGCTGGCGGAGGCGAACCAGATGCTCCGCCAGACGGGCCTGCGTGACCGGATTCGCGTCTCCACGGACGGCGGCATGATGACCGGCCGCGACGTGGCTGTCGGCGTCCTCTTGGGTGCCGAGGAGTTCGCGTTCGGCACGGCGTCGCTCGTCTCCTCCGGCTGCGTGATGGCTCGGCAGTGTCACCAGAACACCTGTCCGGTCGGGGTCGCCACCCAGCGTGAGGACCTCCGCGAGCGGTTCCCCGGCGAGCCGGACCACGTGATCAACTTCATGCTGTTCGTCGCACAGCAGCTCCGCGAGATCATGGCCGAGATGGGGTTCCGGTCGGTCGACGAGATGGTCGGTCGCCCGGACTGTCTGACGCGGAAGGAGGACCTGCCGGGCCGCGCGGACACGCTCGATCCGAGCGCGGTGCTCGCAGACCCCGCGGACGGCCCGCGGACGAAGCAGCGCCCACAGCGCTCTGCCGCCGGTGAACGACTCGACGACGACCTGCTCGCCGACATCGACGACGAGATCGAGGCGGGTGAGTCGGTCGATCTCCAGCCGCAGGTGACCAACGCGGACCGCGCGGTCGGCGCGACGATCTCGAAGCGCGTCGTCGACGCACACGGCGGTGACGGCCTGCCGGACGACACGGTGGAACTGGACTTCGAGGGCGCTGCCGGCCAGTCGTTCGGCGCGTTCCTCGCGCCCGGCGTGACCGCACGGGTGACTGGCACTGCGAACGACTACGTCGGGAAGGGTCTCTCCGGCGGGACGGTCGTCGTCCGCACTCCTGCGGACGCGGGCTACGACCCGACGGAGAACGTCGTGATCGGCAACGTGGCGCTGTACGGCGCGACCGACGGCGAGGCGTACATCGAGGGTGTCGCTGGCGAGCGGTTCGCCGTCCGCAACTCCGGTGTGAAGGCCGTCGTCGAGAGTGTCGGCGACCACGGCTGTGAGTACATGACGGGCGGCGTCGTCGCGGTGCTCGGCGAGGTCGGCCGCAACTTCGCCGCCGGGATGAGCGGCGGCGTGGCGTACGTGTACGACCCCGACGGCACTGCCGAGGGGCGTGTCAACCGCTCGATGGTGTCTACCTCCCGCTCGCTGACGAGTGAGGACCGCGCGATGCTCCGGCGACTGGTCGAGAACCACGCGGCCCGCACCGACAGCGACCGTGCCGCCGAACTGCTTGCCGACTGGGAGACCGTCGTCGACGACTTCCTCCGCGTGCTGCCGGACCCGTACGCGGACGTGCTGGAGGCTGGCAAGGCGGAGGACGTGCGCGCGGAACTGCCGGGCCGCGTCTCCGAGCGGTCTGACGTGACGACGCCCGGTGTGGTGAGTGACGACTAGAGCGGTCGGACACCTTCCTCACAGCGGTCGGTCCCGTCTCCGGACGGAGTTGTCGCGCGGCGTCGTATCAGCCAAATTTCAAAAACCGGCTTCCGAGAACGCCTTTGTGGAACGGGATAGTACGGAGTGGTATGTCCGAGACGGACAGTCAGGTCCCCGACGGGTACCACGAGGCGGTGTCGTTGTCACAGCTCCGCGAGGAGGGACGATCACTCGTCCAGATCGGTGGCACCCCAATCGCACTGTTCCACCACGAGGGAGAGGTACGGGCCGTGAACAACCGGTGTCCACACATGGGCTTCCCGTTGACAGAGGGGAGCGTCGAAGAGGGCGTGTTGACGTGTCACTGGCACCACGCACGGTTCGAACTCTCCTGTGGCGACACGTTCGATCCGTGGGCGGACGACGTGGACGCCTACCCGACGACAGTGGTCGATGGGACGGTGTACGTCGACCCGACGCCCCAGCGTGAGGAGTCGCCGGCGGACCACTGGCGCGAGCGGCTGGAGGACGGGCTCGAACAGAATCTCGGGCTGGTGATCGCCAAGGCCAGCGTCGGACTGTTGGAGGCGGGTGTCGACCCGGCGGAGGCGGTCGAGCGCGGCGTGTTGTTCGGGACCCGGTACCGCGAGGGCGGGTGGTCCTCTGGGCTGACGACTCTCGTCGCGCTGTCGAACGTGTTGCCGGCACTAGAGCCACAGGATCAGAAGCGTGCGCTCTACCAGGGGCTCCGGCAGGTGGCGGGCGACTGTGCAGACCAGCCGCCGAAGTTCGATCAGGCGGAGTTCTCGGCACGCGACGTGTCCTTCGAGCGGCTGCGGTCGTGGTTCCGCGACAACGTGGAGGTGCGCGACCCGGACGGCGCAGAGCGCGTGTTGCGGACGGCGGTCGCCAACGGCTGTTCGCCGGCACAGTTGACAGAGTTGCTCGTGACCGCGGCGACGGACCACCGGTACCTGAACACGGGCCACACGTTCGACTTCGTCAACAAGGCGACGGAGGCGCTGGACACCATCGGCTGGACCCACGATCACGCGGCGGACGTGCTCGCCTCGCTCGTCCGCGGCCTGGCGACCGCCGAGCGCAGCGAGGAACTCTCCTCGTGGCGACAGCCGATCGACCTCGCCGGGATGTGTCGTGACACGTTCGACAGACTCGACGAGTTGGTCGCGGCAGGTGCAGACGAGACGTGGGACAGGCCAGACGGGTTCACCGAGCGGCTGTTGAGCGACGACCCCGAGACGGTGTTCGAGACGCTCGAGGAGGCAATCCGCGAGGGCGCGACGGTGGAGCAGCTCGCCGCGGCGGTGACACACGCGGCGGGCAGACGGATCGCGTTGTTCACCACTGCCAACGAGTTCAACGACTGGAACACCGTGCTCCACACGTTCACCTACGCGAACGCTGTCCACCGTGCCGCACAGCGCACGGACACGACAACGTTGTACCGCGGTGTCTTCGACGCGGCGGTGAACGTCTACCTCGACCGGTTCCTCAACACGCCGCCCGCCCCGGACCCGAGTCCTACGCCCGACGCCGACCCCGCCGCCGCGTTAGAAGACCTCCAACTCGCCTTCGAGACGCAAGGCGAGGTGAACGAGGCGGCCCGTGCCACGGCGGCGTTCCTCGACGCTGGCGGCGATCCGGCGGAGCTGAAAGCCACGCTCGGCGGCGCGCTGCTGCGTGAGGACACTAACTTCCACACGTTCCAAGTGTTGGAGGCCGGATTCCGACAGTTCGATCTCCGGATGGAGGAGGCCGACAGCAGCGGTATCGACGACAGCGACGGCGCAGGCGACACCAGCGACCGACCGGGGGAAGTTCCGGGCGAGGCACGAGACTTCCTCGTCGCCGTCGCGCGGTACATGGCGGCTCACTACCCCACCCGACGGGAGCGTGAGCAGACGTTCTCCATCGCAGAGCGACTCCACCGCGGGGAGCGCGTCCACGGGGACGACGACGCTGGGGGTGACGCGGCGACGGCAGACGACTGACGCTGGGGGTGACGCGGCGACGGCAGACGACTGACGCTGGCAGACGGCGACGGCAACTCACCCGCCCTGGCGGTGACGCGGCGACAGTGAGCCACCGACGCAAGGTTTACCCCGGGGCGAGTGAAGTTCCGAGCATGGGACGAGAGTACGAGTCGTTACACGATCCGAACGCGGAGTACACGATGCGAGAGCTCTCCGCGGAGACGATGGGTGCGACAGCGAAGCGCGGTGGCGGGCGGGACGTCGAGATCACCGACGTGCAGTGTACGATGGTCGACGGCAACTTCCCGTGGACGCTCGTTCGGATTTACACGGACGCTGGCGTCGTCGGGACCGGAGAAGCCTACTGGGGTGCGGGTGTGCCGGAGCTGATCGAGCGGATGACGCCGTTCCTCCGTGGTGAGAACCCATTGGACATCGACCGGTTGTACGAACACCTGATCCAGAAGATGTCCGGCGAGGGCTCTATCGAAGGTGTGACTGTCTCGGCGGTCGCGGGTATCGAGGTCGCGTTACACGATCTGGCGGGGAAGATTCTGGAGATTCCCGCCTACCAACTGCTCGGCGGAAAGTACCGCGACGAGGTGCGGGTGTACAACGACTGTCACACGGAGGAGGAGGCCGACCCGGAGGCGTGTGCCGACGAGGCGGAGCGTGTCGTCGAGGAGTTGGGGTACGACGCGCTGAAGTTCGATCTCGACGTGCCGTCCGGCCACGAGAAGGATCGTGCCAACCGCCACCTCCGGCCGGGTGAGATCCGCCACAAAGCCGAGATCGTTGAGAAGGTGACCGAGCGTGTGAAGGACCGCGCCGACGTGGCGTTCGACTGTCACTGGACGTTCGCCGGCGGCAGCGCCAAGCGGCTCGCGGACGCAATCGAGGAGTACGACGTGTGGTGGCTGGAAGATCCGGTCCCGCCGGAGAATCTGGAGGTACAGGAGGAAGTGACGAAGTCGACGACGACGCCCATCGCGGTCGGGGAGAACCGCTACCGCGTGACCGAGGAGCGTCGTCTGCTGGAGAACCAAGCGGTCGACATCGTCGCGCCGGACCTCCCGAAAGTCGGCGGGATGCGCGAGACGCGGAAGATCGCCGACGTCGCCAACCAGTACTACGTGCCGGTGGCGATGCACAACGTCTCCTCGCCGGTGGCGACGATGGCCTCCGCACACGTCGGCACTGCGATCCCCAACTCGCTGGCCGTCGAGTACCACTCCTACGAGCTGGGCTGGTGGAGCGACCTCGTCGAGGAGACCGTGATCGACGACGGCTACATCGAGATTCCGGAAGAACCCGGACTCGGCGTGACGCTCGACGTGGACGTGGTTGCCGATCACATGGTCGAGGGCGAGACGCTGTTCGACGAAGCGTAGCGGATCGGACTCGTCACTCCGCAGGCGACGAGGACTCTGATAGGAGTAACGGTTGAACCGCTATACTGTGTCCTCGGCCCACGTCGTGTCCAGTTCGACTGTATCAGTATCGGAGTCTCGTGAAACGACTCCCTTCTGTGTCAATCTCTCCAGTGCGCGTTCGACGTGCTCGGTGATCGTCGGATTCGTTTCGACGACACGCTCTTGTAGTTGTGTCGCCTTCACCGATTCAGCACGGCGGAGGTACTGTATGATGTATCCCTCGGTCTCGACAGTGTCTGCGACCCGCCGAACTGTCTCCTCTAACTGGGACGGGACACCATCGAGTTTCCGAATCGTCCGTTCGAATTGGATAATTGGGTGCGGCTTGTTCTCCGTCAGCCACTCGTACTCACGGTTGCCGAAGTTGAGCGGGAGTTGCGACTCGAACTCCGAGTGAACCGTGTTCCAGTCGAAGCTTTCGGGATTCGCAGTGATGATGTCCCGAACGTCCTGTGTGTCGTCTGGCCGCGGCGTCATCATCTTGAAGAGCGCGACATCGACGGGCGCACACGCCCACACTGTTAATTCCCCGACAGAGAGCATCTTCGTCGCTCTCGACTGCATCCCGTCTGAGAACTCGAGTTTCAGCGCCACCTGCCTGTCGAACAGGTCGACGTGTCCACCACCTTCGCGTTTCAGTACGGCTGTCGCCCCGAGAGACTCGTACTCCGGTGCTACCTCTGTCTCTACACTGTAGTCTGCGTCGAGAAGTGCTGCCTGAATCCGTTTGAACGAGTCCTCGTCAGCAACTACGAGGTCAACATCTTTTGTCGAGGGCTTCGTCCCACGGAGTGTCATGGCACCTCCACCAATCAGGTACGCATCGGCTGAATACTCCAGCACTGCGCCAACCTCCTCGAACGTCTCTCGCAACTGTGCCTCAGTGCTGTACTCTTCTGTCTCGGAAGTCATCGACGCTCATTTTATTTCCCGAAGTAAGTCTGTATCGACACATCTCTCGAGCTTCTCACTGGCTTCGGCAATATCGACGCCGTACTGCATCGCTGTGTCTCGTACGCGAACTGGCGATGGGAGTCGATCACGAACAACAGCAGAGCGATCAGGTTTGCCGGTGGCAGACTCGCTGTTTTCAGAACCTGTGGACTGTCGGCCTGCCCTCTCGCTCCGCCTACGCCGTTGTTCACGCGGCATCGATTCAGTACTCACAACGACGAGTGCAGGGAGATACCGGGCTACGTCCACGACACCGTAGTAGTCTGCCAGTTCGAGAAACCGATCTCGAGAGAACGACCCGTTCGTGACAGCTTCGGCGAGCAACACCGCACTGTAAGTTAAGCGTCTGTTGTCAGCCCGCCTGCAGAGTGTGTGAACGATGGCCTCCATCGCAGTCGGTCCACGGGAGTCGGAGAGTGTCGAGCGGTAGTACATCGGCGAGGACGGACTTCGGAACTCCAGTCCCCACCGGGTGAACTGACGGAGTCCCGTCTCGACAACGGTCGCGTCCGACGACCCACTCGCCTCGGCAGTGGAGGCGCTGAACAGTGCTTCCTTCGGTGCCGTCCAGATCACCGTCGCGTCCGGGTGCTCGTGTTCGATCTCGGCTCCGTGGAACAGGTCGAACACACTCTCCGCGAGTGACTGGAGCGGCTCGTAGTCTGCGCGGAGCCTGACCCCCGCGTCGGTCTCTGTCGCTATCTGCCGCTTCTGCAGCGTCGTCAACACCTGTCTCACGCGGTTCACACTCACGTCTGTGAACGACGCAATCGCAGACGGCGGACGCGGCGCTGTCAGGAACCACACGACGCGGAGTCGTGCCAGTGTCAGAAACTCGTAGAGGTCGAGGTGTGGAGCCGACTCGCGGACGGTGCCGATGCTGTCGACGACGCTCGTCGGCTGTGGACGGACGGTCACCGCGCGGCCACTCTGGTCCCGCTCCACGATGTCGTGCGCTGACAACCGGGTCACACTGCGCGAGACTGTCGACCGCGCGAGTCCCGTGACTTCTGTCAGCTCTCCGTACTGACGCGCACCGTCTTCGAGACCCACGAGCACCTGTAGGTCGGACGTGACGAACCGCACACGAAACGCTATGCAATCCTATTATAATAGTATTTCGTAGAGTTTCGGCCACTCTCAAATTGAACGCGGCTCGAAGCCGAACTGCGAGTTCGTCTCACGTGATAATTCGAACGAACGATCAGAGACTGAACTGACATGTCATCCGCTCGGATGTCTGTTCCCAGTGAGGGAGTTCGACCGGACCCACCGATTCCGATGTAGTCGCGTTCGCGGACGCGTGGCCGACAGCCAGTCTGCACGGAACCCGACCGCTGTCTCGGCTCCCTCGATCCGTCGCTAGTGACTACTGCGAGTCTTCACCGCCGTGGCGACTCGTGTCGGGGATCGGAACGTCTGAGCCGTCGGGTTTCGACGCCGTCCACGGAACTATTCGCAGTAATCACTAGCTTCCACAGTGCGCTCGGGGCTCGTCTCACCCGATTCACGGTGAGCCTTTTTCACTGATGCCGACACACTGTCAGACGAGGCCCGACAACAGGGTCTCCGCTGCGGAGACTCGACGGCAGAGTCTCGCCAGACGAGATCGACCCCCGAGGATCGACCCATGCGAGGACACGACACGAAGCGCTTTCCGGAGTGGGCAGACGAACTGTTCCAGGCCATCGGCCCGAAGATGGTCGAGACGGACGAGACACTGACGAGAGCGGACGTGGTGGAACTACTCGTCGAGACGGAGGACGTGCCGCGCGACCACGCGGAGGCGGCGATGCAAGCGATGTTCGACTACGGACGACTGTACGAGGTGGACGAGGAGGTGCGGGTCGCGTTCCCCGAACAGGAAGGGTTCGCGTGAGCGACTGCGAGATGTGCGGTGTGGGTGTCGGGTGACGCGGTTTCTGGCCGGTTAGTGGGAGTTGGGTGCGGAGGCGAACTGTGGTGACCGCCCGACAGAAGAGACGGCTGAGGGATTGACTGCTTTGCGTAAGCCGATTTACTCCTCACCCTATTTACGAATCGACAGCTAGATGAGAGAAAACATTGACAGCCGGTAACGACGGGGAGCCGTGAGGATTCGACGCTGTCGTCTGGCCCGACAAGAGGTCCGAACGCGACGACTGATGCTGCTGCGTTTTCGTGCCTGTAAGCGACAGTATTATTACCTACACATTCCCAGATTGGTAGTAATGAGTGAAAAGGGTATCACAGCTGAGGCAGAAAATTCGCTATTGAAAGGGATTGGAGGCCGAGTGCAGGACACGCGAACCAAAGAAGGTCGACTGTACGTAGAATTCGATCAAACACCGTCTAGCCACGGGGAGTCAAGCAGAGTCATATTTCTCCCGGCAAAGGCAAGCTTCTCATTAAATCGAATAAGTGGCGGAAACGATAATATAGATTACAAATTCAATGTCCCAGATCCGAAACCCGGAATACACACAAACATCGTTGGGGGCTACACTGCCGAAGGAGAGCACTTTGTTCTGCTTGATAGCAATATCCGAAATCACTATAGCGAAAATGATTATGATGGTGTATTCCGCAGACGAGACAACAGTGAGTTCGCTAAGACGACTGAGAAGGGGCTTGTAGCACTGGTCCCTGGTCCGAACGACTACTCTGTCCGAGGCGAGACACCGGTTGTTAGTAATAAAAATAATATTCTTGAAGCAATAGAAATCAGATATATATTTGAATGGACTAGAAAAGAATTAAACTCGCATTTGGATCCACAGTGGATCAACAACGGAGCGAGGCAAGCGCTGATTGAGTACAGTGCTGTAGTGTATCTCACGCAGACCGACTGGGCGACAGATACATCAAATGCTATCCAGTCTGCTATTAATACTACAGCAAATAACTTCAATATTTCTTCTGAGGTCGTTGAGACTGTGTGGGAAGGCGAGATGCCAGGTACAAGACGATTTGTCGAAGCGGCCGAAGCCCTTTCAGATGCGCTCGCTAGCCATCAGTATGCGCTCTTTGATGAAACTCCTCAATTGGACAAACGCAACTCGGGATGGTCCTCTGTGGTTAAGAAGTCAACATACGATGCTTCGACACTGCTAGCCGACTCACACGCGGTCGGTTCAGACGCGTCACATGACGCAGATAATACCAATAAACAGTCCACAAATGACGAAGCCACGGGGAATACCACCAGTCCCTCCCGCGGATTTGACGGGGAGGACCCCCCAGATTCTCCTGAAACAAATCCATATAATTCAGCTAAAATAACTTCGGATGAACTTGCCCGCCCGTGGGACCCTGTTGAGGCTTCTTGGACGAACCAAATCACACCAGACGACGTACCGTTGCACTTCCCCGACACCCTCTCTGGAGCGGACGATCTCTGCGTCAGAATCCACACCGCGCTCCGGAGTGGGAAACACGTCGTCTTCACCGGGCCGCCGGGGTCGGGGAAGACCACACTCGCGCGAGCGGTCTGTGAACACTACGCTCCCGACCACGAACTCGCCACAGCGACGAGTGACTGGAGCACGTTCGACACCGTCGGTGGATACCGCCAGCGACCGGACGGCGACCTCCAGTTCCGCCCGGGAGTGTTCCTCCAGCGCTGGGGCGACCCAGACCCGGACCACGCCAACGACTTCGACACCGAGAACCCGCCTCCAGCGGGTCGCAACGAGTGGCTGATCGTCGACGAGCTGAACCGCGCAGACGCAGACAAGGCGTTCGGCTCGGTGTTCACCATCCTCACAGGCGACACCGTCACACTGCCGTTCGAGACCCGCAGCGACGACCCGATTCGCGTCGTCGGCGACCCGGACGACTACGACGCGCCGCCGGTCGACACCGACGACGGGAGTGGTGAGGCCGCGGACGCACCGCCGGAAGCCCGCCGAAGCGACTACGTCGTTCCGGAGACGTGGCGGCTCCTCGCCACCGCCAACTCTGTCGACAAGGCGACACTCTACCGCCTGAGCTACGCCTTCGTCCGGCGGTTCGCGTTCGTCCACGTCCCCGCGCCGGACCGCGAGACGCTGACCGACGACACAGGCGACCCGGACGGGAGCGTCGTCGAGCCGTACGTCGAGTACTGGGAACGCAACTGGGATCAGGGATTCGAGGACGTGGACCCCGAGACCGCACTGGAGTATACCGACCTCGACCTCGAAGACGATCTCGACGCGGCGGACGACCTCGACCCGGAGACGGTCGCCGATGCCCTCCGCGAGCGTGTGGCAGACGACCTCGCACGCATCTGGATCGCGGCGAGCCCGGGCGCGGGCGAGTCGAGTCAGGCGAGCGGTCCGGGCGCGAGCGCGTCCGACCAGAAGATCGGCCCGGGAGTGATCGCAGACGTGGCAGAGCACGCGCTCGTCCGTCTCACCGAGACAGGAGAGTTGGACTACGATCAGGCAGTCGCGGGGTCGCTGCTCCCGCAGTTCGAGAACAGGCCGAGCGAACTCGAATCGCTACTCGGGAGTCTCACGGACGACGTGCCCGGATTCGAGACGGAACTGGACGACACCGCGACCGCAGTGCTGGCGACGGCGTACCTCGACGCCGACCCCACGCGGGTGGACACCGACGACGGTGGTGAGACGTGAGCGACGACCCCGACCGCGAGGAGGTCGCAAGGGCGGTCGCAGAGAAGCTCGTCGGGTACGAGGGAGCGTACGCCGCCGGGGCGGTCGACGTAGACGGATTCCTCCGAGCCGCCGAACCGGACCTCCGAGTCGACGGCGTCGCAGAACTCCTGCGGTACCGGTTTCTCGGAACTGGTCTGCCGAACACCGATACCCGACCGGCGACCGACGACCGGCGACAGCTCGACATGTCGGCGTTCGACGATGAGGACCGCCCGGGACAGCCGGCGACGGAACGCTCCGACGGCACCCCCGTCGGCGTGCGCGACTTTCTCGCGTTGTTACCAGCCCGACTCCGGACACTCGACCCGACGGTCGACTACGAGACAGTGCGCCAGCGCGGTCGTGTCGAGGGACGAATCGACTGGAGAGAGACAGTCTCATACCGCGCCCGTGCCGGCGGCGCAGCCGAGAACACGGTCGTCACGCGGGTGTCGGAGCCGGGCGTCGCTTCCGACCGGAACCGTGTGCTGGTGAAGCTGCTGTCTCGACTGCGCGAGACCGCCCGCGAGGGAGAGACCGCGTTCGCCGACACCGAGGGCGGCGCGCCAGTGTGGCTCGACGGATGGGGTCAGGAAGGAGCGCTCCGGGAGACCGTGGTACACGCGCTCGATGCCGACCCACACCTCTCGCATCTCGGCCCGACACCCGTCACAGACCGGACGGTCGCAAGCGTCGCTGGCGACCCAGATCCGTTGTACGCCGAGGCGGCGGCACTGCTCGCGGCGTTCCGTCGAATCGGCGGCGACCTCGAAACGACCGACGCGGAGCAGCTCGCGGACCTATTTCTGATCGACACGTTCGAGCCGGACGCAGGTGACCGGCACGAGGGATCGACTGTCTACGAGCTGTACTGGGCGCTGAAACTGCTCGACGAGGTGCCTTCGGAGCACCTCGCCCGGTTCGACACAGATGGTGATCAGGTGCTCTCGCGGTGGGAGACGGACGAGACGGAGTACCTCCTCTGTCACGATACAAACGGTCGAGTCGAACTCGACGGTGTCGGCGAGGTCGACCTTGCGAGCTTCGTCGACCCGCGTGGGTGGGAGACGGACCTCGGAGAGCCCACGAGCCGCCGCGGATACCTTCGAGACACGTACGTCGAGATTGCCGACGGTTCCGACGTAGGCCGGACGTTCGACGACGATACGCGGAAAGAGCCCGACATCGTCGTCTTCGCACTCGACAGAGACCCCGACGACGGCGGACAGCGGGTTCTCCACGGGCTGTTCGTGGGCGAAGTGAAACACTCGACCGACAACCCGTATCTCCGGAAGGGGCTCCGCGAGGTCGTCCAGTACGCGGCGTTCGCCCGCGTCGGCGACGATGCCCGACTGCCGCCGGGTGTCAACGGCCCGGCGGTCGGTGACGCAGAGTTCCTCGGCGAGCGCCTCGAACTCGGACTGTTCGTCGGTGAACACGAAGACGAACTGTCGACCGTCGACCGCGAGGATGCTCAGGTGCGTGGCTGGGGTGACGACCCCGACCGACCACTCGACTCGAACTGGGGGTAGATGGGAGCGAAGACCGATAGACTGAGATTCTACGGGCAGGTGCGGCAACTTCGGAGGGCGAACTGCGGGACCAGTGAGGGACAGTTCTTTCACCGTCACTCGTACACCACAGTTCATGAGAGTCGACACGAGTAACGACAACGAGATGGTGAAACTGAACGTGACAGTCCCCGAGGGACTTCTGGAAGCGGTCGACGAGTTGGTCGAGGACCGAGAGTACACCAGCCGCTCGGCGTTCGTTCGTGAGGTGTTGCGCGACACCACAGAGCCAACTCTGACGCTCGGCGCACAGAAGCGCATCTCGAAGAGGTACGCGGACGTTGCGGCAGGACGGACGATGTCCACTGACGCGGCCCGCGAACGCCTCGGCATCGACCGAAGCTGAGCGTCGAACGGCGGCCCACGCTGTCGAGCACACGTCGGCGAACACGCGTGTGTCAGAATCGGGGGATTGTGAGACGTGTCACACTCGGAGTTCCAGCGCGTCTCGCGTCGGCTCTGTCGAGTTCGGGGAGACACTCCCGCGGTCGACCACACGAGAGACAGCCAGAACGGGTAGGCGTCCGTCCGGTGTGTATCAGTCGGCGAGTTCGGAGACAGCACGCGCGACTTCTGGTTTCGGCATTCCAGTGTCGGCGACGATGTCGTCGACGTCACGGCTGGAGAGGTCTTCGACGAACCGGTTGTTGTGCAGCGCCCAGTGGCGGACCGCCTCGGTAATCTCGGCAGTGTACATCACAGTTCGGCCGTCGCGGAACTTCCCGATCAGTCCAGCCTCGACGAGGTTGTTCAGCTTCCGGTTGAGCCACGACCGCTCGTCGTAGGAGCCGTACGACTCCGTGAACGACGGGTGGTCTGTCTCGATCAGTTCGATCAGTCGCGGGATCGACTGTGGCGCGTTCGTCTCTCGAACCACGCTCGCCAGTCGTTGCTCCGAGTCGGTGAGCGAGGCCGCCGTCTCCTCGTTGACCGCGCCGACAGCCCTGTCGGCGAGGAAGCCGTAGTCGCGCAGCGTCGACTCGATCAGCTCCGGGTCCTCGCGCAGCGCCTCGGCCAGCGCCGCAGCCGTCCGGTCGTCGATGTCGGCTGCCGCCGCTGCGAGCTCAGAGTGCGTCACCCGTCTGCACCTCCCGTGCGTTGCGGAACTGCGGGCCGTACAGCGCGAGTGTGTGTCGGTACTGTTCACCCTCCCACGAGACAGTGTTGCTCACTGCGTGGGGGTCCCGAGACCGACTCCCGGGCTCGGACAGCTCGGCGTAGGCGTGAATCCCCTGGAAGAACTCGAACTCCGCGGAGTCGAACGCCTCGGTGAATCCCTCGTACACGTCCGCGGCGCTCTCTTGATCCGTGTCGCTGGGTGTCGTCGTTCCGCCGGGGTGGGTGTGGAACCGCGCGACGAGATTCGGCGTCTCCCCGTCGGGGAACCGCCGAGCGACGGCGCGAGCCATCCGGCCGCCGAGCGTGACCACAGACCGCCGGGTCGCCGACTCGTAGAACTCCGGGTCGTCGAGCGCGAACAGGTCCGTCGGCGCGGTGTACGTCGGTCCAGTGAGCGCGTACACCGTCTCGACGCGCCGCTGCGCGCCGTTCTTCGCGCGAATCTCGAGCGACTGCATGAACTGCTCGTCTGCCGGGAAGACGAGGGTGCCACGCTCGGCCGACTCACCTGTCGTCGCTCCCGACTCGCTCGGCCTCGACTCGTCTGGTGTCGACCCTGTCGTCGGTGACGGCTGGTCCGCCGGCGGTCGTGTCGTCGGCGACGGCTGGTCCGCTGGCGGTCGTGTCGTCGGCGACGGGTGATCCGGCTCCGTCGTCGATCCCGTCGAGACGCCCGGGACCCTGTTCGCCAGCGCGGCGACGATCCCGCCACCGCCGCGACCGCTGTCGTCCGTCGCCTCTTCGTTCTCCGTTCCCTCGTCCAGTGACACCTCGTGCGTCTGGAACCACGCTCTCGCCTCCGGGTCCAACTTCTCTGCGAACTCCTCGTCGTCCAACCGCTCGACGCTCGTTCCGAAGTTGAACCACCCCCCGGAGACCTCCGGTTCGTCGTCTCGGTCGTCTCTGTCTGACATTCTCTGGTGTCTCGTCGAGTCGATCAGCTGTTGATGTACACGCGCCGGACGGTGATCGCGGCTGCGATTCCCACGAGCGTGAGCCCGATGATAGCGAGTTCGAGCGGCGAGGCCGGGAGCGCACTGCCGCCGCCGTCGTCGTCGCCGCCGTCACCGTCGCTACTACCGCCGTCACCACTCCCGCCGTCGCCGCCGTCACTACCGCTGCCGGTCTGTGTCACGTCACCGCGCTCGACAGGCTCGTCGACGTTGAACGTCAGCGTCAGCCCGGAGATACTGCTCTGGAGGTCCGGGTGCCCTTCCGGCCAGTAGACGACGTCGCCCGTGACGCTCAACTGGCCCGTCTCGGAGGCGTACACGTTCGCGCGGACGGACTCGACGCTCGAAGCCCCTGCCGGGATTGTGAACTCGCTGGTGACGATGCCGGCACCACCGGAGCTGAGCCCGTTCGTCCCCTGAATGTACATGTTGTTCGGGACCTGCAGCGTGATGCGGACCACGATGTCACACGACAACGCTGCTGGCGGGAGGAACCCACCCGCGATGATCCCCGGCTGTCCGGTCGTGATCGTGTCCTCGCGGGTGAACAACCGCGCCGTGTCCAGCTTCGGCGGGTCCTCTGGGTTACACTCTCCCGCCGCTGGTGTCGGCGTCGACGTGGGTGACGCCGTCGACGTGGGCGACGCTGTCGACGTTGGTGACGGCGTCGCTGTCGCGGTGCTCGTCGTCGTGTTCTCTACCTGTGCGGGAACGTGTGTTCCCCCGGGAGCCGCCGCGACCGGAGCGACGACTGTGCCGACGACAACTGCCACGACGACTGCGAGGAGTGACAGTCTCGCTGCCTTCTGACTCGTTGACATACCAACGGGTTACGATTCCACCTATTTAAATCTTCACGAGTGACACGTACTCGTTCGGTTGTCACTCCGTCGTCTGGTGTCGGGAGACGAGCTCGCCTGCGGTTTCCCAGTCGCCGGAGGTTCGAAGAGACAGCCAGTTCGGTCCGTCTGCTCGCTCGGATCGCTACTCCCCACTCTCGTCCGAGTCGTCGCTAGAGTCGCCGTCGTCGCTAGAGTCGCCGTTGTCTGTATCGTCCCCGGAGCTACCGTCGTCTGCGTCGTCCCCGGAGCTACCGTCGTCTGCGTCGTCGCTGGAGCCCCCGGCCGCGTCAGATCCACCTCCGCCCGACAGGAGCCGCCAGCCGCCGAGTGCAGCCACGATTGCAGCGACCGCGCCGACCGCAGCCAGCGGTGTCAGCCCGGGTGAGTCTTCCTCGGTCGGCGTCGGGGTTGCTGTCGGGGTCGGGGTAGCAGTCTGTCCGACCGTGACGGGAACGGAGTCGATACGGACTGTCCGTCTGTCACCACTGTCCTGACTACCGGTGTAGTAGACGGCGTCACCGGTCAAGTTGTACGAGCCAGCGTCGTTGAACTGGACGCGGAACTGGATGGTCTTCGACCCGCCGGCAGTCACCTCGACGAACTCTGTCGAGGCTCGGCCAGCCGAACTCGCCCCGCTGATCCCCGAGATCGAGACACCCGACGACGGGAGTCCGAGCGACAACTTCACCAGCACCGGTTGGTCGGGCACCTGATTGTTGACGGAGAAAGTGACGATGACAGTGTCGCCGGGTGAAATCTCTCGCCCGGTCGTCGTCAGGCTGAACGATGCGTTCCGCTGGACCTGCAGCTGTTTCTGGACCGTGCCGGTCGCGCCGAAGTTGTCCGTGACGCGGAGTGTGACGACCTTCGACCCGACCTCCTCGAACGCGAACGATCCCTTCTGGCCGGAGCCTTCGAACTCCCCGTCGTTGTCGAAGTCCCACTCGTAGGCCGTGATGTTGTCCTGGCTGTCGGCGGTGAACACCACGTTCTGTCCCGTCCGTGGCCGCGTCGGTTCGACGGTGACGCTCGCGCTCGGTGTCACGTCCCGAACGGAGACCGTCCGACTCACCGTGTTCGTCTCGTCGAAGCGGTCCGTCAGCCTGAGTGTGACGACCTTCGAACCACCCTCCTCGAAGGTGAACGACGCCGACTCGCCCTCCTTCTCGAACTCACCGTCGCCGTCGAAGTCCCACTCGTAGCGGTCGATCAGCGTGTCGTTCTCGGCGGTGAAGACGATACTCTGGCCGTTCCGGGGCGACTCCGGATCGATCGTGATGTCTGCCGTCGGCTCGACTGCCGGCACCTTCACCACCTTCGAGATGGTGCCGGTGTCACCGTCGTCGTCGGTGAGACGGACGCCGACGACCTTCGGCCCCGTCTGTTCGAACGTGAACGTCGTCCGTCGACCCGTCTTCTCGTCGTACACGCCGTCGTTGTCGAAGTCCCACTCGTACGACTCGATCTCTGTCGCGTTGCTGACGGTGAACAGTGTCGACTCTCCACTGCGGGGGAACCGCGGCTCCCAGCTGACGTTCACTCCCGCTGTCGGGGGAACGTACTCGACACGAATCGTCTCCTGTCGGAGCTGTGTCACCCCCCGGTCGTCCGTCGCCAACACGGTCACCGTCTTCGGGACGACTGTCCCAGCCTCGACACCGGGTGTCGAGAACGATCCGCTCGCGGCTGTCCCGCTCTGCTCGTAGTTGCCGTCGTTGTCGAGGTCCCACTGGACGGTGGTGTTCGCCGCCACGTCTGCTTCCAGCGTGACTGTCGCATTGTCTGCTGGCTGCTGAGGCGTCCACGAAACGTCGAGGCGCGGCGGTGTCACGACCTCGACAGTCTGTGTCGTCGTCGAGGACCGACCCGTGTCGTCGGTTACGGTTAGGGTGACGTTGTACGTGCCCGTCTCTTCGAAGCTGACGGACGTGGTCACACCCTGTGTCGTCGTCCCGTCCGGGAGCGTCCACTGATAGCTCCGAACAGTACCGCCATCGTCTGGGTCTCGTGAGTTCTCGCCAGACAGCCGAATTGGACGTCCGGCACCGACAGTGTTGTCTTCGTCGAGCACGGTGATCTGTGGGATCGGTGGGCGGCTCACTCCGACTTCCCGCGTCACCTCGTCCGTCGCGCCGCCGTTGTCGGTGACGACGAGTCTGATCTCGTAGGTTCCGCTCTGGTCGAACTCGATAGTGCCCGACTCGCCGTCGACGTCGAACTGTCGTTCGCCTTCGACGTACCACTCGTACTCGGTAATCTCGCCGTCGGGGTCACTCGCGGTGCTGGCGTTCACCCGCAGTTCGAGCCCGGCTCCCGTGTCCACTGCTGTCTCGAAAGCTGCGGTGGGCGGTGTGTTCCGCACGCGAATCGTCCGTGTGATCGTATCTGTCTTACCACTGTTGTCCGTGACGCGGAGTCTGACTGTCTTGTTGCCTTCGGAGCTGAACGACGTGGTCGTGTTCTCTCCGCTGGCGTCGAAGAAGTCGCCGTCCCCGTCCGTGTCCCACTCGTACTCGACGATTTCACCGTCGTCGCGTGCGCTCGACGCGTCGAGTGTCACAACGTCGTCTGGTCTCGGCTTTGCGGGGGAGAATTCGAAGCTCGCGTTCGGCGGGTCGTCGACCTGGACGGTCCCGGAGAACGTCGTGTTGATCGGGCCACCCTTGACCTGAACGGTGTAGTTGTCACCCTCCGCCTGCTCCGCGAGGTCGAACGTCGCACTGAACGTCTGGTCTTTCGTGACAGTTACTCGCTTCTCACCCACGAACGGCGGAATGACACCCTCCTTCGTCTGGAGAGTGACGGTGAACGCTGTCCCGGGTGCGACCGTCGTCGTGCCTGCAATCTCCCCATTCCGGGTTGCGAACGCGTTCTTGTTCGTGATGGAGACGGATGGGGGACCGAAGGTCAACACGTTCTCACTCGTCTCTTCGCTGTCGACGAACGTGTCGGCGAAGTCGAAGCCGTCTACCGTCAGCCGTGTGACGTAGTCCCCTCTGATCGGTCTGTCTGTGAGCCCACTCTCGGCATCGAAGACGACGTACACAGTGTTGTCTTCTAAATCGACAATCACGTCAGAGTTCTCTTCGGTGAGCTGCTCGTGGAGTTGGATCGGCTCGGTGTTCAGACCCGGGTCCTCTTCGAAAATCTCCATCGTGTAAGGATCACCGTCGGTCGTGAACAGGTCCCGCACACGGTCGTTCGTCGACCCGGACCCACCTTCTCTGGCGAGGTAGCCTTCGAGACCCGGCACACCTGAGAACTCGAACACGACCCAGTCACCGATTGCGGCCTTCTCCGTGTCTGTCGCCGTCTCCGATTCGATGTCTGACTGTGACAAACTCCCCTGTGTCCCCGGGGCGACGAGTGTGGTCACTTCCGTCGTCGGGCGCTCCCGAAGCGACAGTATGGCTTGGTCGTCGGAAATATCGTCGAAGTTATCTGACTTTTCTCCGGAATAAATGTTGAGCGTGTACCCGAGTGCGTCGAGCGTGTCCGGGACACCATTGACGACGTTCACACGATCAATCTTGTCGGAGCTGTCGGCGACACTGTACGCTTCGCTCCCCTGTTGTGACAAGAGCGTATTGAACTCGAGTGTAACTCGGCCGTCGCCGCCGTCGGTGACGACGATTCTGACGAGGTACCCTTTCTCATCGCTCCCGACGGTGACCGTTCCCGTGTCGCCTCTCCCGACGTCGACTGTGATTTCGGCGACGTCACCCCGTGTCTCGACGTACTGTCCCTGTGTGAACTCTGCATGGTTCGATGCGGTCGCCGGTGCGGAGCCGACCGCCACGAGGACGGGGGCTGTCACCGCGAGGGCTGTGACGACTACGACTGCGTGGACGTAACTCGGTTTGTACATGGATTTCGAATCAGCGGCGGACTCACCTGTGAGCACGCCAGTTCGAGGGCACGGTTCTCCGACGGCTGCGTGAGAGCACATCTCCCCGACCAGTGTGTGGAAACACGACTCCTCGGCGGGTGTGCGTGAGCGCGGTACGCCTGTGTCTCTCCCGCTCTGGCGTCGAACTGACGGGACCCCTCCACCCGTCGCGGTGTCTCCGGAAACTCACGGCCGCCGCACACTCCGACTGCCGTCACCCCACTCTCAGTCGGCACGGCGGTCACTCCAGCGGGCACCCGACACCGGTGGCGAGCGTCCCGACACCCTCGGTGGCGCTCTCGGCATTAGTCGTACGCAATTGTCGGGCAAGCAATATATATATCTACCGCTACGGGCACCGACTGGCGGCGGGGTGTGACCGCGGTCACACGGTTGTCCACCCTGGTGACGGAAGGCTAGCTCCCTCCCTGTCGCTCCGGTTTGCCGCCGTCCAACCCGAACAGGCACTCGGCCGCACAGCCCCGACGTACTCCGGATCTGTCACTATCTGATAGTTGCGTCTCGTATCACACTGTCCGTGACTGCGTTCTGTGTCGGGCTGGCGCTGGTTGCGTTCTGTGTCACGCTGGCGCTGGTTGCGTTCTGTGTCACGCTGGCGCTGGTTGCGTTCTGTGTCACGCTGTCCGTGACTACGTTCTGTGTCGGGCTGGCCCGTCCCCTGTAGCCGCCGACGGTGTCGTCCGCCCGACGTACTCAAGTGGCAAACTGCCGTCGACAAAACTGTGTCTTCAGCCCACGGACCGAGCGGCCGAGCGAACCAGCTCCTGACAGCGGCTGTCTTCGGCGGGTACGTCGTAGCGACGGTGTTGTTGTGGACCGGACCACGTCTCGCAGCCACGGCAGTCGTGGCTGTAACGACAGCACTCGGTGGAATACTGGCGTATCGGACGGTCGTAGAGACGGAGTGACTCGCGCGCGATCAGGAAGCCTCGCGGATCGCCTCTAGGGCCTCCGGATTCTCCATCGAGGAGAGATCCCCGGGATCTTCGCCAGCGTACACCGCGGAGATCGCCCGTCGGATGATCTTCCCAGACTGCGTCTTCGGGAACTCCTCGACGAACAACACCTCCCGCGGGCGGAACGGCTTGCCGTGTTCCTCGCCGACGAGTTCCGTCAGCTCCGTGCGCAGCTCGTCGGTCTCCGCGACACCCTCCTCGGTGACGACGTAGGTGACGACGGCCGTCCCGGTGGTGTCGTCTGGCACACCGACCGCGGCGGCGCGGTTGACGTCGTCGTGGTCCATCAACACACCCTCGATCTCGGCGGGACCGATCTTCCGGCCGGCGACGTTCAACGCGTCGTCCGCTCGCCCGTGGAGGAACCAGAACCCGTCGTCGTCTTTCTGCGCCCAGTCGCCGTGGTCCCACAGGTCGTCCCACGTCGACCAGTACTCCGACAGGTACCGCTCGTCGCCGGACCACAGCGACTTCGTCGTCGAAGGACAGGAGTCGCGTGCGACGAGGAACCCGCGCTCACCCGTGTCGGCGACGGACTCCCCGCTGCTGTCGACGATGTCGATGTCCATTCCCAGTCCGGGACCGCCGAGGGTACACGGCTTGAGCGGCTGGTCCGGCATCGGCATCAGGAAACAGCCACAGATCTCCGTCCCGCCGGAGATGTTGACGATGGGACAGCGCTCGTCGCCGACCTGCTCGTAGAACCACTGCCACGACTCGGGGTCCCACGGCTCGCCCGTCGACCCGAGAATCCGCAGCGAGGAGAGGTCGTGGTCTTCGACCCAGTGGTCTCCCTGTTTGCGCAGCGCGCGGATGGCGGTCGGGGAGATTCCGAACTGCGTGATGTCGTGGCGGTCGATCATCTCCCAGAAGCGGTCCGGCTGCGGGTAGTCCGGTGCGCCCTCGTACACGAACACCGTCCCGCCGAACGTGTGATTCCCGATCAGCGTCCACGGCCCCATCATCCAGCCGATGTCGGACACCCAGAAGAACCGGTCGGACGGCTTCTGGTCGAAGCCGAAGTGAATCTCCTTCGCACACTGGACTTGCACGCCGGCGTGGGTGTGGACGATTCCTTTCGGCTCTCCCGTCGTCCCCGAGGAGTACAACAACATCGACTCCTGGTCTGCGGGGAGTGACTTCGTGTCGTACGCGTCGTCCTGCTGGGCGACTGTGTCGCTCCACCACGCGTCGCGGTCTGGCACCCACGGGACGCTCGTCGCCTGACTCGTCTCGACTGCGTCACTCTCCGCCGCCTGCCCGCCGCTCGCGCTGTCGTCTTCGGTCGCTGCCTGATCGCCGCTCGCGCTGTCGTCGTACTCTGCTGTCTGTCCGCTACTCGCGCTCTCGCCGTCGTCCGCCGGGCGAGAGCCGAGTCGGTCGTATACGACGGTGTGTTCGACGTGGCCGGCCTGCTCGATTGCCTCGTCGGCGGTGTCTTTCAGCGTCACCTCGCTGCCGCGGCGGTAGAACCCGTCGGCGGTGAACAACACGGAACACGCCGAGTCGGCGATTCTGGTCGCGGTCGCCTCCGTGCCGAAGCCGGAGAAGATCGGCACCGCGATCGCTCCGACCGAGAAACAGCCGTAGAGGATCGAGATCACCTCCGGCACCATCGGCATGTACAGACCGACGGTGTCGCCGGTCTCGACGCCGACGGATTCGAGGTAGTTGGCGACGCGGTTGGTCTGCTGTGCGAGGTCGTGGTAGGTGACGTGTCGCTCGTCGCCCGGCTCCCCCTCCCAGAGACAGGCGACCTTGTTGCGTCGCTCACTGTCCGACGCGGCGTGTCTGTCGAGCACGTTGTGCGCGAGGTTGAGCTTCCCGCCGGGGTACCAGTCGGTGAACTGCGGCCCGTCGCTGTCGTCTCGAACCGTGTCGTACGGCTCGTCGAACTCGATGCCGAGGTAGTCGACAATCTCGTCCCAGAACCAGTCGAGACCCGACGCCGGCTCCCCCTCGACCGCCGTCGTCGTCCGCTCGATCAGCGTCTCGTAGTCGTCGATCCCGTACTCCCGCATGAACTGACGGACGTTGGTGGCCTCGGCGAACGCCTCGTCCGGCTCGTGAACCACCTCGTCTGTCGTCGTGTCGGCGGACGCCATACCTGTCGTGCGTTTCGACTGACCCGGCAAGTAACTTTGCGGATTCTGTCGCTCGCTGGCCCGTCTGCCGGCGGTGCTACTCGTCTCCGAGTTGTCTCTACGCACGACTCTATCAGTCTGCCGTCTCGACAGTTCGGTCGTCGCCCCGTTCGGTTCGCTGCTCACCGAGGTCGAGCACAGTCTCGTCGACTTCGCCGACCGGCGGGAGCGCGCGGAACCGAGAGTGGAGCCCGAACGCGACGCCGAGCACCGACACGGCACAGGCTTGGACGAGGATCAGCCCCGCGGGACTCAGCCAGCCGGCGACGGCACCGCCGGCGAGCGAGCCGAGCGGCATCGTCACCGCGGTGCCGCTGCCGACCAACGAGGAGACGCGGCCGAGCAGTTCGTCGTCGACACCCGACTGCAGCAGCGACTGGAACAACACGTTGAACACGCCCATCGGGAGCATAGCGAGCGCGAGCAGGCCGAGTGTCGCCGGGAACCAGTCCACCAGCGCGACACCGGCGAACGTGACGCCCGAGGCGACGAGACAGGCCGGACCGAGTGAGCCGTACGGCACGTCGTCGACCAGCGAGACGCCCGCGGTGCCGACGAGCGTCCCGACCGACAGCGCGGCCGCGAGCAGCCCGTAGGAACTCGCGCCGTCGAACGACGCCGCGAACGCCGGCAACACCGCCATCGTCGCCGCGCCGGTGAAGTTCACCGCCATCGCGCCGACGACGACCACGACCAACACCGACCCGCGGAGGTACGACGACCCGACTGCCAACTCGCGGCGGTACTGCTCGAACGCCGACACTGTCGACTCTGTGTCGTCGGCTCCTGTCGGATCGTCAGTCTCGTCGTCGAGTCGGAGACCGAGGAACAACAGCGTCGCAGCGAGGAACGTGACGGCGTCGACGAGGTACAGCGCGACAGCACCGACCGCCGCGACCAACACCCCGGACAGCGCGTTGAAGACGGTGTCTGCAGCCCGCGAGGTCGTCGCGTACAGCGAGTTGGCGGTCGTCAACTCCTCGTCGTCGACGACGAGCGGGAGGGCAGCCGTCTGGGCCGGACTGGTGAACTGGTCGACGGCCGCCAACAGTGGCATCACCGCCAACACGACCCACGGCGAGAGGTGGCCGGTGAACGCCGCGAGTGGCACGGCGAGCACCAACACCGCCTGCGTCGCCTGTGCGGCGACGAGCACCCGCCGGAGCTGCCAGCGGTCGACTAACGGCCCGACGAGAAACTGCGCTGCGTTCGGTGCCTGCGTGAGGAACCCAGCAATCCCCGTATAAAACGGATCGTGTGTGAGCTCCCACACCAGCCACATCGCTGCCACGTAGTACAGACTGTCGCCTGCGTTCGTGGTCAACCGACCCACGAACAGCCGGAGGAACGACCTGTTCGACCGGAGCGAGGACATACGACTCCGGAGTGGTGAGACCCACGTAATTGTTTGCAGAATTACACTTCTGTCGCACGCAGGACAGAAACGGCGTTCACTGAACGATCTGACATGTTCCTCTCTGTAGGGGCACCGATCACAGTTGTGTGCGCGTCGTGTCGCGCACGTCGAGGTTGTCGTCGACAGTGAGTTCGAGCGCCTCGTCGTCGGCAGTGAACCGGACGACCGCACGCAGCGGGTCACGTTTCTCGACCCACGCTGTCTCGGGGGTGACCGCAGCCCGCTCGCCGAGAGGGAGGTCGGCGACGTTGCGTCCGTGGTCGTAGTAGAACGCGACTGCTGCCGGGTGTTCCGACAGCGCGCCGAGACTGGTGTGGATCGACTCTCCGCACCGCTCGCACTCGTACTCTGCTTTCGGTGTCTCGCGGAGTTCCGCTCCCGTCGGTGGGCCAGACGGCTCTGTAGCGTCGTCGTCCTCGTTCGCCGTCGACGTGTGTTCTTCGTCGGACGGCGGGTGATCGCTGTCGCTTCCCGCGTCGTCTGTTCGGGTGTCCGTGTCACTGTCCACGGGCGGGTCTTCGGCGGGGTCGTAGGTGGTAACAGTCACTTCGACGGGGCCGCGGCAGAACGGACAGAACCCGTCGAACAGGTCGTGAATAACGTTCCGCGTGTACGCACGGCCGACCGCCGGTGCGTCGGCTGGACTGTACGGCTCGAACACGCCGGCTGGCGCGGGCATCTCTGCCATTGCGAGGTCACACTCCGGACACTCGATACTGAACTGTTCGTCTTCGTACGCGAAGACGGCTGCCATCCCACACCACGGACACGACTCGTCGGCCGGCCGAGCCTCGACTGTCGTCTCTCCCGTGTACGTGCCGCCGATGATCGATCCGACGACGTGGATGCCGGCGACGGAGAGCGCGTACGTCCCGTCGTCCGTCTGTCGGACGAACTGGTCGGTCAGCTTCCCGAGGTGGTAGTTGAACTGCCCGGAGTCACGCATCCCGACCGCCGACCGGAGGTCGGAGAACGACGCTTCGTGGCCGTCTGCCTCCCACAGGGCTTCGAGAATCGCTACCCGGTTCGAGTCTGACAGCGCTGCGAACGCGTCTGCAGGGCCGTCGGACGCTGCTGGTGTAGTCACGGACACCCCTCCTCGGCTCTCGTGGTCATATCGGGCTGTGTGCGTCCGACTCGAAAGAGGTGTCGCCGGTCGTCACGACAGTCTCGCCGGAAGCGTCGTCACCGAGTGCAGTGGGGCGCTCGGTAGTGTACCAGACGGTCTCCTCTGGCGCGGAGCTGTCGTTCGAACGATGACTCACCTCGAAACTCCGGTTCTCCGCGCTGTCCAGCCCACCCACGTCACCAGTCGGTGAGCTGTCTTGCCGATTCACTGCTCGGTTGTTCTCAGATAGTAGAACACGTACGTCTGTGCGTACCCGGCGAACTCACCGCCGAACTGCTCGCGGATCGCACGCGACGTCTCCGTGTAGCCCCCGCGTTCGCAGTTCGGGTAGTAGTCACCGATTGCGGTGCGAATCCACGTGTCCAACGGCACCGCCTGGAGGAACCCGAGCGAGAACAGCAGCACGCAGTCGGCCACCTTCTCACCGACACCGACGAACTGCGTGAGGTACTCGCGTGCAGCCTCGTACGCTCGGTCTGTCGCCGCCGCGGGGTGTGCCTCGCCGTCGGCGACGAGTTCGGCAGTCCGTTGGACGTACGGCGCACGGTAGCCCAACGAGAGGTCACGCAGCTCCGACTCGGTCGCAGCGGCCAGCTGTTCCGGTGTCGGGAAGGCGTAGTACGTCTCGCCGTCGAACGTGACCGGGTCGCCGAACGACTCGGCGAGGCGTCGTTGCATCCCGTGAATCCGCGCGACACGCATCTGTGCCGAGCAGATGAACGAGATCAGACACGGGAACGGCGGGTCTCGCACCAGTCGCATCCCGTGGTACGTCTCGTACGCCTCCTCCAGCAGCGGGAGATCCGGCGTGGCCGACAGAATCGCGTCGAGATCGTCGTCCAGCCGCAGGAGGTGTGTGAGCAACTGCTCCGCGTCCACCGTCGACTCCCACTCCAAGCGAGCGTCGGGGTCGTCGGACTCGCCAACCTGTCGGACGCGGACCACTGTGGGCTCCGATACGAGAGTGTCGCCGTCGCCGCGCGGCGGCGCGAACGGGCGAACCACCGTCTCGTACCAGTGATCACCGCCGTGTGCGACCTGCTGTTCGTACATCCCGTCGTCGGCGCGATCCCACAGATACGTCTGTCCGCTCTCGACCGTCGCCTGCAGGTCGAACGGCCCATCAATCTCCGACAGCGGGACGACACCGGTCTCCATCAGTCGCGTCGCTCGACAGTGTCGACGACCTCGCCGGTGAACTCGGCGTCACCGCCAGTCGGCTGGGCGAGCGTCGTGCCACAGACCGCACAGTTGACCACGGTCGCAGCCTTGCCGAAGATGTCCTGTTCGTTCTCACAGTCTGCACACCGGACAGTGTAGAAGTTCCCCGCCATGCTCACTCCTGGAAGGTGAGTCGACCGGCGCGCCACCCTTCGCGCATGTGCGCCTTGCCACAGTCGCTACAACGGTACTTCAGGTGCGTCTTGTTTGTCGGCTTGTCACCGCCGGGCACCTTCGAGAACTTGCCGGCGTTCCCGATGGTGGACGTGCCACGCTTCTGCTGGCGGTCCGTCCACTTCATCCCGGTCTCGCGCCCACGGCGGACCTTCTCGACTTCGTGTTCGTGGTGGGCGTTGCAGTGCGGACAGTACGTGTTCATCCGTCGCGGCATCTCCATAGCGAAATCGCCTCTGGTGACTCCTTTCCGCTCGGTCGGTTAAAACGCGTTTGGTTCCGACCGTGCCGGCGTTCCGGCGCGCCTGCGACCCTCGGGAGTCGACGAGTCGATTGTCCCGACTACAGTGGCGTGGAACTCGTTTGTGTATCCGGTGGCTCCGCGTGCCCGAGGCGGAGATCGAGACGTTCGAGGACCCACAGCGGGCGATACACTGGGCCCGTACTGGCGAGCAGTGATCCAGAGCACGCACTGGGGAGCAGTGACCCAGAGCAGGTGACACACGCCTACGCCAGCGGTGTCCGCTCGACCACAGTCCCGTTCACGGTCGGGTACTGTTCGACGACTTCCCCTTCGTCGAGGTCGCCATCCCGAATCATCTCTTCCAACAGCCACCACGCGACCTCGACGTGGTTCGACTTCACCGTGTAGAACTCCTCGGGGACGCCGAGTCGCTCGAAGCGTTCCGGCTCGGCGTACGCCTTCCCGTAGACGAGTGTGCCGTCGTCAGTCACCTCGTCGAACGGTCGGCGGACGTTGCGAGCCATCCGTTTCAGCCGGTTGCGGTGTTGAGCGGCGTCTTTGAACACGGAGGTACAGAAGTACACCTTCTCGTGGCTCCCCATCGTCTCCAGAATCTCCGCTCTCGACCCGTCGACGGCGGACATGTGCCCCTCTTGTAGCTCGAATCCGCGTTCTTGCATCCGTC